>JACRGO010000141.1 GCA_016212295.1 Nitrospinota bacterium | reverse complement strand
TAACCTAGCCATTTTGCCCTCCTCCATCTTTTATAAGAGTATTTTTACTCTTGATATAAAATATAAAAAAACCACCCATTTGTCAAGATAATGGACGGTATTAGAACAAAAAAGACACAGAAAGGGCTAAACTGTTACATCCTTCTGGCCTTGTCTGATGGGGCCATATCCTTGGAACGGCAAACGGAAGCCACCTCTTCGGCTTTCAGAACCATTCCAGGCGAAGTCCCTTCCCGCAAGCTGATTTCCTCAACCATATCCAGGATTTCCTTTAACTTGTTCCCTCCAGGCCGGAAGGAGGCCGCCACGGAATATAGCTCGCATTGATCTTCCTCTCCCCACTTGGCAATTCTTGCCCCTACCCTCGGCGGAGCGCCGATTTCAACCAGGTATTCCATGAATTGAGGGACCAATGATTGAAGCGCCAGGTAATCATCAAGCGCTTTTTTGTTCCTGTCCAGTCCGAGTAATGGCATGGCCTCTTCCATTATTCTCTCTGACGGGAAGTTTCCCCTGCCCAGTTTGGCGAGGACATTGGATATCTCCACATCGTTAAAGCTCCTGTGCGTGGAATTTTCCGCCACATTGAAAAGCAACGCCTCGCAGGCATCCATTGGGTAAGCATCAAGGATGAAGGCCGGGATTGTTTCATGTCCGAGCCCGCCCCAGGCGCGGAGCCGCCTGTGGCCGCAAATTAGAACAAGGGTACCTGAACTATCGGCCCCCCTGGCGAGGCAAACTGGATGAAAGAGTCCGAATTCCTTAAGGGAGGCTGAAAGCTCCGTGTAATTCAGGGGAAAGGAAAACATAGTATCCTGGTTTCCTGAATCGATATCCTTCAAGGCTGTTTCCCTGAATTTTTTTTCAACAAAAGCCTGGAGCATACGCTTATTTGGCAATTGAGATTTGCAATTTGAACCCATTGTTTTTAAAGCAAAAACCTGAAATCCCAATACTATGGTAATATTATAGGAACTAGCTGGTAAATCTACATTAAAAAAGTGGTAGTTAATCTAATTTCCTAAAAATTTAATAGTAATATTCATATAATATTATACAAAAAGGTATTGACAAGCGATTTTTCATATTATATTATAGCTATAACAATTTTTCAGGAGATCAATAAAATGGCTAAAAACAGTGTTAAAAAATACCGCGAGTCACTTATGATGAGCAAGGCTGAACTGGCCAGAAAAGCCGGTATATCCGTGCAAACATTGGATCGCATAGAAAAAACAGATGCCCCCTGCCGCATGGATACTCAACGAAAGATAATCGAGGCGCTGGGATTTAAACTAGAGGACAAAAATAAAATTTTCATGAAGGACTGACTTTTCTCCTTTTTTTGCCCACCCCCCCGATAAAAATTGGAAACCAAGGCATTTATGCCTGTTTAAACCATTTTTTCAGGCGCAACACTCCAAAAAGACTTACCTTAAAGAGGAAATGTTCCGTAATAAAGTAAAAAGCAATAATCACCATCCTGCCTGAAATAATGGCTGAAAACAAGAAAAAACCAGAGGAAGCGGTAAAAAAGCCTCTGGGAGACATACAAAAAAAGGACATTTCCTCCCTCCTTGCCGGAACCGGAGAAGATAATGTCCTCCCTTCCACTTTCTGCACACAGACCGTGCAGAGGGCCATCAAGGCCATTCAAAGCCAACTGGTTACTGACGGTTTATACACCGAGAAAATTGCCGCCTCCCTGAAAAAAGCATTGCCGGCCCTGAAAAAAATCGCCTTGGAGGGAAACCATGATTGCGGTAAATTCGTCGCCAGGACTTTGTCGGAGAAAACTGAAACAACGAAAAAGGAACTCATTGCCAAGGAGGCCCAGACAAAGCGATATGACCATTTCACCAGGTTTCTTTTAAACCCGTTTGAAAAATTCATCACTATCGGCGGCAGTCAGGATGTTTCCCCGGAAAGAATTCCACGCAAGATTATTCCGGTCATCAAGCAGGCAATAAATTTCATGGTCCCGGCGGAATATCTGGAAAAAAGCAAAACCCTGAGTAATGAGATAGTGGATTTGTACCCTGATCCGGAAAAAGGGGACGGCAGGGATTGGGAAGGCATTTGCAGGGATTGGAAAATAGTTTTCGAGGCCATGCCTTCATATACGAGGAATGGCAATTCCGTTGACTGGGAAGAGGTTTGCAAGACCTGGGAGGCAGGTTTCCAGGAAGCAGCCAGGGTGGAAAGGCTTAAAAAAATAGCTGAATTAATTCTGGAAAACAATCTGATAATCAAAAAATTGATTGAAGCGCTTACCTGGCCTGAATCCGAAGTCCACCTCAAGGAAAAGCTCAGGGAATGCATGCTTGACCACGTGTTCAATGAAACAGGACACGAACCGGAAGAGGATGAAGCGGAAAAAATGGCAGACAGCCTGATTAAAGTCCTATCCAAAAATATTTGAAATGCGCGAGATAATAATATAATAGACGAGTAAGTGCCTATACCTTCTCATTCGGATCGAACAGCTTTTTCATTTCAGACAGGGCAAAGCGGTCGGTCATCCCGGCTATATAATCGCAGACAAGCCTCTCCTTTGGCGTCCCTTCGCGCAAATTATCGGGAAACATGGGCAGGAGCTCGATCTGGCTGACGTATGTGGAAAAGAGTTTCTTGATTATCCTTTTCGCCTTGTTTTCCATCCGGTTCACCCTGTAATGCCTGTACAGGTTTTTCTTTAAAAACTCCTTAAGTTCCTGGTTTTTTTCCTGCATGGAGGGGGAAAAGGAGATGAGGGGAGAAGGGTGGGAGCGGACCTTTTCAATGGAGTCGATCCCGCCTTCCAGAAGGTTTTTCCTTGTCTGGCCGATCAGGTCAGTGACTTGTTGATTGATTATGGTCCGGATGATCTGGTATTTCTTCATTTTGAAATCCAGCTTCTTGCCCGAGAGATCGATGTTTTTTATGTTTTCCCTCCACAGGGTTATTTTCTTCAGTTGTTCAATGTTGATCATGTCAGAAGTTATGCCGTCATCCAGGTCATGGCTGTTGTAGGCGATGCCGTCGGAATAGTCCACCACCTGCGACTCAAGCGTTGGAGAGACCTTCTTTTTTTCTTCCGGCAATTCAGGATGGTCGTAATCCGTGGAATGTTTTTCCAGGCCCTCCCTGACTTCCTCGGACAAATTCAGGCCCGGAAAATCGGGGTACTTGCTTTCCAGTTCCTCTACAATGTGAAGGCTCTGGCGGTTGTGCTCGAATCCGCCGTGTCCCTCCATCATCTCGTTCAGGGCCTTTTCGCCGGAGTGTCCGAATGGTGGATGTCCAAGGTCATGGGCCAGGGCCACGGCCTCCGCCAGGTCCTCGTTCAAGTCAAGGGCTCTGGCGATGGTCCTGGCTATTTGGGCCACTTCTATGGTGTGGGTGAGTCTGGTGCGGTAGTAATCGCCCTCGTGGTAGATAAAAACCTGGGTCTTGTACTCAAGGCGCCTGAAGGCCGAGGAATGGACGATCCTGTCCCGGTCCCTCTGGAAGGCGGTTCGAAAGGGGTGCTCTTTTTCATGGTGCTTCCTGCCGGCTGAGTCCCGGCTCTTCATGGCATAGGGGGCCAGTTTCTCCGCTTCAAAAATTTCAAATTGTTCCCTTTGCATTATCAGTTACCTGACATATAGAATTTGCCGCCCCCACGTTGATAAAAATTACAAAAATCCATGGCGAAAAAATAAAAACTGATTTTCATATCCTCTGTCTTCTTATTTCTTAGTGCCTTTGTGTCTTCGTGTGAGAATTTTTTGTATTTTCATGGTAAAAATTCAGGTGTTATCTTTTGCCGGAAGTTCCGGATTGGATGAATTGGTCTATCCGCTGATAGTCGGATGGGTCTATGTCAATAAAAAGAATTCCCATGCACTTGTTGTCAACGTCCTCTTCCGGGTCGCCATCCCCTTCCTTGTCTTCTTCCTTTTCGTCGTCTTCTCCGCAGTAAATCATCCTGCCGTGCAGGTTGATGGGGGCTCCATCGTTTGGAAGGGTGAATTCAAGGTTAAGCTTCATGGACCCCTCGCGCAGTTTTCTTAAAATCCTGTCAGTGAGTTCCAGGGAATGGCTGAAGCGCATTCCGCGAACGCTCAAGTCATGGCATTCCGCCGACATGGGGTTATGCGGATGGTGCGGAGATTCATTCCATTTCACTACCTCGTACTTTACCGGGAAGCTGGCTGGAATCCTGGGAAAATTTCTTTTGCACTCAATCATTGTACTTATTTTAATAAAAATTTCATGTTAATTCTATCTTCCACTTTTATTCGCCTGAAAAGCGGTTCTTTTTTTCTACTGGCTTTCTGGATTTTTGGTGTCAATTTATAAGGAAGCCAGGAAGTCAGGAAAAAGAAATTGATGGAATTTAAAGGATGCCTTATTTAAAAACGCATTGATTATCCAGGAAACTTCTCTTAGAATAAAGCTGTATTTCACATAAATTGGACGATTTTTTTTCGCTTATGAATCAACGAGATACTAAATATCGAAGAGGGAAAAACTTGAACATCGAACATTGAACATCGAAGTAAGGAAAATTTATTTGAAGTTTTTAGAATGTTTGGGCACGGCGCTCCATGCCCTTACTTAAAGCCTTTCTTCCTTTTTCGACGTTCGATGTTCAGTGTTGGATGTTCGATGTTAATTTTTTTAAAGTCCACCACACTTTTACCCTGGAGAAGGATTGATAGCCTGCCATGAATGTGATTTTCTGCACCGCGTTCAGCCTGTTCCGTCCGGCGGAAAAGCCCTGTGCGTCCGATGCGGAGCGGTTTTATATCAAAACATTCCTAACAGCGTTGAAAGGGCCCTGGCGTTGAACCTGGCCGCTTTGATGCTCTTCATCATGGCCAATGCCTTTCCCTTCCTCTCGCTTAAGCTGAGCGGACGCATTGAGGAGAACATTTTGCTTTCAGGGTCGCTTGCGCTTTATCGCATGGGCATGGGCGAATTGGGCCTCCTGGTGTTTCTGACAAGCTTTCTCTTTCCCCTGCTCAGCATCGCCTGCATGCTTTATATACTTTTTCCCTTGCGCCTTGGACGCCGTCCAGCGAGAATGGCGAGGGTTTATCGCGTGGCTCAGGCCATTGCTCCGTGGAGCCTGATCGGGGTCTTCATGCTCGGGGTCCTGATCTCCTTCGTAAAACTGATGGACCTTGCCGAAATCATCCCCGGCGTTTCCCTGTTTTCCTTCGCGGGGCTTCTGGCTGCGTTTTCAGCGGCGAACGCCAATATGGACGCCTCCGCTATATGGCCTCGCATGGGCCTTGCGTCTGAAGATAACGTCCCTGGCGCCACTGCCGTGGAGCGGGGCCTGATCGGCTGCCACACCTGCTCCATGCTGGTTCCCAAAAAACAAATTGATGAACCAGGCCATGGACGCTGCCCCAGGTGCGAAACCCCGCTGCATGGACGCAAGGCAAACAGCCTCACTCGGACCTGGGCTCTTATCGCAAGCGCGGCCCTGCTTTTTGTGCCGGCCAACGTTTACCCTGTAATGACCATAATTAAATTCGGAAGGGGCGATCCAAACACTATTCTAAGCGGCGTGGTCCATCTTATTGAAGGCGGGATGTGGGTCCTTGCCATGATAATTTTTTTCGCCAGCATCGTTGTCCCGGTCCTTAAGCTGATAGCCCTGTCCTTTCTCCTGGTCTCGATTCAGAAAAAATCGGCCTGGCGGGCCAGGGACAGGACCCTTCTTTACCGCGTCACGGAAGCAGTGGGGGCATGGTCCATGGTGGATATTTACGTGGTGGCCATACTGGCTGCGTTGGTCAACCTTGGCTCCCTGTCGACTATACGGCCAGGCATTGGCGCGACGTTTTTCGGAGCGATGGTGGTGATTACCATGTTCGCCGCCCGCAGCTTCGACCCAAGGTTGATATGGGACAATGCGCGGAGGCAAAAATGACGGACCTTCGTCCTGACGCCGACGCCCCGGCCCCGGTGATTAAAGATAAATCCGGGCCTTCAATAGTGTGGCTGATTCCAATTATAACGGCCCTTATCGGGGGCTGGCTTATCTTTAAGACTTTGTCGGAGAAGGGGACGCAGATCAGCATCACCTTCAAGACAGCGGAGGGCATAGAGGCCGGCAAGACCAAGATCAAGTACAAGGAAATAGAGGTGGGCGTGGTTGACGCCGCGCTCTTCAGCAAGGATTTTTCCTATATCATTCTCAAGGCCACAATCAACAAGGACGCGCGGGCATTGCTTCGCCGCGACACCCGTTTCTGGGTGGTCAAGCCGCGCATGAGCCTGCGCGAGGTCTCCGGCCTCGGCACCCTGGTTTCCGGCTCGTATATTGAGTTGGAACCGGGCCAGGGGGCGCCTCATAAGAACTTCATAGGACTAGACGCGCCGCCTGCGGTGAGGGCGGAAGAGTCCGGAAAAAAAATCACGCTCCTGGCAAAAAAGCTTGGCTCCATCGGAGCGGGCTCGCCGGTCTATTATCAGAAAATACTGGCGGGCGAGGTCCTTGGATACGAATTGGCGAACGACAGAAAAAGCGTTCTCATCCACGCCTTCATCAAGGCCCCTTTTGATGAAATGGTGCAAAGCTCGACCCAGTTCTGGAATGTAAGCGGGTTCGATTTTTCCATGGGAGCGGAGGGCGTGAACGTTCGCGCGGAATCAGTGGAATCGCTTCTCTTCGGCGGAATCGCCTTTGACACTCCGGTCGCTGTGGGGCAGGAGCAGGACCAGGAGAAGGAGGACGTGGAGGGCCTGATTTTCACGCTCCATGACAACCTTGGCAGCATCCAGGAGCAGGCATTCACTACAAAGCTTGCCTTCGTTCTTTTCTTTGACGATTCAGTCAAGGGCCTTACCGTCGGCGCCCCGGTGGATTTCAAGGGAATCAAGGTAGGGTCCGTGACGGACGTGCGCCTGGAGTTCGATAAACGCGACGCCGGCTTCCGCATCCCTGTCAACATCGAGATAGAGCCTGAGCGGATCATTAATATGGGGGAGAAGGAGAACGCCTCGCCATACCAGACGTTCAAGGACTTGGTGGACCGCGGCCTCAGGGCGCAATTGCGGACAGGGAGTTTCCTGACCGGGCAATTATTCATAGCGTTGGACATGCACCCTGAAGTTCCGGCCAGGCTTGTTGGCGGAAAGACGCGGTTTCCGGAACTGCCCACCATCCCGGCCAGCCTGGAGCAAATGGCAACATCCGTCAAGACCATTCTTACGAAAATTGAAAAGCTTGATCTGGACAAGATATTTTCGCAACTATCCGGAGCGCTGGAAGGGACCAACCGTCTGGTGAATTCGCCGGAACTGATGGACACGCTGAAGGGCGCCGACAAGTTTGTCAACGCGCCTGAACTGCATGAGGCGGTGAAAAACCTGAAGGGGTCAATGCATGAATTCCAAAGCATCCTGGGCAAACTGGACAAGCGCGCCGAACCGCTTCTGGAGAACGTTGAGAAGGCCATAGGGACCGGCAACGCCACCCTTGAGAAGGCCCAGATCACCTTGGGCATGGTAAGCGACGTGCTGAAGCCGGACTCCCCGCTCCAATTCCGGCTGAACCAGATGACCGAGGAATTGGCCGAAACCGCCCGCTCCATCAGGACCTTCATAGACCTGCTGGAGCGAAATCCCAAATCCATTATATTCGGAAAGAACCCTCCAGGAGAAAAACAATGACGCCAACATTTTTTCAAATCCGGCTGATTCTTACGCTAGCGCTGATATCGGCCGGGGGTATATTGTCCGGGTGCCTGGCCACTAACGCGCCTGACACCAAGTTCTACGTCCTCACCCCGCTTGGCAACGCCGCCGCGCTGGACGCCGGGTCCGGCAGCTCAGGCCGGCTTTCCGTGGAAGTTGTGTCGCTTCGCCTGCCGCAATACCTTGAGAGGCCGCAGATAGTGACCCGAAGCAGCGGGAACAGGCTGGAACTGGCTGAATTTCATCAATGGGGAGGCAACCTGGGCAAGGACATGGCAAGGGTCCTGGCGAAAAATCTTTCCCGGCTTCTCGGCACTCCTAATATAGCCATGGCGCCTCACCGCCCCTTGGCGCCGCCTGATTTCCGCATTGACCTGGAGGTGATGCAGTTCGAGAAGGACTACAATGGCCGGGTGGTCCTTTCCGTCCAATGGCGATTATCGCGCGGCTCGGACCAAAGGCTTCTTGAGGCGCGGATAACTGATCTGGCGAGCCCGGCTGCGATTGCTGAAAAGGACTACGAGCGCACGGTCGCGGCCATGAGCGAGCTTTTCGGCGAGTTGGGCAAGATCATCGGCGAGGCCATTTTGAAGGCGCATGGCCAGGCGAAATGAGTGATAAAAGACATTGAAAATTGTTAATTGAAAATTTTGAAAACCAAACAATCCACCTGAAAGTTCTTCATAATGTTATCAGCGGGCTCCAATTTGCAATTTGCAATTTCAAATTTTCAATTTAAAATGCCTTTATTGCTCAGGGTTATGGTATACCGGTTACTGCGCATTACCTGTTGCCTCCCGTCTGTTGTCTGCTGCGTCCTGCTATGCTTTCAATGCGCGTGCGCTGAAGAGGAATTGACCGGCCTTGATATCATGCAGGAAGTTTTCAAGCGCCATGAGACCGCGCCCTTCGTGTTCGAGGAACAGTCGGTCATTCTAATGGACAAGGCCGGAAACCACGACGTCAGAGTGGCGCGAAGGTTTTCCAGGACTGAAAAAGAAGGGACCGCCAAATATCTTTTCACGCTGGATAATCCTGCCGAGCTTCGCGGCGTGGCTTTGCTGGCGGCGCTGCTTCCGTCCGGCGGCGTCGAGACCGGCGTTTATCTTCCCGCCTTGGGAAAGGAATTGGTGGCAGGGGAGCGGGAAGACAGGGGGGGGCGTTTTCTGGACACGGATTTTTCCCTGGCTGACCTGGTGCCGGAGGCGCTGTCCGATTTCCGTTATTCGCGGGCTGGAGACGCCAGAATCAAAACAGTCACATGCTTCGTGGTGGAGGCCTACCCTCTGAGCCGGGAAATAGAGCGGTCCACCGGCTACAGTTTCAGACGCCATTTAATCAGACAGGACAATTTCACCATAGCGCGAACGGATTATTTCAATCTTCAGGGGCGTTTATTCAAGCGCCAAACGCGGCATGACCTGAAAAAAATTGATAACGATATGTGGAAGCCAAATATGATTTTGATGGAGGACTTTGAAAACGGGCATAAGACGCTGATCAAGATCAACTCCAGGATTTTTTCCCAGGAATATGTACAGCGGGAGATTTTTACCCCGGCCTGGCTTTTTGAAAACAGGCATGTGAGGGGCGTTGCCGGCCCGGTCTTTGAGGAGAAGCAATAAGGGGATAGGGGGCAGTTGTCAGGGGGCAGGACACGGGCTGGAAGCAATATTATTAACCGTCTCAAAATAGAGCACACATAAAAATTCCCCTCCTTGGAGGGGTGGCGCGGAGCGCCGGGGTGGGTTATATCAATACTATTTTGAGACGGTTAATAACTGTAAAGAGCACGGTGTTGCATAGGCGCTACCAAATGAAAACAAAATTCCAAATGACAAATAACAAATAAATTTCAATAACCAAAATTACAAACGACAAGCAAGGAAATGGAATTGTTTTGGACATTCGGTAATTGTAATTTGTTATTTGTCATTTGGGATTTTGTTTTCCCTTTGGTTGCGGCGAAGCAGCGCCATGTCCTCCCAGGAAACGAGAGGCAGGAAAGCCGCCAATCCGGCTGCACCCTTAACCCTGACAACTGCCCCTGCTAACTATTTTTTAGGACTTTGACTATGCTGCTCCGAATTCTAATGCTGGGCGTGAACCACCGGCTGGCCACCTTTTTGTTTCTGTCGCTGATCACCGCGGCCGCGGCCGCCGGCATACCGAAATTGCGCGTTGACACTGGCATGAGGGGCTTCATCTCCGCCGACGATCCCCACAAGCCGATTTATGAAAGGATCATTTCCGAGTTCGGGTCGGATAACCGGATCATGGTCTTCGCGCGCGACCCTGAACTGTGGACCCCTGAAAAACTATCGGCCCTGGAGGCTTTGCACCATGGCGTCAAGGCGCTTGATTTCGTGGAGAGGGTGGACGATATTTTCAGTGTGAGGACCATTCGCGGAAAGGGTGGAAAGGTTGATTCAGGGATTATACTTGAAGGAACGCCGAAGGACCAGGCCGTTATTGACCAGGCCCGCTCGGACGCGCTGTATAATCCATTCCTGGCCGGGAATTTTGTTTCAGAGGACGGGACCGCGCTCGCCATGATGATATCTGTCCGCCAGGAGTTTTGCCGTGATGTGTTCGACGCCCGCGTCAATGACTCGCTGGAACGCTCCATTGCCCCGCTCCGTCCCATGTTTCAAGAGATTTTTCAGGTGGGGTCCTCTCGCATGAACATGGAAATGAAAGAGACCCTCTTCAACGACCTTAAATGGCTTGTCCCCTTGTCCGCCTTCACCCTGTTTCTTACTACCTTGTTTTTTCTCCGGAGCGCGTTCGCCGCGGCGGTCCCGCTGGCAATGGCCGGAGTCAGCATTATATGGACCTTTGGCATGATGGGATGGTCCGGGATGCCGCTAAATATCCTGAGCGCGATGCTGCCGTCCCTGGTCGCGGCGATCGGCTGCACCGAGGACATTCACATGCTTTTTTCCTATTTTCTCGGTCTTTCCATGGCGAAGGACAATCATCGGGCTTTTGCCGTCCGTTTCATGCTAAAGCGCATGGGCGCGCCGTGTCTTTTGGCGGCCATGGCCATTGCCATAGGGTTCGGGAGCAACGTCTTTACTGGAATGGAGCTGATACGGGATTTTGCCCTGGTCTCCGCCTTCGCTGTCGCCGCCAATGGAGTAGTGACGCTCCTTCTGCTTCCCATTATCCTGAGCCTCATTGGACCGCTGAGGCACCGGCTTTTCATGGAAGAGGGGAGGACCCGCGGCCTGCCCGGATTGTTCGTGCGTGTTTTCGGCTTGGCCAGCAGCCGTTTCCCCAAGGCAGTTCTTTGGGGCGCCGCTCTTTTGTGCGTCTTTTTCCTCTACCACTCCTCCAGATTATACGTTACGAACGATCCTTTGTCTTATCTGCGCGAGGACCGGCCTCTTATAAGGGACATCAACAGCGCGCACCGGCATCTGTCCGGAACGAAGGTCTTTTATATAACGCTTGAATCCGACCAGGACAAGGCGTTCCAGCATTCCCAAAACATTCTTAAGCTGGCGCGCATTCAGGAATTCCTGAAAAAGCAGGGGGTTTTTGACCAAAGCCTGTCCCTTGCTGATCAACTGTCGCTCGTCAACAGGGAATTTCACGGCGGCAGGCCGGAGTATTACAGGGTCCCGGAAAGCCGCAATCTGATAGCCCAATACCTGCTGTTTTTTCAACGCAAGGACCTTGAAGCCTCTGTGAGCCAGGATTTCCGGCGCGCCAATATCATAGTGCGCCACAAGATCAGTGATTCAAACTCCATCAACCGGTACATAGCGGAGTTGGAAGACGTCGTGGCCCATATCGCGGGCGGACAGATGAACGCCTATATAGTCGGGGAAAACCTCATGATCAACGCCGCGGCTGAAAAGCTCATGTCGGATCAAGCCAAATCGCTTTTTGTCCTGGTCGCGGCGATATTCATAGCCATGTCGGCCATGTTCACCTCTTACAAGGGAGGGCTTATTTCGCTTGCCCCCAACCTGATACCGGTCATTTTTATGTTCGGGGCCATGGGGCTGCTGAAGATCCCGTTGAACCCCGGCATTGTCATGGTGGCGGTCATCTCCATAGGCATAGCCGTTGACTGGACCATCTACCTGTTTTCCCGTTACACGGATTTTTGCGGAAGGACCTCGGATTACGGCAAGGCAATTGACAGCGCGGTGAGTGAAGAGGCCGCGCCGATGGTGGCCACAAGCCTGGCCCTGGCCATGGGGTTCGGCGTCCTGCTGCAATCCAATTTCACGGTGGTCGCCCAATTCGGGGCCATGTCCGCGGCCATCATGCTCCTTGCCCTTTTCGTCAATTTGTTGATAACGCCTGTTATTTTGTCGCGGACCCGCCTGGTCGGACTGCATCAAATTCTTGCTCTGAACATGCAAAAGGACGCGCTTGAGAAAAGTCCGCTGTTCAACGGCATGAGCGATTACCAGATACGGAAGGCAATAGTGATATCGGAGTTGCGGGAGTTCGAGGCCGGGAAGCTTCTATTGGAGCAGGGGACGGTCGGGCGGAGCATGTACCTGATACTTTCCGGGCGGGTGGAGATAGCGCGCCGGGTCAATGGCGGGGCCAGGCAGGTGGCGATATTGGAGGCGGGGCAGATTTTCGGAGAGATCGGCTACGTGGCGGAAACCAGGAGGACGGCGGACGTTAAGGCCATGACGAATGTGAGCGTCCTGCGGTTTGACTATCAGAAACTTAACAAGGACCTCAAATTCTTCCCCAATGTCGTAAACAAGCTTAATTTCAATATCAGCCTGATTTTAAGCAGGAGGCTGGCCAGTCTGATGGACAAGCTGGCGGAAAGCGAAGACAAAGAAACGTCCCTTGGCCTTGGCCAGGACGAGAGGAGCCAAAAGGAAAATCAAATTCCAAATTCCAAATGACAAATAACAAATAAATAACAAATTACAATTATTGAATGTCCAAAACAATTCCATTTCGTTGTTTATTCCTTTGTAATTTTGGTTATTGAAATTTATTTGTTATTTGACAATTGAGATTTGGAGTTTCACAAAACTTTGTGATCTTTGCGCCTACTTTGTGCGCTTTGTGGTTAAGAAATTCTTGCTATTTAGTTTTTTAAGAAAACAGCCTTACGTTTCAATCAATGAATAATCATTTCTCCGCCGCATGGGCCTGAGTCCCGCGTCCTGGACAAGGGAGCTAATTTCCTCGGCTGACATCCGGAACGACACACCTGCGGCCTTAACCACGTTTTCCTCTATCATCGTGCTTCCCATGTCATCCGCGCCGAAAAAAAGGGCCACTTGCGCCACCTTGGCGCCTTGCGTGACCCATGAGACCTGGATGTGCTTGAAATTGTCCAGGGCGATCCTTGAAACCGCCACCATGCGCAGATAGTCAAAACCCCCGATGCTGCCTCCCCCTCCAAGCTCGGTGTTGCCTGGTTGAAAGGTCCATGGAATGAATGCGGTGAAGCCGTTGGTCTTGTCCTGGAGTCCTCGAAGGGCCAAAAGATGGTCCGCGATGTCAGCCGGACTTTCCAGGTGGCCGAACATCATGGTGGCGGAGCTTTTTAATCCGGCGTTGTGCGCTGTTTCCATGACTGCAAGCCACTGGGAGGCGGCGCATTTTTCTGGGCTTATCTTGCTCCTGACCGCGTCGGAAAGGACCTCCGCCCCGCCGCCTGGTATTGAGTCCAGCCCTGCTTCCTTTAATTGTGCGATGGTCTGGCTGACAGCCAGCTTGGAAAGTTTAGATATATGCAAAATTTCCGGCGGTGAAAAGCCATGAATATGGATGGAAGGGAACGCCGTTTTTATTTCCGTGAGGAGATCGATATAATAATCGATATTCAAGTCCGGGTGAAGCCCACCTTGCAGGAGAATCTGTATCCCGCCTAGTTCCACGGTCTCCTCGATCTTTTTTCTTATCTCTTCCCATGAAAGCAGGAAGGCGTCCTTTGCTCCTTTTTCCCTGTAAAAGGCGCAGAACCGGCACCCGGAGACGCAGACATTGGAGTAATTGATGTTCCTGTCAACGATATACGTGACGATTCCCTGCCGGTCCTGGTTTCTTTTCCGCGCCAGTTCCGAGGCTATGCCGCCAAGAGCGAGAAGGTCCCGTGAGCCGAGCAGGGAAATGATCTCTTCCCTTGAGAGCCGCGAGCCTTCTCTTGCTTTGTTTAAAATTGCGTCAATCATTTTAATTCAAAGTAATAGTTGGCAGGTGTCAGGGATCAGGATTCAGAATCCAGGAATTTTTTTCATATACTGGTCCCTGCACCATGACACCTGCCCCCTATGAACTTTATTATTAAGCAAACCGAAGTTCGGGAAGTTCCGCCGGGGCCTGCCCGCTTTCAGCGGCCATAGCGTAAAACTTTTTTAAACCTTCAAGTTCCCTTGGTCCCAAATCATAAATGATCTTATTCTGAAGGTAGTCAAGGCATTCCTCAAAAGAAACTCCCAGTTTTTTTGATTCCTCTCCGGCTATTTCACACGCCCTTATTTTCGCGGTCCTTTTGGCCTCCCGAAGTCCATGCGTCAATTCGGAATTTACCCTGAATCCTTGTGAAGCCGCGATAATGGCGTGGACAAAGGGCATTTGCGTCATCCGGAACCACTCGGAGCTTAGATCATAAATTTCCATGCCGCGCCCATGCGCGGCAAAGGCTGCGTCCCCAATGATCAATCCGGCGTCATTATTTTCCAGCATGGCATTTATGTTTGGGGGCATAAGATAGAAAAAACAAGATGTTATATTCTTATCCTTAAGAATCAATTTCAGCAAAATAACCGAGGTCCTGGAGCGTTCATCGAGGGCGATGGAGCGCACGTCCTCAAGTTTTTTTTTGCAAACGAGCAGGACCGTTTTTACAGCGCCGTTTGAGGCTATGGAAATGTCAGGCACTATCAGGGCGCCGGGAATATTCAAATATTCAATGGAGGGGATGAAAGCAAGATCAAGCTCGCCGCGCCTCAAGGCGTCGGCAAGCCTGGCTGGATGGTCCAAGCGGAGATCCAGGTTAAGGTCTTTTCGATGCTGGAAAAGGAAATCGGAAATCGGCTTGGAGTTAAGAAATGCGTGGCACCCGAAACGGATAGGGCTGGATTTTTTCATTGAGCAAACACTTCCCTGGCAGTCATTGAAGCTGAATGCCGTTGACGTCCAGGGTCTCGGCCACCGTCTTCTGCAAACCAACTATAGAGCGGTTGTAGTCGATTATGGCCTTTATCTCAGCGGTTTCCTGTGTGGTCAGGTCTTTTTGATAACTCAGGACGTTAAAGCTTGTGGAAAGTCCGGCCTCGAATTTTTTCTCTTCAGCGTCCAGTTTTTCTTCCGCAAGTTTTCTTGATACCCGCGTGGACTCCACCCTCTGTATGTTAGTTTCCATGTCGCGGACCCCGCTTCTCACCTCCAGGGCGATTTTTTTCTCAATGTCCTTCAATTGGAAAAGAAGTTTTTGGACCCTCAGCTTCGAGGCGCTAAGCTCATTTTTAGCCAGTCTGTTTCCGAGCGGATACTCCACATTCACGCCCACCTTCCATGAATAAAAATCGCCTGAAAACATCCTGTCAAAATCCTTCCCATACCCGCCGCCAAAGCGGCTTTGTGACACGTCGGCCCCAAAACCCACGGCCTTGGCGGTCCCGCTCATTCCGTTCAGTCCAAGGCTTCCCACAAGGTCCAGGGAGGGGTAGAGTTTATTCTCGTTGTACTTCACATGGATGTTTTCATTTTCCAGGGTTTTTTTAAGCTCCAGCATGTCAGGCCGCTTTTCCATTGCAGCCGATATTTTCTTGTCCAGTTCCGTCTTTTCAACGATGAAGGACGGCTGATCAATCGGATCGATAAGCCCTCCCCAGTTGTAGAGATCATCCCCAAGATTCATGATTTCCTTGAGCGCGTCGCTTGCCTTTTCCAGATTGTTCTTGGCCAGAATAATGTCTTCATCCCTGGCGGCCACCTCCGCCTTGGCCTGCAGGATTTCTATGGGCGCCATGGTCCCCACCTTGACCTGGGCCTCTATTCTGCGCTCGAAATCCTTGGCGAGATTCAGGGATTCCACCTGCACCTTCAGGTTTTCCCTGGCGTATACCAGGTCCCAGTAGGCGTTTTGGGCATTGGTGGCCACGTCTATCATCATCTGCTTGAATTGAAGGTCCGAGATATTTTTATTGTTTTTCGCCACCAGGATGTTGGTGCTGTTTATGTCCGTTCCGAATTCCCGCAAAAGCGGCTGAGTGAAATTAAGGGACACCTCTGAGCCGTACTCCGGGTCCAGTCCCGCATACAGGGAGTTGGTGTCCTTCATTTTGCTTCTCAGGGTGAAATCGTATTCGGTCCCGAGTTTTAATTTCTGGGCCAGCCCGATGCGCCACTCTTCTTCCAGATTATCGCCGATATCCGGCTTGGCGAAGGCGCTGGCAAAGGGCCTGCGGTCCTTTTGGCCATATACGCCGCCGAGGACTTTTGGATCAAAGGCCGCCTCGCCTATCTCGATGTCGGTCTTTTTTATTTCAGGCTCCAGGGACCCGAACTTAAGGGAGAGGTTTTTTTCAAGCGCGATTTTGATGGCGTCCTTGACAGCGAGCTTAACGTTGTCCTTTTCGCCGGATTCCACAAGAGATGGAGAAAAAGCGGTGGAAACCAGCAAGAGGGACAGGAGGAGGTAAATGGAGCAGGGTCTGAATTTATCCATGCAAAGATGATAAATGAAAATGAGACGAAAAAAAAGGTCTGGAGCATTAAAAAAAGGATTTATTATTGAAGTCCTTACCTCAAATCGTGAATTACCTGTCCTTCCTTACAAATGCGGCCCGGACGGAGCCGGCTGGGTCTCTTGAAAAAGCCAAGTGGACAAATACCGCTCCCCTGTGTCAGGCAGGACGACAACTATGAGCTTGCCGTCGTTCTCCGGTCTTTTGGCCACTTGCAAGGCGGCCCAGGCTGCCGCGCCTGAGGATATCCCGGCCAGTATTCCCTCTTCCTTTGCCAGCCTTCTCGCGGTCGCGCCCGCGTCCTCGTTGCTTACCTGCACGATTTCATCGATTAAATCGGTCCGCAGCACGGCAGGGACGAAGCCCGCGCCTATGCCCTGGATTTTGTGCGGACCCGGCTTCCCGCCGGAAAGGACCGGTGAAAGCACAGGCTCAACTGCGATGGCCTTGAATCCGGGTTTTCTGGATTTAATTACTTCCGCGACCCCGGTAATGGTCCCGCCTGTGCCCACGCCGGATACCAGAATATCCACCTGCCCGTCAGTGTCCCTCCAGATTTCCTCGGCGGTGGTCAGCCTGTGCACCTCTGGGTTGGCCTGATTTTTGAACTGCTGCGGCATGAAATAACCTGGATTTTCAGCCGCCAGTTGTTCCGCCCTTCTTATGGCCCCCGGCATCCCTTCCGCGCCCGGGGTCAGCACAAGCTCCGCGCCGAAGACGGAGAGAAGCTGTCTTCGCTCCATTGACATGGTGTCCGGCATGGTCAGGATGAGCCTGTATCCCCGCGCCGCGCAAACAAAGGCCAGGGCGATTCCGGTGTTTCCGCTGGTGGGCTCAACTATTACCGTGTTCTTGTTTATCAGCCCCTTGGCCTCCGCGTCAACGATCATGGACACCCCGATCCTGTCCTTTACGCTCCCTATCGGATTAAATGATTCCAGCTTGGCGGCGACTATCGCCTTTGCCCCGCCGGTTATGCGGTTCAGCCGCACAAGCGGAGTATTGCCGACCAGCTCGGTGGAGTCCTTGGCTATGCCTCTGGTGAGTTTTGGTATTTCAACGGTTTTGTATACAAGTTTTTCCATTGTTAAATCCTTTCTGTTAAAAATTAACGACATTCTGGCAAACAAAAAAGAATTCAGGCGTCAGGGGCCGTGCGTCATGTGTCATGCGCTTCCGTCTTCTGTCTTCCCCTGTCAACTGAAAACTGGAAACCGGCAACTGATTCAGTCCCCGCCGTAAAGCCTGACGATCTGCCCCTGCTGGCGGGCCACTTCAATAATTGGCGTACCTTCGTCTTCTGTCCATTGTTGTTCCCCACACGCAATAGGTTCGATATTTTCCTCCGACTTCGCCGCGCACTTCCACAATTTCGCCACATCACCCAGTTTTCTTTCTCCGTCAAATTCAGGGGATACCACCATAACGTCAACATCGCTTTCCACTGCGGCCTCACCCCGCGCATGGGAGCCAAAAATAACCCCGAACGTTACCCGTATCCCGGTTTCATTGACCGTTTTAAGATAATGCCTGACGCAGTTTACAACTGTTTTATCAACCATTGGTACATCCTCCACCTGGATGCCAACTTTATCAAATCGTGTAATTTCGGCGGCACTTGCCGCCATTAATAAGCTGATGCGCCGCCTCCCAATCCTCTTTCGCGGAGTTCAGCCAATAGTCCGTCTGCTTATCAACATTCATAATTAATTAACGTACATAAAATTCCCCTCCTTGGAGGGGTGGCGCGGAGCGCCGGGGTGGGTTATCAATACTATTTTGAGACTGTTAATAAGTTTTTCCATTGTTAAATATTTTCAGTATAGTCCCGTCAAGGCTATGGAGCCATAAGGTACTACAAGCTTATAAAACTTTGCTAAAAAAATAAAGGTAACTATTCAGCGAAATATTATATAACCCCGATAGTCGCCGTTAAATGCATCTTTACATCCCCCTTAATCCCCCTTTATCAAGGGGGAATGGGTTGTGCCGTCCATCGCCCGGACATCGCCTGATTCCCCCTTGGAAAAGGGGGCCAGGGGGATGTAAAAAGACCGCAGGCTCCCTTTAACTATAAAAATTCAGTTTTAAGGAGAACAAAAATAAAAACACACTGAATAGTTACTATTTTTTTTCATCAAGAAGTAATCGTGAAGCCCAAACACACTTTAAATCCAGGGCTATTCGCGTCCATTCGCGGTTAAAGAATGCTAAGCATCAGGTATTGTTTTTGACCCCTTTTTACCCCCGAAAAACACACCCCAATGTTGATTGCGCCAGGATTCTGAAATGTGCCATAATGCCACAAACTAAACATGGAATTTTTTATATTCTGGCCCCTGGTCCCTGACTCCTGCCCCCTGATTTTTTTGTCCGCCCAAAGGGCGATAAATTCAGATTAATTCGTGGTTCATAGGCCTTTGTTCATATAAAACGTTGGCAAATAGAAAGGAATTTTAAAAGAATGGCGAAACAAGATATCACGGAGTCCCAGGAATTTCATGGCTTCAGGGTGGAAAGGGTTGAGGACGTGCCGGAACTGCGCTCACAGGCGGTTATCCTGGTCCACGAAAAAACCGGGGCCAGGGCGCTGCACCTCTTCAACGAAGACCCCGATAACCTTTTTTCCATCGCATTCCGCACCCCTGTGTACGATAACACCGGAGCGCCGCATATACTGGAGCACTCCGTATTGTGCGGCTCAAGGAAATTTCCGCTCAAGGACCCGTTCCAGGAGCTTTTGAAGGGATCATTGCAGACCTTCCTTAACGCCATGACCTACCCGGATAAGACCATTTATCCGGTCTCGTCCCAGGTGGAAAAGGATTTCTTCAACCTCGTTGACGTCTATTGCGACGCAACGCTACATCCCCTGCTCACGGAAAAAGTTTTTTCCCAGGAGGGCTGGCATTTCGATCTGGAGAGCCCTGACGGTCCGGTCAATATCAAGGGGATCGTATACAACGAAATGAAGGGGGTCTTCTCGGATTTTTCAAGCCATGTAAGCAGAAAAACCCTGTCGGGACTCCTCCCGGACACCACCTACTTCTTTGAAAGCGGCGGAGAGCCGGAACATATAACGGACCTTACCTTCGCGGCCTTCAGGGAATTTCACGCGAAATATTATCATCCCTCCAATTCCTTTATCTTTCTTTACGGCAACATTCCCACGGAAAAGATATTACGCTTCCTGGAGGAAAAATATCTTTTCGAATACGAACGCCTGTCCGTGAATTCTGAAATCCGCCCGCAAGGACCATGGACTGAACCGGGCCGTATGGAAATCCAGGCCCCGGCCCCAAAAGGGGACGAGGGGACAGCCACAGTGGCGGTAAGCTGGCTTCTGGGAAATTCCACGGACCCGATTCATAATCTTCTTGGAAAAATATTGTCCAGGTATTTGATAGGCTCGGAGAGCTCCCCGCTCAAACGCGCGCTCATAGACTCCGGTCTCGGAGAGGATATGGATGACATATCGGGGTTTGAGCAGGACCTCATACAAGGGATCTTTTCAGTTGGACTCCGCAAGACCCGGCCGGAGCGGGCTGAAAAGGTGAAAGACATCATTTTCAACACCATTGAAAGGGAAGTGAAAGAGGGCCTTGACGAGGAACTGCTTGAGGGGTGCATCCGGAGAACTGAATTCAGACTGAGGGAAATCAACGGCGGGTCGCGTTATCCTTACAGCCTCGGACTGGCGGGGCGTTGTTACCGCTCGTGGCTTTATGGAGGGGACCCTCTGGCGCACCTTAAATTTGAAGGAAACCTGGAGTTCATAAAATCGGAAAAGAAAAAGGGTCATGCCTATTTCATGCAAAAAATGAAGGAATTATTTTTGGAAAATCCGCACCATCTCCTCTCCATAATCAAGGCGTCCCCGGAAATGGGGGAACGGCTGGAGGATCTGACCATGCTCCAGGCCCGGGAATTGAGCAAGGATTTCGGCGCCGGTGAAAAGAAAAAATATCATGAGCTGGGCCGGGAACTTCTGGAGGAACAAAAAAAGGCATCGTCCCCGGAGGCAAAAGCCACCTTGCCGAAATTGTCAAAATCCGACCTGCCTCCAAGGGGGTTGGACGTTCCCACTACTGAAACGGTCCTTTCAAGGGTCCCTGTATTCGCGCATCCCCTGTTCACGTCCGGGATAATTTATCTGGACATCGGATTTGATTGCTTGGCGCTGCCTTCGGATCTGTTGCCGTGGCTGCCGTTATATTCCGGCCTGTTAGCCAGATGCGGAGCGGCTGGGCTTTCCTATGAGGAAATGTCCAAGCGGGTGGGCTTGTCCACCGGCGGCCTTGCCGGCTCCGTTTTGTGCCAGTCCAAGGCAGGCTATCCTTCCCGCCTTCTTTTCAATATCTTCTTCGGGGGAAAGGCCCTCCCTGAAAGATTCGGGGAACTTTTGGGAATTCTATCCGACCTTTTCCTTGCCCCTGACCTTTGCAGCCTTAAGCAGATCAAGGACCTGCTCTTTGAGATGCGGAACGATCTCAACTCTTCCATCATAAGCGCGGGCCATTACTTTGCAATGGACCATGCCTCGGCGCGGTTGTGCAAGTCGAAACATTTAGACGAAACACTGGGCGGGATCGCGCAATTGCGTTTCCTTGATTCCCTGGTCCGCAAGGACAATATGGAAGAGGCCGCTGAAAAGATGAAGGCCCTGCATGCCCTCGTTGTGAATAAAAATTCCTGCGTGGCCACAATCACGGCGGACAACCCGGACGCCTTCATGAAGCCGCTGGAGTCCTTCCTGGGGCGGCTGCCGGAAAAGGCGGCAGGCGAGGCGTTTCAAATCCATGTCCCTGGCGGCGAAGGCCCTTTCCAGGGGATCGAGATCAACTCTTCTGTGAATTTCGTGGCCAAGGCATGGGCCCTTGATTCCGTAAGCCCTGAGTCCATGGGCCTCTATGCCCTGTTAGCAAAGAACCTCTCCACTGGATATCTTTGGGACAAGGTGCGCGTGGAGGGAGGCGCTTATGGCGGGATGGCGGCGGCCAAGAGCTCCCATCCGGTTTTTATCTGCGGGTCCTACCGCGACCCGAACCTTTCCAGGACTCTGGAAAATTTCGAGAACGCAATAAGGGAGGCAGCGTCCGGGCTGGATGCGGAAAAAGTGGACCAGAGCATCATTGGGACAATCGGCATGATAGATAAGCCGGGGTCGCCCCGCGCCCGTGGATTCAGCGAGACAGTGGCGCTCCTTTCCGGGCGCACAAGGGAATTCCGCCAGGCATTAAGGGAATCCGTGTTAGGGGCCACGCCGGATGGATTAAGGGAAGCGGCGAAATATCTTCTTGAGAAAGCTGCCTCCGCCGTGGCTGTTCTGGGCAGTTACTCCGCCTTGGATAAAGCGGAAGAGGAGGGGGTTAAATTCAGCAGGGAGGCTTTGCTCCAAATAAACAGGAAAGATGGATAACCGCGAAGAAATCGCGAAGGTAAAAAATTGTGATGGTTCATGGCGTGGCGGAACCGCAACCATAGGGACTCTCACGGATTTCTTCGAGGAAGTTTTCCAACCATCATAATGAAAGCTTATGACTCATCGAATTCTCCGTTCCATTACAGTGTTATCTAAAAAGGGGCGTTCGGCATTGGTGCATTCGGACATTATTTTCTCTTATTAACAAGCGCAATGCCTTTCGGAGTAATTCTGTATTTCTGTAGGCGGCTGTTAGGCTTGTCAGGGACGGTCATTTCAATAAGACCCTCGGCTACTGCCGGCTGTTGATAGGCTTCGCGGAAATGTTTCTCATCTTTTAATCCAAGCTTTTGCTGTATCTCTTTACGGCTCATCTCGCCTTTCAGGATAGACAGCAGCTTTTTGACTTCGGGGGCAACTTCGGGGTTGACTTCGGGGGCGGACACTACCTTGCAGCGTTGAGAATCATGCTCAACATAAACTCGATAAATACGGATGATTCGGCATTCTCCGTACTTTTATTCAGTGCCGCATAATATTCCGCCTGATGTTCATACACAAGGCTTTCAACTGGAATGTGGGCAAACAGAGAAACCCATTTGAAGAGAATCAATGTTTGCCAGAGTCTTCCCATCCTGCCATTGCCGTCTTCAAAAGGATGCATGAACCCAAACTCATAATGAAAAACCGATCCGGCAATCAACGGGTGCTGATTGGTTGTTTTTAACCAATGCAAGAGATCATTAATAAGATAAGGTACGCGGTCTGCAGGCGGAGCCATATGGATCACTGCCTGTCCTGCCATAACACCCACTCCGCCAATTCTAAACTTCCCAGGACTATCCAGCAGGCCTGCCATTAACAAGCCGTGAGCATCCAATAAAGCTTCTTTCAAATGCGGTTCCCACTGCTCAAGCTTGTCGTATGCCTTGATGTCATTCCGGACCTCCTGGATTTCACGGGGCGGCGCGATTATTCTTTTACCTTCAAGGATCGCGGTGATCTGCTCAACGCTCAGCGTGTTTCCTTCAATCGCGAGCGATCCCTGTATTGTCCGTATCCGGTTGATCCGGCGCAGGCGGATTGTTTTTGATGCATCCTCAAGCGCCGAAAGACGCCCAATCATCCGCGATATTTCAGCAACGAGGGAGATTATCTCAGGAGTGATTTTAAAAGGGGGGGAATAGTTATCACTCATGCCGCCTCCGCCTTTTCTTCTTCGTATTTCACCGCTGGAGGCAAGTTTTTTTCTGTTTATTTTCATTCGAAAATACTTTTTTCAGGTGAAAGAGAAGTGATTGAAGGGAACTTCAGCGTTTTATTTTCAGTTCGCCGGAGGCGTTGAATTCATTTCTTCCTCACCCACTCCCCTTCCGGGGTTTGGAGCATCTCGCCTTTTTTGGCGTTGTCCCTGTTCAGTCCGGCGTAGATGCGCCTGACTTTTTCAAGGTCCCCTTCCCCGAATGCCTCGTTGGTCGCCAATACCCTCTTCAGGATGGTAAGGCGGTCCTCATTTTCCTCTTCAATTATCGCCTGGACAAATTTTTTGTACGACGGATCATTTTTGGTTTTCTCGGTTTCAAAGAATTCCAGGAGTCCCAGGTTATTTTCGCCCGCGCATCCCTCCAGCTTAAAACTCTCCACGTCGTCCTTATTGAAATCCATTCTCTGCCTGGCGAAAACGGCGGTGCGTTTCGACTTGGCCACGGGTTCCACGGCCTTCAACTTGCCGCTTTCATCCACGGAGCGCACGGAAGCCAGAAGGGCCGTGTCCTTGTCTATCTCCTGAAAGGAGCCTAGCACCTGGTTTTCCAGGGCGGTCTTCTGGTCCACTATGGTCACATTCACCCCTACCAGCTTCTCGAAACAGCCGAGGGCGAAAAAGAGACATGGAAAAATTGTCCACCTGAGGGTCCGCATTTGCTTAAATCAACCTCTTCCTTTAAAATTCTTTATAAGTATCATTATACACTTTACATCAAACCAGACTCCAACGCTAAAGCAGTGAAAAAAACAACCAGCCAGCTTTCATCGGAAAAAAGGGAAATCTCCAGGGAAAAGGTCCTTATTTTCAAGCCGGATTTGGAGGAGTTGAGGTCCATCAGGAATTTCCTTGAGGCAAGGGGCCTGGAAACCATATGCGCCGTGGACTTGGAGATGGCGAAGGGCCTGGCCTTTCAGGAAAATTATGGGTGCATCCTGGTGGATTTCAAGATGATAGAGAATGACTGCGCCGGTTGGATAGAAATGATAAAGGGAAAGGAGGCGGGCGCCATCCATCAAAAGGTGATTGTCCTTTTGGAAAACCGGGACAGGGAAAGGGCGAGCGGCCTGTTGGCTGCCGGCATGGATTTGTGCGTGATACATGCCGGAGATGAAAGCCTTTTTTTAAGGGACATACATGAGTCCATCCAGGCGTTGAGCATGGGGATTTCCGAAAGGGAGTCCCTGGCCGGGACCGACATGGAGCAAAGGCATGCAAGGGAGCCGGAGGGCCAACAAGACCTCATGGACCAGATCGCCCACATGTCCAGCAAATTGGAGGAGGCCCTCATCCAGGAGACGCACCTGAGGCAGGAATTGGAGGAGGCCAACAAGACCAAGGACGAACTGCTCAGTTTCGCGGCCCACGATCTGCGTAGTCCGCTCGGCACCATCTGGAGCACCGTTGAGTTTATTTTGAACCCTAAAATGGAGATCGGCCCGCTTAACAAGGAGCAGATTGGTTTTTTAACGGCGATCCAGAAGCAGACCAATAATCTGCTGCATCTTGTGGACGAGCTGCTCGATTGGTCCAGGATTCGTTCCGGTTTCGTGGAGCTTAACCTTTCCCCCCTGGACGTGAGGCTTTTAATCATGGAAAAATGCTCCAATAACGCAATGGCCGCTGAAAGGAAATCCATATCCTTGCGCCATGAGATTGAAGGCGTCCTCCCCTCCGTCAGCGCCGATGAGAACAAGATTGGCAGCGTATTGGACAACCTGATCGGTAACGCCATTAAATACTGCTCCGCCGGCAACAAGGTAACGGTGCGTGGAAAGGCCCTGGGGGATGAAATCCTGGTGGAGGTGGAGGACACCGGCCCTGGACTTCGGGAGGACGATTTAAAGAAGGTCTTTGGCGCCTTCCAGAAATTAAGCCCAAGGCCCACTGGCGGGGAGCCGAGCACCGGACTCGGGCTCTCCATCGTAAAAAAAATAGTGGAAGCGCATGGGGGCAGGGTGGGAGTCAGGAGCGAGCCGGGCAAGGGATCTGTTTTTTATTTTGCATTGAAAAAATAGCCGCGAAGAACGCAAAGGGCCGCTAAAAAACAAAAAGGCCCCGCGATACTTCGCGTCCTTGGCGACTAATTTCTTAATTGATTAATATCGAATATCGAACAAGGAATGTCGAAGCTAAAATTGCTTCAAATCCCGCCCCCTTCGACATTCATCATTCCTTGATCTAAAAATAATGCGTCCTGCCTCGAACAAATTGGTCCCTGTTCTACTTTTCCTCGCCATTCTTTTGTCCTTTAGTGGCGCCCTACGGTCCCCCTTTCAATGGGACGACGGGACCGCCATCACGCGCAACGAGTCCATCCGTGACTTATCCAACGTCCCTTCCTTCCTCACCTCCGTTAAAACCTTTTCCGCTGACGGAGAAAAGGACATATACCGTCCCCTCCGCACCGCCATTCGCGCTCTTGAGTACAGGGCATGGGGGCTTGATCCCGCAGGATACCACGCGGTGAATTTGATCTTTCATTTCGGGGCGACCTGGCTTCTGCACGGAATAACCCTTCTCCTTTCAGGCAGCGGGTTTACCGCCGTCCTCTGCGCCTTGCTCTTCGCCCTTGCCCCGGCGCATGTGGAGTCCGTCACTTATATCTCCGGGGGCGATGACTGCGTGTCGGGATTTTTTTTCCTGTCGGCCTTGCTCGTGTACGCGAAACGCCGGATTGAGGGAGACGCGCCTTTCAGTCTTGGGCTGAAGGTCCCCGCGCTGTTTGTCCTGGCCCTTCTTGCCAAGGAGATGTCCATTACCTTTCCCTTTCTTGTTTTTCTTCTGGATTATTATTTTTTCAGCAATAATGGTTCCCTTGCCTCAAGGGCCAAATCCGTATACCTTCCGCTCCTTGCCCTGGCGGCCGCTTATTTTCTGGCGCGCGGCCTCATAGTCGGGTCCGTGACTCAGATCCATTACGGCGCCTTCGGAGGGGCCTACCCCCTATTTTGCACCATGGCCGTTGGATTGGCGTACTACGTGAAACTGCTGGTCCTCCCGATCAACCTTTGCGTTGATTACATGGCCTTTCCCAGGTTTTTTTCCCTGCTTCATCCAATGGTCCTCTTTTCCCTGTCCGTGCTTTTTTTCCTTTTTTTTGTTGTTTATAAATTGAGGGACGCCCTCCCGCTAGCCTCCTTCGGCCTGGCTTTTTTTCTCATAGCCTTGCTGCCGGTCAGCCAGATCCTTCCAGTGAAGATATTGATAGCCGAGCGGTTTCTGTATATACCCTCCGCCGGGTTCTTTTTATTCGCCGCGGCGGTCCTGGGCATGGCGCGTGAAAAAATCCCGGCGCGGCGAGTCTTGCTGACCTCATTCCTCGCCCTGCTTTTCTTGTTTAATGGGTGCCTGGCCTTTTACCGGAACAGCGTTTGGACAAGCGACCTGGACCTATGGGCAGACGCGGTAAAAAAGTATCCAGCCAACTCACGCGCCCACAGTAACCTGGGCACGGCTTATTTGACGCGGGGAAACCGCACCCGCGCCATTATCGAGTACGAAAAGAGCCTTGATTCTCTTTCTTCCGGCGGGACGGACTGGAACAATCTTGGGGTGATTTACGCGGAGATGGGCCTGTACGAAAAGGCGCTGGAGAAATTCAAACTGGAACAGAAAAACAGTCCCAGCGCTTACGCGCGAAAAATGGCTGGGGAAAACATCAGGATGCTGAAGGAAAAGATAGGGTCGGCAAAAAAAATCAGGGACCAGGAGTAACGCCTTAGGGACTTATAAATTAAAAATACACCGCGGAGACACAGAGACGCTGAAAAAAATATATATTGAAATTAAAGAATTTTTTTCTCTGCGCCACTGCGCCTCAGCGGTTAATAAATGGTATTTTAGTATTTGTAAGTCCATTAGCTGATAATTTTTACTTTTTTATCATGGAAAACCAAAATACGGAACGGCAAAAAACATGGCCTGCAAACGCGGGAATGTTTTTTTTTCTGTTATTGGCTATTTTTCTCCGGCTGTGCTTTCTGGAGGTCCCGCTGGAACGTGATGAAGGGGAGTATGCCTATATGGGACAGAACTTGCTTCGTGGCATACTTCCATACAGTGAAGCCTATAATATGAAATTTCCAGGCATTTACTTTGTATACGCCGCGATTTTGGTTTTGTTCGGCCAAACCCATACCGGCATCCACTCAGCGCTCCTTCTTGTCAATATCGCCACCTCATTAATGCTTTATCTCATTGGGAGACGCTGGATAGACGGCGTTTCCGGTTTTGTGGCCGGGAGCAGTTTTCTTGTTTTGACATTAAGCCCCTCCCTCCAGGGATATTGGGCCAATTCCGAGCACTTCGTTATATTTTTCGTTTCCATGGGATTTTTTTTAGTCCTGCTGGCGGAGGAAAAGGAGAAGGGAAGTTATCTTTTTTTCGGCGGACTTTTCCTTGGGTCCTCTTTTCTTATTAAACAGCACGCGGTTTTTTTCCCGGTCTTTGGTTTCATCTATATTTGTTCTGTTTATTTAAAAAAAACACGTGGCGGCTTTCGGGCGTGTCTTATCAAAACCGGCCTGTTTTCCCTTGGAGCAGCGATTCCATTTCTTTTGACGATCATCCTCTTTTCAACCCAGGGCCTGTTGGGGCAATTTTTTTTCTGGACATTCAGATACGCCGCTGAATATGCCTCGCAAGTCCCAATTTCCGAAGGGTTCTCCAATTTCAAAAGAATCTTTTTTCCTGTCATGCGCACGCATTTCCCTATCTTTGTTTTGTTTTTTTTTGGACTGGCCGGCGCGACATGGATTAAGTCAAAGCCAATTAGAGGCGCCTGGGTGTACGGATTTTTTATCGCCTCTTTTCTTGCCGTATGCCCGGGCTGGTTCTTCCGGCCCCATTATTTTGTCCTCCTCCTGCCTTCCATTGCCCTCCTTGCCGGAATCGGAGCTTCCTTTATTTTAAAAAAACTCCCACCCAAAAAATGGGCGATGGCGGCCGCCTCGCCCCTTTTTATTATATTCATATCTTATCCGATTTTCAGCCAGGGAAAACTCCTTCTAAACTCGACTCCCCATGAGCTTTGCCGGACGGTTTACGGTCTGAACCCCTTTCCAGAGTCACTGGAAATCGCGCGTTTCATCAAAAAGAATACCGCCAATGG
This sequence comes from Nitrospinota bacterium, assembly GCA_016212295.1. Taxonomy (GTDB): domain Bacteria; phylum Nitrospinota; class Nitrospinia; order JACRGO01; family JACRGO01; genus JACRGO01. The sequence continues at coordinate 1,259 of JACRGO010000141.1, read as the reverse complement.
AGACGTCATCGCTGTGCTAGGTTCAGAACCGCAGATCTATTTTTATTCCAATAGAAAAGCCGCGACTGGATATATATACGCCTATCCCTTAATGGAATCCCATGGCTTCGCCTTGAAGATGCAAAAGGAAATGGTCCGGCAGATTGAATCCGCCGCCCCCAAATATATTCTATATACCAATATCCCCACCTCATGGCTGGCGGGAAAGGAGTCAGAGCTGATGATATTTGATTGGCTCAATGCTTACTTGGATAAAGGATATGTCATTGATGGGGTGGTGGACATTATTTCTTCCAACTTCACTGCGTATAAATGGGGGGAAGAAGCCCGGCGCTATTCTCCTGTCTCAGGCGTCAACTTTTTTATTTTCCGGAAAAAAACATGAAAATAATACTTGCGTCCGGGTCGCCACGAAGATATGAACTCCTCTCCCGTCTGGGCCTCCCCTTTGAAAGCTTTCCGCCGGATATAGAGGAAGATTTTGAGGTCCCAGGGGACCCTCTGGACTTCGCGGCCAGGATGGCCAGGTCAAAGGCGGAGGCCATATCGACACTACATAGGGACCGCGTTATTATCGGAGCTGACACCATAGTGGCGGTTGATGGCGTGATATTGGGAAAACCTGGAGATGAAGAGCGCGCCCTGGAAATGCTCCGCCTTTTGAACGGTAAGCGGCACCAGGTCATAACCGGAATCGCGGCCATTTATCCTGAAAAGGGAATGGTTGAGACCGGGTTCAGGACCACGGAAGTGGAGTTTAATCAGGTCACGGAAGAGCGTATCCTTGAATACGTCAAGAACGGAGATACCTTGGACAAGGCGGGCGCTTACGGAATCCAGGGAAGGGGGCGGTTTCTGGTCAAATCGATTGAAGGATGCTACCACAATGTGGTGGGCCTTCCTCTTTGCCTGTTAATGGAACTTCTTGGAAAAATCGGCTTGGATGGAGGAAGCCGGTGGCGGGAAATCGCCTCGAACTGCTGCGCCCTTCCTTGTAGCGCGGCATGGCCTCAACCAAAAGGAAAACAAAACTCAAAATGGCAAATAACAAATCGCAAATAAATTACAAACTACATTTACTGAATGTCCAAAGCTATGTTCTTTTCTTGTTTGTTTTTTCATTGCTGTCCGGTTAAATTTTCGTTTCTGCATGTAAGTTATTGAAAAACAAAGCAAATTATGGTTTTAATCTACATGTTGATTTAAATTTTAATTGTTGAAAATACAGGGATTTCGTCCACTTTTAACCATAATTTAAC
>JACRGO010000137.1 GCA_016212295.1 Nitrospinota bacterium | reverse complement strand
ATTATATCATCCTTTTTTACTATAAATTTAATAATTAATGCATAATAGACACATATTACCATATAGTTAATATAAAATCTAGCCCGCCTAACTAATTGAAAACAAAGGCTTTTTTCCTTAACTTAATGGCAGTGAGGCTCCCGTCCGGGAACGAGAGACAATCTGACTTTTAACGGCCTTCCTGAATATGGCTGAAATTCCTATTAATCAAAAATTACTTTGACTTGGGAAGGAAGCTTTTGGGATAATAGGAAGCATCGGAAAGAATATCGTCCATATTGGCTTTAAGCGCGTTATAGACAGGAATGTCCTCATTGAACCTCCTTGGCATCCCCCTGCTTTTCCATGGTTTTTCCAAAAAGGTCGGGCAAAAAGAATAATGATGAATAACGCCGGAAAGGGTAAACTGGATTTTCGCCGCCTTTTTTTTTTATTTCTTCTCCCAGCCGCCATCCTTGCGGCGTGCTCGAAAAACCAGGAGAATAAATCCGCCCTTTCCGAAAACGTCGTTGCCATAGTCAACCAGGAATATATATACAAGGAGGATTTCGAGAGCGGGCTGGAGCAATTTTTGTCGAAATACAAAATAAGCAAGGCAAGCCCGGCAAAAGAAGGGGCAAGGGAACCCAAGAACATTGTCCTGGAACAGCTCATTCAAAATAAATTGTTTGACCAGGAAATAAAGCGCCTCAGCATTACGGTCTCCATCAAGGAACTGGAGGACGAACTGCGCCAGATCGCCGGGGAATACACCAAGGAGGAACTGACCAAACGATTAAAGGAAAAAAACCTCTCCCTCCAAAAATGGAAGGATGAAGTGCGGAGAAACCTCCTGATTAAAAAATTGATTGACAGGGAAGTCATTCAAAAAATAAACGTGGATGAGAAAGACATGAACAATTATTATGAAGCTAACAGGGGGGCGTTCTCCCTCCCAAAAAGGGCGGAGGTTTATCATATAATCGTTCCCGACGAATCGGAGGCCCGTGATATCAACAAGGAACTCCTTTCAGGAGCGGACTTCAATGAGATGGCCCAAAAGCATTCACTGGGCTTCGAGGCGGCCGCCGGAGGAAAAATGGGAATATTCAGCCCAGGACAACTCCCGGAGGAATTCGACAACGTTATTTTCAAGCTGGGCGCCGGACAGCACAGCGACGTCATTAAGACTCCATACGGATACCACCTCTTCAAGGTAACGAAAATAATAGAGCCAAAAAAAATGGATTTCGAGGAAGCCAGGAAGGACATAAGGAAAAACCTTATCAAGGACAAGGAAAAGGACGCTTATCCACGATGGGTCTATAACTTGAAAGCCAATTCAAAAATCGTTATTAATGATGAGTATTTAAAAAAAATCCAGGAGAAATAAGGAAAAACCATGAGCCAGGCGGGCTGTCCGTAACCGAAAATAAAATTTAAAAATTCTAATGATAAATAAAGTCCAAAAACATCAAATATGGCCGGCATTCCTGGCCGCCACGCTCCTGGCCTTCCATCCTGGCCCCTCTTCCGCCACCATCGTGGATGGAGTGGCGGTGAAGATAAACGAGGAAATAATAACCATCAGCGACGTCCAGCAACGGGTGGATGAAGTCGCCAAGGTAAAGTCGCTCACCTCCCCTGATGAATTGAAGAAGGCGGAGGAAAGCATCCTGGAAAGGATGATAGAAGACAAGCTGCTTTTGTACAGGGCAAAGGAACTGGGAGTCTCCGCCGAGGAAAAGGACATAGACCAGGCCATTGCGGACGTCAAGAAAAAAAACAATGCCACTGACGAACAATTCAAGGCGATGTTGGAAAGAAACGGGTTCACCTATGAAAAATACAGGCAGGAAATCAAGGAGCAAATAATCATCTCCAAGGTCACCGGAATGGATATCCGCTCTCAAATAAACAATTCCGGCAAGGAAATAAAGGATTACTATGAGGCGAATAAGCATGAGTTCGCTGAACCGGAGGAAATAAAGGCGAGCCATATCCTGATCGCCTTCCGCAAGGGTGAACCTGAGGAAAAGGCAAAGCGTAAGGCCCAGGAAGTTTACCAGAGATTGAAAAAAGGCGAGGAATTCGCGTCCCTGGCCAGGCTCTATTCGGATGACGGGACCTCCACGGATGGCGGAAACCTGGGGTTCTTCAAAAGAGGAATGATGGTCTCCAAGTTCGAGGAGGCGGCCTTCAAATTACGCGTGGGTGAAGTCGGGGAGCCGGTCCAGACGCAATTCGGCTGGCATATAATAAAGGTGACGGATAGAAAGGAGCCAAAGCCCCACTCGTTTGAGGAAGCGCGCGCCTCCATAGAGGAAAAATTAAGCCAGGATAAATTCAAGAAAAAATACAAGGAACTGATTAACAGCCTCAAGGCGAAAAATTTCGTGGAAATCCTTCACGGCCCCGCTTCCCTTGCCTTGCCGGAAAAGCCGGAAAAAGGCAAGGAAAACGAGAAACCCGTAAAAACAAAAAGAGAGGAGCCCACGAAAAAAGACGAGAGAGACATTTCCGAATTGATCAAGGAAATCATTTTGAAGTGGAAAAAGTCCGTTGAGCAAGAGGACTTCAATGAATACGAATCCTGCTACTCCTCCAACTTCAACTCAGGCCAGGAGGACAAGAATCAATGGATGAAACAAGCGCGGGAGATGTTTCGGGCAAATGACAAAATTCAAACGGACATCCGTGATGTGAGGGCGCTTAAAAAGGACGATCTCTATGTGGCCACCTTCGGCCAGGAATTTACCTCCGGCCAGGAGCATTCCCTTTACGAAAGAAGGTTCTACCTCCGCATGGAAGACGACAAAATGAAAATCACGGGAGAAAAATGGATCAAGAAGAAACCAGATTTTGAGGCCTTCTCAACAAAGCCGCTCTTGACTTCAAAAACAAAAATTTCTATCCTCGATACTTTGCAATAGTTCATGGCGCGGCTTCGCCGCAACCAAAGGGAAAGCAAAATCCCAAATGACAAATAGCAAATTACAAATAAATTACAAATTACAATTACTGAATGTCCAAAACAACTACATTTCCTTGTTTGTCATTTGTAATTTTGGTTATTGAGATTTATTTGTTATTTGACAATTGAGATTTGGAGTTTCATAACATTTTGTTTTTTTAGCAAAGTTTTATGTATTTGTTTTGCAGGGGCCTGGGGCCAGGGACCAGAAAAGAAAAAGATAATTTTTCCCCGCGCTATCTTGCTTTCTTTATCACTGGTCTCTATGGACTATTGCGATACTTATTCTTAATTGAAAGGAATACCACCATGAACAAACTGAACAAAAAGAATCCTGTAACCATTATCACGATTTTTTCTTTTTTCGCCGCTCTTTTTCTCTCCCCTGCTCTCTCCTTAGCCTGGGTGGGCGAGAAGGAAGTCAAGGACATACGCAACGATATCGCCATCCTTTACGAAAAACTGGATAGCTTTCAAAAGACCTCCCTGGAGAACCAGGCGTCGTCCACTCAGGACATCAAGGTCATCAAGGACGACACCCAACATCTCCTGACGAAACTGGACGAATTGAACCAGTCCCTCGGCCTTCAATTGGAGAAAAATTCCAGGACCCTTGCCCAAACGCAGGAGAGATTACGTTTATTGATGGAGGACTCATCCACACTGCTTCGGGAAATCAAGGATAATTCCAAGTCCATCCTGGGAGAACTCAAACAGGATGGTAAATCCAGAATGGTATCCATGGAAGAAAAAATGAACGGTCTGGTGGAGGCGTTAAAAGCCTCTCTCGAGGCGGAAAAAGCCGGGAGAGAAGCGTTCCAGGCGGAACTTAAGGCGTCCTCTGAAAAAATATCGGAACTGGTGAAAATCAGCAAGGAATCCCTTAAGGAACTTTCCAAGAAACCGGAAAAAACGCAATCCGATCTATCTGGCATAGATAAAAAGCTCCTGGACCTTGCGGGCATCCTGAAAGCCAGCATAGTGGAGAACTCCAAGGCGATGAAAAATTACACCGACTCCACCCAGAAGCTCATGCAGTCCATAGATAAACAACTCGGCCATCTCACCGGCGCGAAAGGCAACGGTTCGGAAGGAAAAAAATAATACTCAAGTGGTCAGGGATCAGGGGGCAGAGGGCAGGAAGCCAAGGTGGATTCAGCGCATGCTGTAACCCCCAGCGCCGACAGTTCCTCCAGTACGCGCTCCGCGAGTGGGATGACCGCGGCCTGGACCGTGGCCGTAAGCCCGATCTCCAAGGTTTCACAATCCTCAGGCTCTACTCCAACCACCACCGCTGTCTTGGGCATCTTCCCGCTCAACTCCACCACTGTGAGGCACTCGACGAACCCCACGTCGTGCATGGAGAGTTTTTTAGGGAGCCTCAACTTGAACTCGGAAATATCGTGCCTGTGGAGCGCGCCAGGCGGGCCGCCGCCGCGTATGGCGTCTATCACCACAAGATGGTCCGTGTCCTCGATTATCGGGACCAGGCCGAGGAGTCCCGTGACTCCGCCGTCGTACACGGAAACATTTCCGGGAAAACGGTATTTGGACTGAAGGAACTCCGCCACCCTGACGCCCACCCCTTCGTCTTTCAGCAGTATGTTCCCTATTCCTAGTATTGTAATTCTTGGAAGTTCAGGCATGGGGAACAGTTTACATTAGGAAAGGAATGAATAACCACGGAGAGCGCGAAGAAAAAATGGAATTTTAATATTTATACTCCAGGGTCCCTGTGACGCAAATGGGGTCTTGCGGTGAAAATCTGAAATTGGAGCCGCCACCTGCCGCGTTATAGTAGCGGTTATCAAGGAGGTTTCTAACATTCAGATACGCTGACAGGCCTGGAATAAAAAGATCATTCACCCCGGAATTAAGATCAACAACGACATAATCATCCACCCTTACACGTTTCGTTTTATCATTAGTCTCCTTCCATCGTGTTTGAGTCTCGCCTATCCATCGGAACATTGGAGTTATAAAGTATTTATGATTGGCAAAGGTAGCGGTGAGCCCCCCCTTTATTTTGTTCTTTGCAACCAGTATAAGCTCAGCCCTGGGATTGATGGTGTCGTCCACATACCCATCCGCAAAGGAGTAGTTCCCCCAAACTTTTAAATCCGCATTTCCAATTTGCATATGGTAATCCGCGCGAAGATCCCCGCCATACAAGATGGTTTTTCCAAAGTTTTCGTACCTCCGCCAAGACAGTATTTCGCCTCCCTCAATGTAGTTAGAGGTCGTATTGTAATTCACATAATTTGTCATATTGCTCAGCGTTAAGTAATACCCTGAGAGTGTCAAATTAAAATCAGGATTAATTTCCTGGCTGATGCTGATTTCAGGAGTCCTTGCTTTCTCAGGTTTTAAGTCCGGATTGGGTATATTAAAGAAATTACTGATGTACTCACCATTAGCGTTGGTGGCTCCGGTGAAGGCCCCAAAGGTTTGGTAAGCAATGTAAGGCGTAGGAGCAAAATAAGCTTCACCATAAAGAATTTTAACAGTGGTTGGTTCCCAGGGTTTCACAATAAGTCCCGCCCTGGGGTTAATAGTCTTGCCGTACCTTGAGTTATAGTCGTACCGGACACCAATGGTGCTGGAAATCATATTGGTCCATTTTGATTGCCACTGGGCATAGCCTGCGATATTGCTGTAATTCAATTCAAAAATTTTCACCGGCAGGGTTGTTCCGATATAGGTATATCCCTGCATGGAGGACGGCAGGCTTCTGTTATAGGGCCAGCTTAGGTCATAAGTCTTTGGAAGAGAGTAAAAATCCTCCCAGGAGACCCCGACAACAAGCTGGTGCTTATCAGATATACGATAATTTACCTGTTGTTCCAGCATGAATTTCTTGCTGTGGGCGTATTTATAGGCGTCATTAAAGTCCACATAGATATTTTTATATTTTGAATCCGGCAGGACCTCGTATGTGGAATAGCTAAGGGTGGATTTTCCAGAGAGATTATCCGTTATGGCTAGCCTGTATTCCCCATAATAGTCGCGAATGAGTGTTTCCCACTTTTCTTCCGGCCCAAAAACGGACATTTCTGGCCTGACACCGGCGGTAGTGGGACCCCGGAAATAAGACTGGTTAAACCCCAGGGTAAAATGTCTGTCAATATCGAGTTTAGCGTAAGCGCTATAACTGCCAGTTCCGAAATAATATTTTTCCCTGTTCTCGGCGGTTCTGACTATGTCGCCTCCATAGGTTTTAAGATCGGTTTTCTCGAACTCCTTTGGATAATATTTGGAGAGATCCGCATTGTCCGAATGGTTCCAGTGTCCGCCGAAGGAAAAGTTCACGTTCTCCGCCAGTTTCTTCCCGACATTGAGGTAGTCGTAATAATGGCCGTATTGTCCAATAGAAGAAGACATAACGGCGCCATCGATTTCCTCTGCTTCCTGTGTAATGATATTAATGATGCCGGCAAAGGCATCCGCGCCGTAAAGAGCGGATCCAGGACCAAAAATAATCTCGACTTGTTCCGCGTTATATAATGGAAAGTTGCCGGCAATTGGAACAGCGTCACTTGTGGGAGAGTTTATCCTTTTGTTGTCTTGCATGATGACAAAACGCGTTTGGTTTTCAGAACCTCGAAAGTTTATTATACTGAAAAACTCTTCCCCCGCATTTTTATGCACATCCACATTAGGCAGGTCTTGGATTAAATCCAGGAGATTGACGTACCCCCTTTCTTTTATCTGCCGTTTAGTGATGACGATCATATTGGCCGGGGCCTCGGACAGCTTTTGCGCTGTCCTTGTGGCCGTGACCACCTCGATGTCCATCAGCTCCGCCAGGGACATTTCGAAAATTTCATCGGGCCGGAGCACACCTGCTTGAATGGGTGTGGTGGAGAGAAATATTACCAGGAAAAACAGCAAAAAGGTTTTCTTTGCCATAAAAGTTTCTTTCGTGAAGGAATCGTGAAGCCAAGGCCAAAAATTTTATTATACCGCGAGTGACAAATCAAGAAAAAATTTTTTTGCGCCTCAAGATTACTTCATGTTTTTTAAAATGCGTTTAGAGAAGACAAACCTCGGCTAAAACATTTTTTTGGTTATAACGGATTTGACTAGGCTTGTAACTCAGAAGTGCAGATTTAAATTCACCCAATAGGAACGTCCAGGTTCCGGAACGATGGAATTGTAGTACCCTTTGGACCTTTTGATGAAATCGTCACCGCTATCTGCTTTGTCCGCTCCGGGGATAAAGTAGTTTTCATTCAGAAGATTGAGGACCTTAAAACTGACGTCAACTTGGCCATAATGATAGGAAAGCACGCCATTAAGCACGAAATAGGAATCCAGCTTTTTACCTTCCGCCCGCAAGGGATTGCGCGTGTAGAACTCTCTTTCGCCCACGAAATTTTCCCGCAGGTTGATATTCCAATGGCTCCAGGCCGGCACGTTGACCCCGATATTGAATTTATGGGGGGCTATGTCTCCAAGGTTCGTATCGCCTTGCTCCCAGGCGCCAAGATCATGGTTATAACGAAAACTGCTTGTCACATCTGTATACGTGTAGTTGAAATAGCCGGTAATGTCCGAGGAACCGGGTATAAAATTCGGGAAGGAGGATTTCGCCCTGTATTCAATTCCATATATGTCCCTGTTACCGGAATTCTCGGACTCTTCCTTTATAACATTTGAATAATGGGAATAATAAAAGGAAGCTTCGTGTGAAAAACGATTAATCTGGTGCATGGTGATAAACTCTATATTCCTGGCGCTTTCAGGCTTCATGTCTGGATTCGCCTTGCGGCCGCTCCACCCGCCATAAAGCTGGTTTACCGATGGTTCCTGGTATGCCTCCCCGTAAAGCAGCTTGAAGGTCAGGGATTTTGAAAAGTTGTATATAGCCGAGGCCCGAGGATTTATAGAGCCGCCAAAATGGGAATTATGGTCATACCTGAGTCCAGCATTAAAACGAAACGGGTCGATATCCAAAATCCCCTGGACGAATCCACCTAATGAGTCCCAATACGCCAGGTTATACGGCGGCATTTCGGAGAGAGGACCTGAAGGAGGCTTATAGGTTGTGTCCGTGCTATGCCCTATGCCATATTGGCTCCCGCCTGCCGAGGAATCGATCGCCGTGTCCCAATATCCTGGGATATCATACGCCTTGGTCAATTCCTTGCGGTCATATTGCAAGCCCGTTGTTATCATCAGATTCTTACGCAACGAGATTTCAAAATTCTGCTTGAACAACCAATTATTATTGATGGAGTTCCACTGGGTCAGGCTGATATACGAATAGTCCTCCATCCCGGGATTCCAATCCGGCTCGGCTTCGGCCCAAAGCCCAAAAATGCGGCTTTCCCGGTAAAGGGCCAAAGTGTGGCTCTTAATGGATTTGTTGATATTTTTTTCATATTCCAGATAATACTGTTTATTGGAGAAGCCCCAAAAGGTGTTGTTCTGGGCGCGGTCGGCAGGGTAATAAGGCCCGTAGCCCTCCTTTCTTTTCCAATAAATCAGCCCGAATTTCAGGTCTTTGAAATGCAGGTCCGCGATTATCCCATAGTCATCCGTGGGATCGTAATAAGAGCCGAACTTGTGGTTGTAATGCTCGAAGTCCAGCAATGGACCCCATGTCTTGGGGTTACTGAATTGCTCTTTTTTCAAAAAACCGAATTTGTCCGTAAGATCAGGTTCCTCGCTCTTGTAAAATTTTCCGGCAACGGAAAAATAAATGTCCTCTCCCGGCCTTCCCAGGACCGTCATGTCTATTCCCTTGGAGTTATAGCTTCCGCCAAGGGCATTCAGGTTGATTCTGGCCTCTCCTTTCGGGACCTCGCTTCCATCGTAGGTGATTAAATTAATAATTCCAAGAAAGGCATTGGGCCCATAAACGGCGCTAGCCGGTCCGTACATGACCTCGATTTTTTTTATGTTGGACATGGGATATTGGCGGTTGATTTCGGCGTGGTTGGTCCACAGGACATTGTCTTCTATCCCGTTAATCATGAATAAGGTCCTGTTGGTGTAAGGTGTGCGGTAGCCGCGCTGATATGCCGTAAGATAAAAGGTGCCGTTGTACAGCATCACGTCAAAGCCGGGTAAATCATAGAGAACTTCGGTCACATCCGTATATCCCCGTTGCTTTATCTCTTCTGCTGTAACAACCACCATGGTTGCAGGGGCTTCCTTCAGATTTTCCTTTGTGCCGGAAGCGGTTATAATCTCCACTTCCATGAGTTCCTCTACGCTAAGGTCAAAAAGCTTATCTTCCAGATTCGAGGCCCGGCAAGGAAGGCCGCCCAGATGCAAAACCAGGAGCGTTATAAGGATAATGGCTGGATGAAAATTTGTTTTTTTTGTGGGTTGTGATGAATGGAAGGCTGTGAAGTTTGTAAGGCATTCAAATGCCGCATAAACCACAAAAAGGCAAAAAGCTATGCCGTAAGTAAAAAAATTGAATGATTTCACAAATGCCCCCCAAAAAAAACTGCTAGAGCATAACAAAAGAGTTTCCCGGAGTCAATAAATTTAGAGGGTAGAATTTCACTGCGTTGAGAATGAGAAACAAAGAAGAAAAAATCTTTTTTGAGCGTCAATATTGTTTCATGAACCCGCATAGCCTCAATGTTTCTCGTTCCCAGGCTCCTGCCACACTGCCATTAAGTTAAGGAATTTTTATGAGGCGTTTTTTGGGGTTAAGCTCTAAAATACGTTAGGTTTCCCGTTAATATTGAAGCTCAACCGTTTTAAAATTCCCGCGCGCTACCGGCTATTGCAACACTTGTAGATAGAAAAAGCCACGCGAGGTAAGCTACGTTCTTCGTATTGTGCCACAACACAAGGAGAACGACATGGCTTACACACGCGTGACCAAAGAAGAACGCAATCTCAT
>JACRGO010000139.1 GCA_016212295.1 Nitrospinota bacterium | reverse complement strand
CCTCCTGTCTGTGTGGATGAGCAGACATTGGTTGCATAGTCCCAGAAACATCCTCCGGTTGTGCAAGTAGGCATGGTTATATATGTTGAGCAAGCCGCTGTCCCGCCTGTCGTTCCTCCCGTGGTCCCGCCGGTTGCGCCGCCGAAGCACGCGTTGATTGCTGAGTCCCACCAGCAGCCGGTCATGGTATTGCATGTAGCCATTGTCACATTGGCATAACAGCCGCCCCCGCTTGTTCCATCGGCAGCCCCGCCTGTGGTTCCTCCTGTTGCGCCGCCGGTAGTTCCGCCGGTTGCGTCAAAACACACATTGGCCGCCGTTTCCCACCAACATCCGGGCATGGCAATGCACGTTGGATGCGTTATCATGGCGGAACATTTGCCGCCCGCTGTCCCGCCCGTTTGGCCGAGGCAGGAATTAGCCACCGGATTCCACCAACATCCGGGCATGGTATTGCACGTTTCCATGGTCCCATAGACTGAGCACCCACCCCCTCCAGTGGTCCCTCCCTTTATGCCTGTAAAAGTGGATATGCATACATTGGCTGCATAATCCCACATGCATCCGGGCATGATATTGCATGTGGCCATGGTCCCATAGACTGAGCAGCCGCCCCCCTGGTAGCCGGAGCAGGAACCAGAGGAAGAATCCCAGTAGCAGCCGCCTTCAGCGCAAGTGGGTTCCGTGACATAATAAAAACATGGGGACCCCCAGCTCATGGAATCGGAACAGGCATCTGTCGCTTTGTTCCAGGAGCACCCGGCCGAGGAGCATTCGGCGGGCGTCTTTTTAACTGAACAAGGGGTCTGGCTCGTATAATCAAAACAAGAATTGGCAAAGTAGTCCCAGGAGCACCCGACCGAGAAGCAGGCCGCCATTGTGGCGTTATCTGAACAAATCGTTCCCGGAGCGATTTCCGTCACGGTTGCGTTTTTTTCCGAGCAGATCCTGGTCAGGGCGTTCCATGCGCAATTTGAATCTGCTTCACAGCCTAGTTTGGAGACAAATGACGCGCAAGGCAGGGAGGCGTAACAGTCTTGCGTTATATAGTCCCAATAGCAGCCTCCCTCCGTCTCGCAGGTCGCCGGGGTAGCGTGGGTTTGGCACAAAGTCGCGCCGCTATCCGCCTGGCTTTCGGAGCATTTTCTTTTTTTGCCGTCCCAGGCGCATCCCTCCACGACTTCGCAGGCCGCTTGCGCGCGCGCGTTCGAGCAGGAGGCAACCGAATAGGCGGCGTATTGGACCGGTTCCTCGTTTCCGTATCCGTCAACGCTGAAAAATTTCAGCTTGACGCTGCCTGATATGGGAATGGGGGCGGTATAGACGTCGGATGAAAAGTCCGGATTCTTGCCATCCGTGGTATAGTAGGTGGCGGCGCAGCCGGACCCCCCTGAATTGTCGGAGCAACTTAGAGTCACGGGCCAGGATTTGGACAGCTTTCCTCCGTCCGGCGACGCGTGGGTCGTTGGGGCCTCCCAGTCAGCCGCACTGAAATCGATGGTCTCCCCCTCGGCTTTAGCCAGGAAATACCATGTGATATCAATAGTTGTGGAGCCCGCTGCCTTGTATGGAGCGGCAAGGCCTCCGCCTGAGGAGTGGATATCGTCAACCTTAATGGCCCCGTAAGAGTCAGTGGAAGTGTTATGGTATATGACAAGTTCACCTTTTTTCACCGGCCCGACTGAATCCGACTGGAAGATATATTGCGAGGCGTCTGTGATCTGGGACACGTCAGTCAGGCCGGACTCGTGAGCAACGTCGCTGCTCTTGCCCGTGACCTTTGAGCCGTGGAAATAGAGGCTGTTGGAATCAATGGTTTCGTACGAGGCTGTGATGCCCTTTTTATCTCCTCCAATATCAAAGGGTTTTGATTCCTTCAGCGCGGAGACGGTCCCTTGCGTTATGTTTTTTGAATACACGGCAATTGCCTGCTTGGACTGCCCTTTTTTAAGAACAACTTTTTGGGTGTCTTTCTTAGGCGTTTTCAATGAATACCCGTCAAGGCCGCCGAATTTGACAGTGTATTTATTGGGGGAGAGAGATAACGTCAATTGTCCCTGCTTTTTGTCCTGCAAGTCCCCGTCTAAATAGAAAGGGGCCGCCACCGGCTGACCGTCCTGGTCCTTGGTGATTACGACAAGGGACGCCTTTTGTTTTTTTCCGGTGGATTTTGTCCCTTTCTCTTTCGCGAAGGCGGGGTCAATGAAAGGCAGGCAGGCAAAAAGAAAGAGGACAATCAGAACAAGGCCAAAGGCCGGGCTTATTCCCGATAAATTTCTTTTAAAAGGCAACATTTTTCCGGGCTCCTGGCGGGGCAGGCCGGGACAAAAAACAAGTCCCACGCGCTGCAAGAGTTCGGGCACGCCCCCCTAACGCCCTTAAATCTTATCAGACTTCGAATGCCTGTTCAAATTTAAAGCGCGGGCTGCCGGATATCATTAATTTTTTCACGCTACGGTAAAAAATCTTGAAACACAAGAAAATTATGTTTACAATGTCTGCTCTGGGGAGGAAAGAGGGGAAAACGCGGCAATCAGGATTTAGCCACGAATTTACACGAATGGAAACGAATTAAAAAAAAGAAATAGTTTTAAGTTTTTAAAAATTCGTGAAAATTCGTGTTCATTAGTGGTTCATTTTTATTTTCCGCCCTTCCTTAACTCTTGTTACTCTATAACTTTTAATCCACTTTTAAAGGGGGTATTACCATGATTTTCCAGTCCTTGAAAACCAGGTTCGCCTTGGCCTTCCTACTGTTGCTTATCATCCTGGCCGTGCAAGCGCCGGTGGTCTACAACATAGCCCAAAGAATAGAGGAAATAGACAATCAGCTTGAGCTGGTTTCCGAGATGGGAAGGGACATGGTTGATATCGCCTTTATTCTGAATAACCATATATTGAACAATGACGAATCCCTGGAGAATGTGTTCCAGGAAAGGATGCGAGAGTTCCAGGGCAATATGGCGGCACTGCGCAGGGGCGGAGGCGATGTGAGACCCATAAGCGGAGAGGAGCCCCTTCAGAAGGTTTCCATTCTTGAAAAAAAGTGGGGAGAGACCCAGGCCGCCTTTAATAAAGGCATGGAAATCGGCGACACGATCAACATAAAGAGAAGGCTTGTTTATGACACCTCCTATCCGGTTGTCACAGCCATGACCGACACCATAAATAAATATATCGCGGCGGGACACCAGGCCGGACTGGAGGAGAACATCAGCGTGGCCGGCGTTGAAAGAGCAAGGACCTTGACCATGTCCTTTGAGATGGCCCGCTATATCTCGGAGTCCGAGAAGGAGCATGTGGTCCAGTACAAGGAAAAAATCGTAAAAACCATGAAGGAATTCGAGCAGTCCCTGGATGACCTTATAAACGGCAATGATAAAGCCGGCATCAAGGCCCCGCCAACGGGTGAGATCAGGGACAATCTGAAAATGGTGAAGGAGACGTGGGAAAAGAGGAAGGAGGCCCTGAATTACATCCTGGAAAACAGGGACCGGTACAGGCAGATATTCAGCGACATCGAATCAGTCCATATCCGTGAAATGGTCAAATACGCCGAGGACCTACTGAACGCGCTGGGGGGCGAGGCAAAAGGCGCCATTGGGAACTTGCTTAATTTCGTGGTCGTCGCGGTGGTCATCGCCGTTATCCTTGTAGGCGGCATAATGTTCTCCGGCAATAAATACGCCTTGCAGCCCCTACTCTCCCTCAGCGATTTGGTGGAAGAGTACGCCCAGGGAGACATGAGGCGAAGGCTGGATTGTAAAATACGGTTCTTCGGCAAGGAGATCAGAGACGAAGTGGCCGTGCTTATAGAAAGAATAGACAAAATGGTGGACGGAATGTCCGGGATTATCAGGAAAATAATCAATTCCTCCGATAGCGTCTCCTCGGCCTCTACCCAGCTTGCCGCCACTTTTGAGCAGATAGGCAGGGGGATAGATAACCAGTCCGACCAGGCGGCCCAGGTCTCAACCGCCATGGAAGAGTTGAACGCCACTGTATCCGAGGTTGCCAAGCACTCCCTGGAGGCGTCCCAAGGGTCCCAGAGCGCCAAGGACCTGGCCGAAAAAGGGGAACAGGTGGTGCAACAAACCATTGACCGGATCAAAGGGATAGAAAAATCCGTTGCGGACATTGGGTCCGTGGTGGAGGGGCTGGGAAGCAAGTCCAATGAGATAGGCGCCATTGTCGGGGTGATAGACGACATAGCGGACCAGACCAACCTTCTGGCCCTGAACGCCGCGATTGAGGCCGCGAGGGCGGGCGAGCAGGGAAGGGGCTTTGCCGTTGTGGCGGACGAGGTGAGGAAGCTGGCGGAAAAGACGCAGCACGCGACCAAGGAAATCGGGTCCATGATCTTCGCCATTCAGGAGGGGACCAGCAAGGCCGTGGCCTCCATGGGAGAGGGAAAGAAGAAGGTCCTGGAGGGAGTCGGCTCGGCCCAGGAGGCAGGGGAGTCCCTAAGAAAAATCAAGATGGGCGTTCAAAAGGTCGCTGACATGATCACCCATATAGCAACCGCCACGGAGGAAGAACACGCAGCCACCGAAGAGGTGAATTTGAGTATGTCCAAGATCGCGGAGGTGATCAAGGAAACCAGTTCCGGAGTCAAGCAGGTGTCCTCGGCGGTGGAGGACTTGTCCAGGCTGGCCTTGGACCTTAAGGACCTGGTGGCGAAATTCAAGGTCTGAGGAAATAAGCCGCCGGTTATCAGTTCACGGTTGACTGTTTTCAGTAAAAAAAGTTTGGGGTTTTGCGGACAATGAAAAAATTAACAATAACCCTTTTGTTTTTCGCGTTTTTTTTATGCAGCGCCCCTAGTTTCGCCGTGGAGCCGGCCCCAAGAATCAGCGACAGGGAAATTATCGAGGGCCTTGCTGAAATAAAGGCAACGCTTAAGGCTTTCGGCGAGCGGTTTGAGCAGATTGATAAGCAATTCGAGCAGGTTGATAAGCGGTTTGAGCAGGTAGATAAGCGGTTTGAGCAGGTAGATAAGCGATTTGAGCAGATTGATAAGCGGTTTGAGCAGGTAGATAAGCGGTTCGATGAGTTAAGGTTGGATATGAATACCAGGTTCGAGCAGGTGGACAAACGGTTCGAACAGGTTGATAAGCGGTTCGATGACATGAGGTGGGCTCTTGGTTTTATTATGTCCATTCTCCTGGCCCTGTTCGGATATATTATCTGGGACAGGAGGACCTTAATGAAACCCATGGAGGAAAAGATTGTCGCCATGGAACGGGAGATCGGCGTCGGGGAGCGCGACGGAAGCAAATTCGCGCGATTAATAGATTCCTTGAGGGAGCTTTCCAAGGAAGACGAAAAAATAGCCAACGTTTTAAGGCGGTTTCATCTTTTATAGCGATAGCATTCAACGATTGCAAACAAACTTTGTGCCTTTTGCCTCTGTGCCTGACGTCTTGCCAATTCATTCAATCGGCACTTTCCGGACCACCATTCCAGTCTGGGCGTTTGTGAAATCAATCATCCCCTTGGCTTGGGGGGCCAATTTTTTCACCACATCAAGGGCCTTTTTCCCCTCTTGTAAATTCACCACGTAATCCACCTCGATTTTAACGGACAGGGTCCCCTCGTGTTCCACCGCTTCGTAGCATTCCCATTTTCCGTCGCCGGCGGCCTTTAGTTCCTGGGCAAGCTTGTCCTGCAAGGAGGATTCCCCGCCACCGCCGCAAGCGATGAGTCCTATAAGGGACAAAACCGCGAATAAAAGAGATATTTTATTTTTCATCTTGCCTCTCCTTTTCTAAAGCGTCTTTAAATAGTCGAGAACATCCTCCAAAAGCCCTTCCTGGGTCTCGAATTCAAATATGGTGGGCATTTTGACCTTGAATCTTTCAAGTAACTCCAACGCGGCCGCGTCTTTGCTTTCTATCATCTCCTTGGGAGATTTCAGCCATTTTATCAGCCACTCTTCCTTCCGCCTTTTCGACACGTCCTTGAGTCCGGGACCAGTGCCGTTTTGATCTGTTATTTTATGGCAACGGACGCATTTTTTCTCGAAGAAAGCCCTTCCCTTCTCCGCGTCCGCTTCCGCGATTCCCCGGCCCAAGGCCAGAACGGCCATTAATAAAATTATTTTTTTCATTTTACTCAAGGATCACCGCCTTCATCCCCATTCCGCCGCTGACCCAGTCGATGCGGCCCTTGGCCTTAGGCAGGTATTTTTTTACAGCCTCCTCGGCTTTTTTGGAGTCCTTAAAGGAAACATAACGGTCATTAAATGACGCCTCTTTTTCCTTGAGGTTGATTTCCACCTTCAGCTTGCCTTGTTCGTCAAACCCAATAGTCCGCACGTCCCAGTCGCCTTTACCTATCTGGGTCAGTTCTTCCTTTATTTTTCCCAACTCCTCCCCGCCTGTTTTTTTCGCGGCCGCGCCTTCACTCGCGCTTTTCATATTGGCCTGGACCGCGTCCAAAAGTCGTCCGTCTCCGGTTTTCGCCTTATAGATAGTGGCCATTTCAGTGGTAATCATCATGAGGAAATCCCGCTCGTCCTTGCTTTCCACCTTGTCGGACATGGCGTATCCAACCATGTCGCGGACCTCGTTAGGGACCCCGTCTTTATTTTTTTCTATGATGCCTTCCATGCCCTTACGGTTGCCCTGGGTGTAGGCGTCGATAAAGCTCTGGCCTATGGAAGCCTTCTCTTCCCCATAAGAAAAAATGGGCGTGGAGAATTGCGACGCCCAGATGATAATCCCCGCCGCGACCAACAACAATTTCCTCATTTCATTTCTCCCAAAAAATATTTTATATTTTGCTCCGCTTCATGGCCGATTACGAATATGTCCTGGCCGTTGGCGGACATGGCGTAAAACCCCTCTTCCCCGGCCTTGTCCCCGATGGCCATCCACTCTTCATCCTTGGCGTCCTTCATCCAAAAGGCCGCCTTGTAAGCCGGACGGTCCAGGCCGGAGGACTTAAAAAGGGCCGGATTGCCGGGGATGAATTTTTGTATTCTCCATTTCCGGGCCGCCTGGAGAAAGGCCATGATGGGATTAAAGTCCACCGTCTTGGCCGACGGCGCGGTCTGCTCCCAACTGAAATCGGGTTTCTTCACGAATTCCCATTGAGTAGCGCCGGAAAAAAGCGCTATCCTCTGGACGCCTTCCTCCTCAAAGGAAAAAATTTCCTTATTCATTATGGCGAAAGGTTCCGTTGGAATGTAGTCCAGGAGTTTGTCATCAAGGAGGACGACGTTCTTCCTGGTCCCGATCCGCGCGAATACCCCGCGTTTTTTCTTGTCCCTGGCGCCGAGCAGGACCTGATTGGTGGAAGCAGCGTCTCCGCTGATGCGAAAGGAAATTTTCTGGGCCTCGGATTGAAGTCCATATTGTACTAAATCCTTTGGTTCTTCTTCAATGAATTCCTTTATTTCCCCGTTTTTAAAAACGGTGAAGAGTTCCATGATTTGCGGGATGTCCGCTTTGGCGCTGACCGGCTCTACTATCCTCCATTTTCCGTCCATTGGGAGTTCACAGCGGATAACGCCGGAGGGAGATGAAACTTCCAACTGGTCTATCATGGCGATATTATAATTCACGATTTTCTTGTCCCGGAAGTAATAGACGTTTTGGTCGGCCTCGGCCTTCGCGTCCGCCAGGACCCGGTAGACCTTGGGATTTCCTTCTATTCTCGCGAAGGCCACTCCTTTTGTGGGCGCCCTGTTTCCGAACAGGATGGTGTGGGGCTTCATGTCCCTGCCCACGAACAGGGTCACGGCCACTTCGGGCTTGTCCAGTCCGAACTCCTTCAGCCTCTCCTCCGTTGGGCTGGGGTCCATGATGTAGTCGGAATCGTTTCGGAAGTCGGTGGCATAGCGAATGAATTTTTCCACTTCCTCGTTGACCGCAGGGGCCTGGACGGGCTTGATGAGCTTCCAGCCCTCCTCCCATCTTTCCAGTTCAATGTCGCTTTCCGTTTTCTTTATCTGGATTTTAAGCACCTGGTTCGATTCAAAGGGCAGGAGCCGCGTGGCCTCGTCCTTTTTCTTTTCGAGGATTTTTTCCCTTTTGAGGTCGATATAGGAATACCCGGCCAAAAGGGTGAGAATGAATATCCAGATGAAGGTTTTTTTGAAGTATCTCAAGGCATGTCAATGGTCAATTGTCAATTGTCAATTGTCATTGGTGTGTTGAGATATCTTCCATTTTACCAATGACTATTGACCAATGACGAAATGTCTTTTCTTACCTTCCGATCCGCCTGCGGACGTAGTGGGCCGCCATCATGAATAAAACAAAGGAGGGGATGACAACGACCGGTATCCAGAAGATGGCCCTGCCCTGCTTAACCGTAAGGACCACGCCTGTGTTTTCCTCTTCCTTCTTGCGGATGGAGATAAGGTCCGCCTCCTCGGCAAGCCAGTTAACGGTGTTCAAAAAGAGGTCCCCGTTTCCTCCAAGGCTGATGTTGCTGTTGTTCGCGAAATCGGAGTCGCCGGCCACAATGATCTTGCCGTAGATTTCCCTTGTGGCCTTTCCCTCCTGGGGTTTTTCAGAGCCTGGGACCGTGACTATGGAGACGGCCATGACCGGAATAGGCCCCCTCTTTTCGGTCCCCTCGTTGAATTCCGCCTCTCCGCCTTCCAGTTTTTTAAGGTCGGTTTCCGCCCAACTGTTGGGACCGGTGGACGCCAAATTGTATTTTCCCGCCTTTGCGTCGGCCTCCACCTCAACCGAGCATGAGAAGGGGAAGTAGGAGGCCAGGTTGAAATCCTTTGTGAGCGGATGCATCTTGTCGTACATGAATACCAGCGGCGTCAGGTAATTCATGCCGTAGACCTGGCTTTGCTTGTCCACGATCACGTTGTCCCCGATCTTGAAGCCGTAAGTTTCCAGAAATTGCTTGACGCCCAAGGGATACCCGGGGTCCAGCATGAAAAGCGCCTTGCCCCCGCCCCGGATATAGGCGGCGATCCTTTTCATTTCCTCTTCCATAAGGTCCCGCTTGGGGCAACTGACAATAAGAAGGGCGGCGTCGTCAGGGACCTTCTGTTCAGCGATCAAAAGGAGGTCCTTTACCTTGTAGCTTTCCTTTTCGATGGCGGATTTGGCCGCCCTGTATCCGTTTTTCTGGGTGCTTGCTATATCGTTTTCACCGTGGCCTTTGAGGAAATATACCGTTTTCACGGCCCCTCTTGTCATGTTCAATAAGGCGTTTGTGAGCTTGTCCTCGGTTTCCCGGCCGACCGTTACCTCCTTGCCCTCATGCAGGAGAAGGATGATCCGGTATTCCGATACGCCGTACTTTATCGCAAGGGCGGGATTGCGGTCAGGGTCAACGAACTCATACTTAAAAAATGGGGAATGACGGGAATATTCCTGCAAGAGGTCCTCCGCCGCAAGCTTCTGCTGGGCGTGAAGGGTCTCTGCCTCGCTTCTGTAAAAGGCAATGGCGTGGACCTCGCTCTTCAGACTCTTAAGAATCTTGATGGTCTGGTCGGATAGGGTATATCTTCCTGACTTAGTGAGGTCCCAGTGTTTCGAGTTCCTGGTGGAAAAGAAGGCGAGGAGCGCTATGACCCCGCCGAAGATCACGATCATTACGAGCATGTTCGCCCCGTACTTGGCGGAACGTTTCGCGAGGAGATCACGAAGGCCGGTGAAGTTCGCGTACATGGAAAATAGGACCAGGAGCAGGCCGGCCCATAGGAGGGCGGCGGCGGCGATGGTCATCTCGCTTTGAATGGCGTAAACAATGCCGCCCCCGGCAAGGAGAAAAAGTCCGATGACGCCCAGGATTATGATGGCTTTCTTCATGTCCATTTTTAAATTGACAATTGACAATTGACAATTGACAATTGTAACTGATAACTGATAACCGGCAACTGGCAACTCGTCACTGTCTTTATCCTCTCCACCGCTTGGACTCCAAGGCCCTCATATTCAGGAAAACGCACACGAAAATAAAGAGAAGGTAGTAAACGATGTCCGCTGTGTTGATGACCCCTTTGGCGAAACTGTATAAGTGTGGAATAAAGGAAATATAGTTCAGCAGGTCCCGCATGCCCGGGCCGGCCTTGGTCGCCGCGAAGCCCAACATGAAAAAAAGAATCAGTGAGCCGAAGGAGAGGACAGCGGCGACAATCTGGTTTTCCGTGAGGGAGGAGATAAGTATTCCAAGCGAGATAAACGCCCCTCCCATGAGAAAGACGCCTATGTATCCGCAGACAATGACCCCTATCTCCGGTTGGCCCCAAGCAACCACGAAGCCGAAGCAGGGAATTGTGAGAAGCAGCATGATGGAAAAGATGCCGAAACAGCCGGCGAATTTACCCATGATCACCTGCGCGTCCGTGATGGGATAGGTCAGAAGCAGCTCTATGGTCCCGCTCTTTTTTTCCTCGGAAAAGGACCTCATGGTCAGCATTGGCAGCATGATCAGTAAAAAAGTGCTCAGGTTTCCAAAGAAGGGGCGCACCACGCGCTCCGTTATGTTCAAAAGCCCTGACTGCCTTTGGAGCATTGGATCCGATAAAGCCTGAAAGCTCACCGTGCTGAAGGACGCGAAGACGTTATAGAAGTAGTACCCTGACAGCACCAGAAACATGGTGATGACCACGTAGGCGATTGGTGAGTTAAAGTAGGAGCGTATCTCTTTCTGGAAAATCAATAAAAAGTTTCGCATTTTTAATTCTCTTCCGTCACAAGCTGTATAAAAATATCCTCAAGGCTAAGTCCTGCCTGCTTCAACTCCCGTAGACCCCATTTCTTTTGGGCGAAGAAAACAGGGAGTTCCTTGAAAATATCGTCCCTTTGCTCCTTCATTTCCACGCGGAAAGAATTGTCCTTGCCTTCACCTGTTAGGTGGTTGATGTTTTTAAATTTATTCAGTCCTTTCAAGCCCTCCCGGACTTCTTCCTTGTCCGCGCCAAGGACACGGATTTCGAATTTCATGGAACCCTGCAGCCTTTGCGTGAGATTGTCCGGTGTGTCCTCGGCGATGATTTTCCCCTCGTTGATGATCAGCACCCTTTTACAGGTCATGGTCACTTCCGGGAGGATATGGGTGCTCAGGATAAGGGTCCTCTTTCCGGCCAGACCTTTTATAAGGTTCCTGATGTCCTTGATCTGGCGCGGGTCCAGGCCGATGGTCGGCTCGTCCAGTATAAGGACCTCCGGATCGTGAAGCAGGGCCTGGGCAAGGCCCACGCGCTGGCGGTAGCCCTTGGAAAGCTCGCCTACATATTTATGGGCCACCTCGTTCAGGCCCACGTCATCCATCACTTCCGCGACCTTCTTTTTCACGTCCCTATAAGGCACCCCCTTGAGTCCGGCCACGAAGGCAAGATACACAGGAGGCTTCATGTCCGTGTAAAGGGGGACTGTTTCGGGAAGATACCCTATCCTGCGTCGGACCTGCAGGCTGTCCTCGAAGACGTCAAACCCGGCCACCTTAGCAGTGCCGGATGTGGCGGGCATGAAGCAGGTCAGTATCCTCATGGTGGTGGTCTTCCCGGCCCCGTTTGGACCCAGAAAGCCGAGTATCTCCCCCTTTTCCACAGTAAAGGAAACGTCCTTGATGCCCCTCTGGCTGCCGTAATGTTTGGTAAGATTTCTGACTTCTATCATAATGAAAAAAAAACGAGGGTAGATAGTATCTCTACTTCTACCCTCGTAGTTAATAATTAATTGATCGGGTAAAAACGGTTCGCCAAGCGATTGCCTTACTTTTTGTCCTCAGCCCAATCGCCTTGGCCAACGGTAACCGCGCTGCTTTTAACATCGCCGATACCAACCTTCTTACTGGCCAGGCGGCCTCCGCCGATGGAATCGAAGCCGCCTTTCTGCCCGGCGCCTCGTCCGCCCATACTGCCTTCAAGCTCCAGTTCCTCGTTTACTTCCTTGAACTCCTTGCTTTGGGCCGCGCTGGCCGCTGTCACGTCACCCGCCTTGGCTTGATATGCCGGGTTGGAGAGGGTGCGCAGGAAAGCAACAACGTTCCATATATCCTGGTCTTGCAACACGTTACCCCAAGGAGGCATGGCCTCTGAAAGGTTCCTTGCCTTGCCGCCGCCCTTGATGACCGCGAAGAGATCAAGATTGGAGATGTTGTTCAGGTATTTGCCGTTGGTCTGGTTCCTCGGCCTGGGATCGAGTTCGGTGGCCGTGGGACCGTCGCCCTTGCCGGTCCAGCCATGGCAGTGGACGCAATAAAAGCTGAACCAATGCGCGCCCTGGTCTGGGTCGGCCCCTGCGACCAGAGTGGTCCCTTTGGTTTGGGGCCTGGTGGGAATATTCCATTGATTGACCCACTCATCATAGTTGGCGCCGATCTTGTTGGTTGATTTTCCCCGGTTCCAAACCTCGGTTACGCCGGTCTTTTCCGACCAGCCTGAGTGGGTGGCGTCGGCCTTTCCGGTCCATTTTTGGCTTCCTGTGAATCTCTTGTCAATGATATTCTTGAGCGGTGATTTTTCGCCAAGGTTTGTCCCGGTGATGTCCGAACCTATCTTGCCGACGCCGGTGAGGTAGTCAAACCCGACCACGCCGTAGGTGGATTTACCGGAGGCAGGGTCATTTTTAAGGGCCTGGGCCGCTTCCTTGCCATATTCATCAGTTTTTTCCTTGGCCTTGGTCACGGCATCGGAATCCCCTTCTTTTTTAGCTTGCTCCAACTCTTGCTTGTTCACCTCTCCGGCCTTGGCCGGGGCCGCCTTGCCCGCGTCAGCGGCCTTGGCGGCGTTCGCGCCAAAGGCAGCTAAACAAATCGAAAATACAAATACAAAAAACGTAAGCGCTGTCAGTTTTTTAATCATTTTTTTCTCCTCCTTAACCTGTGTGTCCCCCGATGGTTTAAAAAAATTAAAAAAAGTTACGGTTAAAAATTTCCAGCGTTAAAAGGCTTACACCTCCTTCCCATCATTTTTTTCTATATAAAACTAAACTTGAATTGAAATAATCGACTAAAACGGAGATCATTTTATAATACAAATTTAAAAATTTCAAGTTAAATTTATTTGAATATGAACCAAAATTGACTTCCGTAAGATGGATGCTTTAGACTTAGATTTTTTTTGACCCTATAAATTAAGGCAATTAAACAATGAAATTCTTCCTGAAGCTTTCGAAAAACAGCGGCCATATGTTCACCGCAATATTTTTTTTCCTGTTCCTCCCGGTTTTTCTTTTCGGCCCTCTTGCGCCAGGGGCCGCCGCCGGGCCGGACACAAAGGTGGTGATTATAGGCTTTGATGGGGCAGATCCGGTTATGACCGAGGAGTGGATGAAGGAAGGGGCGCTTCCAAATCTCGCGAAACTGAGAGAGGAAGGGGTTTACTCTCCCCTTGGGACCACTAACCCGCCCCAGACCCCGGTGTCATGGTCTTCCTTTGCCACCGGCAAGGACCCCGGCCAGACTGGAATTTTTGATTTTCTTGTCCGGGACCCCGGGACCTATTTCCCGGACTTTGCCCTCATAAAAGAAGGGAAGACGACCCTTCTTTTCGGGAAAAATAACGCCATTATATTCTCATCCATAATAGCCCTTGTGGTTGGCCTGATTTTTTTCCTGGCGCGCAAGGTCTTGAGGATGAAGGACAATGCCTCTCTAGCCATATTAATTATTTCCGTGGCCCTGATAGACGTTTCGGCTTATTACCAGATCAAGGATTTAATTCCAGTGGAAATGCCCACTGTGGTGAACAAAAGAAAAGGAAAGGCCCTGTGGGAACTCACGAGCGAGCAAAAAATCAAAACCCAAATCGTGCGCATTCCAGCAACGTTCCCGGCCCCGGACTTGGCTGATGGACATGCCCTGTCCGGGCTTGGCGTCCCTGATATCCGGGGAACCGTCGGGACCTTTTCATATTATACCGACGGGCCGCTTGAGCAGAAGGGAGACACCGAGATGGGTGGGAAGGTAGTCCAGGTGGAATTTAAGGACGGTTCCGCCGAGACCCTTATATACGGTCCCAGGAACAAGCTATTCAAGGAACCGGAGGAGATAAATATTCCTCTCAAGTTGACCAGGGAAGGCCCGGATACCTTGATAATCGAGGCGTCCGGCAAGACCCAAACCGTCAGGGTGGGGGAGTGGAGCAACTGGTTCGTCTTTGATTTTCAATTTAATCCGCTGATTCAGGTCACCGGGATGTCCAAATTCCACCTGCTTGCGCTGGAACCGCATCTGAAGCTCTACATGCCGCCCATCAATATTCACCCCGAACATTCTCCGGTCAAGATCTCCCATCCAATGAAATACGCCAAGGAACTCTTCCAGCGGTTCGGTTTTTTCAAGACCATCGGCTGGCTTGAGGACACGTGGGCGTTGAACGAAGACCGCTCCGACGAGGAAACCTTCCTGGAAGACGTATACTCCGCCATTGACAAGTTCGAGGAGATGATGGACGCCTTCATGGACGATAAATCCAACCGGTTGTTCATACAGGTGTTCGACTTCACGGACCGCATCAACCACATGTTCTGGAGGCTGGAAGAGACCGATCATCCGGCTTATAACGAAGAGATGGCCAGGAAATTCGGGGACGTCACCAAGACGGCTTATATTAAGATGGATGAGATCGTTGGCAAGGCCATGAAGAAACTGGACAAGGACACGGTATTCATGGTCCTGTCCGACCACGGCTTCGCCTCTTTCAAGAAATCCGTGAACTACAACACCTGGCTGGTCAGGAACGGATTCATGGCCCTTAGATCCGAGGGCGGGGAGGAAAAAAAGCTTGAAGACCTGTTCGGCAAGGGCGAGTTCTGGCCAAACGTTGATTGGAGCCGGACCAAGGCTTATGCCGTAGGCCTGGGTTCCATCTTCATCAACGTGAAGGGAAGGGAAAAATCCGGGATTGTTTCCCTTGGGGGTGAATATGAAGAAGTGAGGAATGATCTTATCAAGAAACTTGAGGGCTTCGTGGACGAGGAAACGGGAGAGCACCCGGTCTTCAAGGTTTACAAACGGGAAGACATATATTCCTCCTTTGACGAGGGCATGGTCCCTGACCTTCGCGCCGCCAACAACCGCGGTTACCGCGTTTCCTGGCAGACCTCCCTGGGCGGCATCCCGGCCCAGGTACTGACGCCAAACGCCAAGAAATGGAGCGGAGACCATTGCTCCATGGAGCCCGCGCAGGTCAGAGGGATCTTTTTCGCCAATAAAAAGGCGGAGTTGAAAGACCCAGGAATAATGGATATCTTTCCAACGGTTTGTAAAATATTCAATATTCAGCCTCCCTCTGATATAAAGGGAAAGGCCCTGCCTTTGGAGCCTTAAATTCCAAACTGGAATGATTCTCACACGAAGGCGCAGGGCACAAAGTGAAAAGGAAACTTGGCATGGAAAAGCCTTTGCCTTGAGTGAGAAAATGAAAAATTTTTGTAACTATTCAGCGTTTTTTTCTATTCCCCAAAGGGGATATATAAAATTCTAAAAAACATTATTTATGTATCCCCTCTGGGGAAAATATTTTGCGGGCTTCCCATGCCCAGGGTAGCCTTCGGCAACCCTGGGCTATCATATGTAACCCCTCCGGGGTAGAGCAGACAACCGCATCGCTGAGTTTTACGTTATACTGCGGATAACGCGCGCTTGAAACTTCTTGTTGTGGACAGGAAGATATTCCTTCAAAAGCATACCGGCTTCCTCCTTCGCCTTTATTCCCCTTAATCTCATCTCGGTTACAAGCCTGTATTGAAACGCAAAAGCCTCTCGGCCCGCCCCCTTGGCTGGCGGCGAATTCAAGCCCCTCTTCAACCGTTAGTTTCCGCCATGCCACTGCGCAATTTTTTTCTTGACAATCAAGATAAAGAGGACTATAGTGGTCCTTAATTAAAATCACGAGCAGGTCAAAGGGGGTGGTGACGGTTGCGCCAAACGTATGAACCGGAAAAAGTTCGCTAAATAAAAACAAGAGAATTTGCAAGAGAGGAGAGAACATTATTATGGAAAACCGCATTACTAGCCATGAGGCCCAGTGGCACACAAGCGTATGGCCGTTGGTGATAAGCGTGGGGATACTGTTTTTGGGCCCCCTCGCCTTTTCCTTTCATTTCGTCTATAAAAATCCATTTTTAACCACGCTAGCCCTGGGCATCGGAGCGCCGCTGATTCTTTTGTCCATAGCGGGATGGGCAAAGGAAGGAGTAGAGGATGTCCACCGCTACAGTGAGGGACACGGCATTTGGGCCATGCCGGTCTTCATCCTGCCGGAGGCCCTTCTCTTCGTCGGATTCTTCGCAGCCTACTGGTACTTGAGATTCACCGCCCCCGCGTGGCCGCCACCGGGGACTCCTGAAATCCCGCATGTCATCCCCTTGATTATGACAATTATTCTGATTTCGTCCAGCATCGCCATTCACATCGCGGAGAAACGATTGGAGGAGGACAACTATCCGGGGTTCATCACTTGGCTTGCCGTTACGATCGCGCTCGGGGTCTTGTTTCTCTGCTTAAAGGGATACGAGTGGTCGGAACTGTTCCACGAAGGATTTTCCCCAAGCACTAACATGTTTTTCACGATTTTCTTCTCCCTTACCGGGTTCCACGGCTCGCACGTGCTCGTGGGGATAGGGCTGTTCTTGTGCGCCCTTATCCCGGCATTTTGGGGAAAGGCAAGCAAACCCTTTGTGACCGCCTCATCCATCTATTGGCATTTCGTGGATGTGATATGGCTTTTCGTGGTGTCCCAGGTCTATTTTCTTTAAAAAAAGGAGGCTTGACCATGAGCAAAATACTCAAATACCGGTACGGGACAGCCCTTCGGCTGTTTTTTTTATACACTGCGCTTGACTCCCAGGCCCATGCGGAGATGGGCAAGGAGTACGCCACTCCCCATGAAGGGTGGGATCTGCTTTGGTGGACGTTGATGTTGGACATCGTGATCATAGGCGTTATATTCGCGGCCATAACCCTCTACCTCCTGGTGAAGTACAAAAGGAAGGGGCTGAACGACGTGGGGACAGCCAAGCCACTCAACGCCCTTGCCTCGTTCGGGTGGGTCTTCATTCCAGTCTTTGTCTTCATGGCCGACGACGTTTTTCTCGGGTTGGAGAACATGAAGCATTGGCTTGACTTCAGGAGACCTCCAGCGGACGCCTTGACCGTTGATATGGAGGCATACATGTGGGGCTACGAGGTGAAATATCCCGAAGGTATTACGTTGCAAAACGAGCTGCGCGTGCCCGCCGGCAAGCCGGTCCGCGTGAATCTCACTTCCCGCGACGTGATACACACCCTCTTCATCCCGGACCTCAGAACCAAGTGGGACGCCTTGCCGGGGACAGGTTTGTTTCTATGGTTTCACCCGCAAAAGGCGGGGGACCACGTCATGACATGCACGGAGTACTGCGGAATGCTTCACTCGAGCATGTACGGAAAGATAATAGCGATGCCAGAAGGGGAATTCACGAAATGGGTCGAGGCCAGGAAACCTCGAAGCCAGGCGCCGGCTGAACAAACGGAACTTAAACCAGGAGGCGAATCATGAGAGAGACAGGATTAACGGCCGGAACGGAGGCCGGATTCAGACTTAAGGAATGGATATTCACCACGGACCACAAGAGGATCGCCGTCCTGTATATGATAGGGTCGTTCGCCGCCTTTCTGCTGGCCGGTCTGATGGCCATGCTCATGAGGACGGAGCTGGCGTCGGTTGGGCCGACGCTTACCGACAACCCCACCAACTACAACGTGTGGCTATACTTCCACGGCGCGGCGATGATCCTTGGTTATCAGATCCCGGCCGTCACCGGCTACTTCGCCAATTACTATGTCCCGTTGATGATCGGGGCGAAGGACGTGGCGTTCCCGAGGCTCAATGCCATGAGCGTATGGCTCTTCTGGATGGGCATCGTGGTGGCGCTCCTGACCTTTGTTATCCCGGACCCCCCGGACATCATGTGGACGGGATATCCGCCCTACTCCATCATCACCGAGGGGAATACCGCCTTCTACACCTTCGCGGTTCTTCTAATAGGCTTTTCCTCCATCGCGGGCGGGGTCAACTTTCTGACCACGATCATCAGAATGAGGGCGCCGGGCGTCACCTGGGGAAAACTGAACATGTTCATCTGGTGCCTGATGGCCGCCTTCGTGATCCAGCTCATCTTTGTTCCCATCCTCGGCGACGCTGTCATCATGCTCAGCATGGACAAGTATCTCGGCACCCACTTCTTTGACGTTGCTGCCGGCGGGAGCCCGCTTCTCTATGAAAACCTATTCTGGTTCTACTCCCATCCGGCGGTGTACGTGATCCTCCTTCCGGCCATGGGGGTGCTCTTCGAGATTGTCGCCACCTTCTCCAAAAACAGGATTTTCAATTACAAGGGGGCTGTCTACGGCGGGGTGTGGGGCACGGTCGGATTGAGCGGCGTCGTCTGGGTCCACCATCTCTACGTCTCGGGCACCGCCGAATGGCTTGTCCTGATCGTGGTCTTCACCACGCTCCTCATCAGTGTTCCCGTGGGATTGCTTTTCATCAGCATGGTGGGCACCCTTTATAAGGGCGCGATCGATTACAAGACGCCCATGCTGTACGCGGCGGGTTTTCTTTTCCTTTTTCTTATCGGCGGGCTCACTGGAATACCGAACGCAATGTCGGCCATTTATATTCATATACATGGGACCCAGTGGATCGTGGCCCACTTCCATTATGTCATGGCTGTCTCCGTGACCTCGGCCATCATAGGCGGCACCTATTATCTTTGGCCCAAGCTTACCGGGAAGATGTACAGTGAAACGCTCGGCAAGCTCGGCTTCTCCCTTTTCTTCCTGGGAGTGAACCTCACCTTCGGGCCGTGGCTCTATCTGGGATACAAGGGAATGCCCAGACGCTCCTACGATTATTCCCAATTCCCTGAGTTCGAGCCTCTCCAGAGGTTTATAACCTACGGGTCGTATCTCATCTTTGCCGCGGCGCTCGTTGTGCTCGCATCCTGGATTCATTCGCTCGCCAAGGGAGAAAGGGCGTCCGCGAATCCCTGGGGATCGAGATCGCTCGAGTGGACCCATACCCAGTCCCCGCCGCCGCCCGGCAACTTCGAGGAGCCGGTGAATCTGCCCGAGGATTGGGACCCCTATGATTATGCCGGAAACAGATGAAAAAACTATACCCCTCACCTTCCCCCTTTTCCCTTCAGCCGGGAAAGAAGGGGTTCTCCCCTCTTACCCCGGAGGGGAGAGGGAGGGGCGAATGTTAAAAACCCTTGGAGCACGGCTGCGGCGCTCACTTGGACTTGCGGTCTTTTTTTTGCTCCTGCTCGCGGCCTTCTCCCACGCCTCCCAGGGTGATGAAAAGAAGCTAAGGGCCGCGGAGGAGGCCGTTGGAAGAAGCGTGGGCGATTATGCCCTGGTTGACCAGGACGGCAACGGATTCAAGTTAAGCAGGTATTTCGGCAAGCCCTTGGTCGTGAGCTTCATCTACACGAGGTGCGGCCACATCTGTCCAACCCTAACCATGAGCCTCAAGGCCGCCTTGGAAGAGGCGGGCGCAGGCCTCGGCGCCAAGTTCAATGTCCTGACCGTGGGCTTTGACGCGGAAAACGACACGCCGGAGGCGCTGAAGGCTTATGGATGCAAGTTCGCCGCGGACTTCAAATCCTGGAAGTTCGCCGCCGCGGATAAGGAGACCCTTGACAGTATGGCAAGGGACATCGGGTTTTATTATGAGCGGACAAACAGGGGCTTTGACCACCTGAATATGGTGAGCATCGTGGGCAGGGACGGCAAGGTCTATAAACAGGTCTATGGCATTAACTTCAGTTCGGAGGAAATACTGGAACCCATCGATTACTCCCTGCTGGGGATTCCGCCGAAGGCAACCCCGGGCGTTATTGACAAACTGAAGCTGTTCTGTTTTACTTATGACCCTATTACTGGGGAATACAAGCCTGACTATGGAATGTTCATGAGGCTGTTTCTTATCGCCGCCGCCCAGGCCGCCCTTCTCTTCTTCGTAATCTACCTTTTCAAGTCGGCAAGGGAGGCTGACAAAAAAACGGCTGGCAGGAGGGAGGTGGAACTGAAAAATAAAATTTCCATATTTTAATGAATATCCATTTTTTTCGAGGAGGAGATATTATGCGCTCGGCATTCAAAAAATTTTTACTGCTCGTTTTTTTCCTTGGATGGGTTGAAACATCTTGGGCCGCCCCTCCCTTCCTTAATATAGAAGGTGAAGGCGGAGGGGGCATCAACCCCTTTGCTTATTTGATAAATCCGCCAGCCGAGGGAGAAATATTCGGAAGACCGTCCATATCCGCCTGGGAGTGGATAGGAAACGGTTATAATTTCGGTTTTCAGAGCATTGCCTTCAATGTCGCCAACAGGCTGGAGTTAGGGTTTGGCGTGTATGATCTGGATATTACCGATTTAAGGGACGACCTTTACGCCGCAACCGGCAACGCCGTTGACCTGAGAAAAGACCATGTCAGACTCTTTCATATTCATGGAAAACTCCTGCTGCTCAAGGAGGCGGAATTGCTCCCCGCCTTTTCCGTTGGCGTCGGGTATAAATGGAACACGGAGATCGACGATCTGGATCGTTATACCCTGCAAGACGCCGGCGTCCGGGCCTTCACAGCCATTGGATACGACCGGGATGATTCCGCAGAGTTCACGGCAATCGCCACCAAGACCATTCCCTGGGCTCTTCCAACCATAATATCGGCGGGCGCCAGGATATCGAGAGGGCATCAACTGGGTCTTTTGGGGTTTGACGACTCATGGCATGCCGGGCTGGAGACCACCATTGCCGTCCTCCCGGCCGACAAGGTGGCCCTGGGTTTTGAATACAAGCAAAAACCTGACGGAATGAAGAGCCTGGGCCCTGCCTTGAACGCTATTCTTGGCGCCAGGGCCACCTCCAGGGCCAATGATTTTACCTTCAAGGAAGATGACTTCATTGATTGGTTCTTCTTGTACATGCCCACGCCGAAGCTTTCCTTTATAGCGGCCTGGGCCACTATCGGCAACGTTGTTCATACGGAAGTGGAAAGCATCTGGGCCTTTAACGTGAAATATGACTTTTGACGCAAGCTTTCCAAGACAAGGCGGAGATGGCAATGGAGTTTTCTCCTTGCCATCCCCGCGTCTGTCAGCCTGGGCCTAAACCTCTCTTAGCTTTCCTTTTGCTTCTGGCCTTGCGCCTTGTCCGTCAAACTCCACCGGCTTAGGCCATGCTCCTCCTTCGTGGAACCAGACCGCTCTTGTTCCCTGCCTTCCAGCGTCCACTGGCCAAGTCCATGCTTTTCTTCAGCAGCGGACCGGGGAGATTGCTCCTTATCTTCCAGCGTCCATTGGGCGAGGCCGTATTGTTTTTCCGGCGCGGCGTCTCCTGCAAACAAAATTCCGGCGTTCCCAAGCGCTAAGGCGCACAAAACAATAATCAAAAATCTTCGCATAAAGTTTCTCCTTATATTATTACGTTCAGAAATTTGCGTTGTCCGCGCAAATTTTACAACCGTTTCTTGGAGCGCGCATGTCCGCAATCAAAATAAATTTCTCTTGAAGCATTCAACGCTGATTTTATTTCAAGCGGAAACGTAAATTTCTGAATGTAATAATATTATCGAACGTTTGAATACATCTAAATTTATTTTGATTGCGGACATGCCGCGCTATGATTTAGGGTGTGTAAAAAAAAATCAACTTTTGCCGTAAATTCTGGTCACATGGCAACTCCTTTCTCCAATATGTTTTTGTTGGACCGGCTCATGAGCTTTGTAATATTAAAATAACGCCTCTGGAAGATTTAGTCATTGATCTGGATCAATGGGCCAAAAAATAGCACACTGATATTTTATGTGGTACTTGACTCCAAATTTGCCATTTGTTATCCTTTTGAACCCCGCGCGCTACCGGCTATTGCAACACTTGTAGATAGAAAAAGCCACGCGAGGTAAGCTACGTTCTTCGTATTGTGCCACAACACAAGGAGAACGACATGGCTTACACACGCGTGACCAAAGAAGAACGCAATCTCAT
>JACRGO010000138.1 GCA_016212295.1 Nitrospinota bacterium | reverse complement strand
TATGGGACTGCTTCAAAATTGACAAGTTTATATTTACTGGTTTTCAATTTACCCATAGACCCTAAAATCCTAACTCATTGATTTTGTTGGGTTTTTTAAAATTGATTTGTTGTTTTTTAATTTATGCGTAGGCTCTATAGTTTATCATAGACCTTAAATAGACCTCAAAAAATCGCCAAAACTTCCTATCACCGCGAAGAACACGGATTGCGCGAAAACAAGGGGCTATCCTTGTTTTTGACATCCAGCGCGGATTTTGATAAAGTTTCGGCGATATTTGATAAAGTGGAAAAAATAGCTGGGAAAGCGCCGGAGGATTTTTCATGCTTCGAAACCTTGGAGGACGCTGAAAGGGCCGTAACAGCGGCGGCGGCATTTTTCCATGCGGCGGAGAAAAACTTCTTCAGGGAGCGGAAGGAAAGTCCGTTTGAGATGAGATATTTTTTCGCCCCGCTTGGTTGCGGCAAGAATCGCATGCCTTTGATATCTTCAAGAAAAACGAGTTAACGTCAGCCATTGCCGAGCGCCTTCCCTTGACTGGAAAGGGGAAATTCTTTAGTATTTCCAGCGTGGGAACGCGTCCGGTAAATCAATGGACAAAACTTTTTTCAGGGGGAAGGCAAATGAAAGGGTCCGATTACACGGTCAAGGGTTATTCCCTTAAAGAGATGAGGAATGAAAATGAAAAAAGCGTGTGCAGGCTCATGGACAAAATAATCGACAGGGAGGAATACTCGGGGATGTGCCTCTGCGGGGTTTGCATGGAGGATATTTACGGCCTTGCGTTGAACAATCTGCCGCCCAGGTACAAGCACTCCCGCACCATAAAGCTGAAAGACAAAAAAATCGACATGGAAATCGAAAACGCGATCAAGGAGGCAATCAAGATCGTGAAAAGGTCGCCGAACCATTCGTGAGGCCGGAAGGGACGGAGTCCAAAAGTCTTGAAAAAAGTATTAAGGCTTGGCTTGCTTGCAAACAGCCTCATAAATTCACGCGGTTAAAACCATAAATGAAAATTGGTCTTATTGAAATAAACAGACAGCCCCGCGTCTGCGTTGCGCGTGACTCCAATGTAATCCTTCTCCATGAGGCTTACGGAAAATTCCGTAAAAAACGGAAATTGCCCCCTTTACCCTTTCATGCCTTTACCCACGCTCCTTTCTTCATTGAGCATTTCCCTGAAATAAAAAAAATCCTTCCGGATATCATCTTGCTGGCGGAAGAAGAAAAAGAGGACAGCCTAATCCTTCCACTCTCCAGGGTGAAATGGAAGGCGCCCGTACCAAAGCCAGGGACCATTTACTGCCTGGCGCGAAATTACGCTGACCATATCATGGAGTTCAATGAAAAGGTCATGGAGCAGGACAAAATGACGCCGCCAATTTTCATCAAGCCTCAGACCTGCGTGACTGGTCCAGGCGGCCCGGTTGTCCTCCCAAGGGTCGGGCGCCAGATCGATTGGGAGGCAGAACTGGCGGTTGTCATAGGGAAAAAGGCCAAGTATGTTCCAACGGCAAAGGCCCTCCAGTATGTTTTCGGCTATACCTGCATGATGGACATATCGGAGCGTTGTCTTAAAATCCGCGAAAGAACCGAGGACCGAGGAAGGGACAAGTTCTTCGACTGGCTGAACGGGAAATGGATGGACACCTTCGCCCCCTTGGGTCCTTGGGTGGTTACGCGTGATGAAATCCCTGATCCACAGGATTTAAACATCACCCTTTCCGTGAACGGCGACCAGAAACAAAACGGCCACACAGGGCAAATGATCTTCTCCGTCGCGGAGACCATCTCCTACCTCTCCCAGATCGTGACCTTGATGCCGGGCGACATCATCAGCACCGGCACCCCTTCCGGCGTCGGCGCTCCCAAGGGGACATTTTTGAAACACGGGGACACTGTGGAGATGAATATAGGGAAAGTGGGTAGCCTGAGGGTGAGGGTTAAGGGAGAGGCCCAGTAAGAATGCGGGGGCTATGTGCGTATAGACATGACAAGCCGGGGGTAAAAAGATTTTAGGAACGAAATTCCAATAGCGGAAGGTTTTTGCCTGGTATTTTGTTTTTGGTGCTTATTTGTGATTTGATGTTTGTTATTTGGCGCTTGAAGCTCCGCGCGGAAAACGCAAGTCCCATAACATAATATAGAAATCCGCTACTCCATATTCTTTATGATTTGGTCCCGCACCCGCTCAAGCAGGCCAGCTTGTTCTTCCTTGCTTAGATTCGCGGTTTCGATGGGTTTGCCTATGGTGACTATGATCCTGCCGGGCCGGAAGATACCTGAATTCTTCATGATAACGTCGAAACTCCCGCTGATGCTTACCGGGACGATTGGCGCTCCGCTCCGCTGGGCCAGCAGGAGGCTTCCCTTTTTAAACTCCTTGACCTCTCCATCAGGGGTCCTGGTCCCCTCCGGAAAAATGATGACGGATTTCCCCTTTTTCACCTTGGCCACTGCCTCCATCAGGGCCTTGTAGGACGCCTTGATGTCCGCACGGTCAATCGAAATGAACCTTGCCGCTGACATGGTCCACCCCATGAAAGGTATCCAGAAGAGGACCCTCTTGGAAAACCACCGGATCTGTACCGGCAGATAGCCCATGAGGGAGAAAATATCGAAATACCCCTGATGGTTTGAGACAAATACCTGGGCGCGATCCAGGAGGACGTTTTCCCTGCCCCTGACCTCCACCCTGACCCCGTTGAAAAAGCAAACCGTCCTTGACCAGTACCTGCCGCAGAGGAGGGAGAGGTCCCCGGAGAAATCAATGGCCCCGAATAAGGTCCCCGGCGTTCCGAACAGCGGCGTTATGATGAACATGCTGATCCAGAAAAATACGGTGTGGACCACGTCGGATAAGGCTATACGATCTTTTTCTTTTGATTTTTGCATATTTTTGACAAAGAAATTCAAGGAGAGTATATTTGATTATGTGAATAAAAGCCAAAAAGAAAACACGGCGAAAACTTTTCTGGATTTGGCCAAGGCAGTTATCATAGCATTTTGCATAGGCGGGTTAATTCCCGGCTCTCCTATTGCGCCAAGCCGAATTCTTTGGGCTGTTTTTGTCGCGATTATCCTGTATGTTGTAGCCATGCTTATTTTGGGAGGAGAAGATGGTTGATTTTGTCCTTGTTGTTTTAAGCGTCCTTGCCGTTGCTAGCCTTTTGCTGACAATCTGGCAAAGAAAACACTCCAAGCGCCACTGAAATGGAATGGGGGCCGAATGCCTTGAATGAGAGGGCGGAAGGTAGAGGGCCATGTAAATTTTACTTGGCGCAACGGAACCCCAATTAATATTTGATAATTTAAGATCTCTGTGAATAAGATTACGTTTACGCCCATCAACTACCCTAATTACCTTAGGTGCATCAGCTACTTTTTTTGTAAGAATACAAGACAGTTCGTACATTTTCATCAGGTGCAGCGGTTCATCTTTAATCCCTTCCTGCCATAGGTTGCTCTTTCCATATTGGAGCGCAACATATCGCTGCTCAAGGTCAGTATTGTAAACAAAGATGGCTGAGTCCCTGCAATAGTTTTGCATAGAAATCAACCCATCGCGTTCCCTCGTAAGGTAATGTTCCCAGTGCTTCTTGTCTCTAAAACGCTTCAAAACAACAGTGCGTCCTCGGTGGCCCATATCATTAGCGACAAAAATATCAGCCGCGCCGCCGGAAGAATTATCTTCTTTGATGATTTCGAACCTTGGGTCTGGAGATTTGTTTAAATACCCCCCCCCCGACTCTCCAATCACTGTTATTGTTTTCTCTGTCTTCAGAATTCTTAGCCAAATTATGCTCCGTATAGATAGAGTGACGACAAAAAGGATTATACAATATTCATGGATTGGAAGAAATAATGATTTGCTGTAAAGTCAAGCTTGTCAATGTCATATATATTAAGACGTTCAAGTCCCAATTCCTTCCCCTCCACGCCTTTTTCATCCGAATATGGATTGGAAAGGAATAGACTATCTTTTTTTGTTTATCCCTCATTTATTCAGCTTAATTTATGCTAAAATACAAAAAACTTAATCTGGGCCTTTGGGTGCAACCGGAAAAAAAGTAAATACCAAATGGCAAATTACAAATAAATTCCAAATTACAATTGTTGAATGTCCAAAACAATTTCATAAAACTTCGTTAAAAAACACAAACATAACATGGACCGCCCTTCTCTTATTTTCTCCTGCGCCGGATATGAATTGGACCTTGGAAAAAGGACCCATATCATGGGAGTATTGAATATTACCTCGGATTCCTTTTACGACGGCGAGGCTTCCCTTGATGTGGGAGCGGCTTTAAAAAGGGCCGGGAAAATGGTTGAGGAGGGAGCGGACATCATAGACGTGGGCGGGGAGTCCACACGTCCAGGCGCGATGCCGGTCCCTTCCGATGAAGAAAGAAAAAGAATCCTGCCGGTGATCCGCGAAATACGAAAAAATTTTCCAATACCCATCTCTGTGGACACGTACAAATCCGAAACCGCGGACGCGGCCCTGGCCGAAGGGGCGGACATAATAAACGACGTCGGAGGGCTTCGCCGTGATCCTCTAATGGCCGGGGTGGCCGCCCGTTACAAGGCGGGCGTGGTTGTCATGCACATGCTTGGGACCCCTCGAACCATGCAGGATTCCCCGGTGTATGGGGACCTCATGAAGGAAATAGGGGAGTATCTTGGGGAGGGAATAGATATCGGGACCAGGGCGGGTATTTCCAGGGACCGGTTCATAGTGGACCCAGGCATCGGCTTTGGCAAAACCACGGCCCATAACCTGACAATCCTTAAAAATCTATCAACTTTCCTTGATTTGAACAAGCCAATTCTGGTAGGTTTATCCAGAAAATCCTTTCTTGGGCAAATAACCGGCCTTCCGGTCCAGGAAAGGCTGGAAGGCTCACTGGCCGCTTCCGTTATAGCCATATTGAACGGCGCTTCCATTTTGAGGACCCATGACGTTAAGGAGACGAAAAGAGCGGCGGAGGTGGCGGACCTTTTCAGGAACGGTTCAACATGAAAAAACTTTGCGTTAATGTAGACCATATTGCTACTATAAGGGAGGCGCGGAAAACCAATGAACCCGACCCGGTCCATGCCGCTGTCCTTGCGGAACTCGGCGGGGCGGATGGAATAACCATTCATCTTAGGGAGGACCGCCGCCATATTCAGGACAGGGACCTGCGGCTCATGCGGGAAATTGTAAAGACCAAGCTGAACCTGGAAATGGCGGCCACAGGGGAAATGGCAGGCATCGCCTTGGACGTGAAGCCGGACCAGGTGAGCCTGGTCCCGGAAAAGAGGGAAGAGGTCACCACTGAAGGGGGCCTGGACGTCTTGGGCCAGCATGGCTATCTGGCCGGGGTGGTGAAAAAATTGCAAGGGGCCGGCATCCCGGTCAGCTTATTCATAGACCCTGATCCACGCCATGTGAAGGCCGCTAAGGAAACCGGGGCGGTTTCAATCGAGATCAATACAGGCAAGTACTCGGAAGCCAAGGCGGAGAGGGGCATAGTGGAAGAACTGGAAAAAATAAAACAGGCGGCCTTCCAGGCGGCTTCCCTGGGACTCAGGGTATACGCCGGCCACGGCCTCACCTACAAGAATATTTCAAGTATTTTGACAGTGGCCGAGGTGGAAGAATTCAATATAGGGCATAATATAGTGGCCAGGGCCTCAATGGTCGGGATGGAAACAGCGGTCAGGGAAATGGTCCGGGTCATTCAATCCGGCAATAGGGCAAATTGATTTGGGTTGCGGCTGCGCCGCGATAGGGGACAATGACGATGGAAAACGATTCATTTAAATCTTTTGACACGGACAAGGACCTCGTGGCCTTGAAAAAGGAAGAGACCATGCTTGTCAAGGAATTTCAGCGTATCATCGACTTCTTCAATCGCACCTTGTTGTTGAAGGAAAAAATCCGCATCGCGTTGATGGAAAAAATAATCAGCTCGGAAAAACTCCGCAACGAAGTCTTTGAAAAACTGAAAAAGGTCGTCCGCAATATTGAAATATACGATAAAAACCTGGAGCAGCTTGAACAAAAAAAAATAGTGTTCCTGGAGCGGGAATCCAGGATCAAGAAAAAATACGAGGAGATACTCCATTCCTCGTCCTCTTCCCAACTCATCGCCTTGGCGAATGAGGAAAGCGAGATTTTCGGTGATATTTGCCAGGACCTGTTGAATATCAGCAGGGACTTGCAGAACATCGGCAAGACCGCCAATAGAGAGGAACTGATGAAATGCCGCCAGGAATATTTAAAGGGGCTTCAGAAATTGTTCCAGAGAATGGACGAGGAACTCGCCGCCATTGACAAGGAAAAGGAAAAGACAAAGAGGTTCCATCAGGAAATAAAAAAGAAAAAAGACAAGGCCAACAAGCAACAAATCGCCTTGAAAAAAAATTACAACCTGCTGGTTGAGGACGTAAAGAAGAAAAAGGTGGACCTGGAGATTTCCGTCCAGGAAGAAAAGACCCTTATATCCGAATACCGGAAATTAATCGGCCGTATACAGTCCAGCCTGAAAATCATAGGGAATGTTGAGGGAATACTGGAAAGGGTCAACGCCTCCACTGAACTCCTTGATTCCACTGATGACGATACGAAGCCCATCCTGTTCATTAATCAGGAGGAAGTGGAAGCCCGGGAGGAATGAGAGTATGATTTGGTTTCCCTTGATCTCCTGATCCGGACGAGCCCGGAACCAAAGAGACCCTGGGAATAAAATTTCAAATCACGCGCCTGTAGCTCAGATGGATAGAGTGCTGGACTCCGAATCCAGAGGTCGTGGGTTCGAATCCCGCCAGGCGCGCCATATTTTTTCTAATAAAGCCAAAGTAGCTCAGCAACTGTTCAGCGTACTTCAAAAAATAATCTAAACATTCCGGGCGCGCACAGAATAGCCTTGCAAGGGCGAGGCGCTTCATGCACCCGCCAGACTTCCCTGCATGCGCGCTCCAAGAAGCGGTTGAAAAACTTGCGCGGAAAACGTAAATTTCTGAAAGTAATGATATACTGTTTCTAACAAGGAGAGCGGCCTCATGGGACAAAAAATCGTAATAGACCCGGTAACCAGGGTGGAAGGCCACGGCAGGGTGACTATACACCTTGATGACGCGGGAAACGTGGAAGACGCCAGGCTGCATATCGTGGAGTTCCGCGGATTCGAGAGAATGATCCAGGGCAGGCCCTATTTGGAAGTGCCGGTGATCGTGCAAAGGCTGTGCGGAATATGTCCGGTGAGCCATCACCTGGCTGGCGCGAAGGCCATTGATTGCGTTGTTGGAGTCGGACCGGAGGGCCTCACGCCCACCGGGGAAAAAATGAGAAGGCTCATGCACTACGGGCAGATGTTTCAATCCCATGCCCTCCATTTTTTTCATCTGGCGTCCCCCGACCTTCTGTTCGGGGCCGGGGCTTCCGTGGAAAAACGTAATGTCGTGGCCGTGGCCAGGGAGTATCCGGAGCTTGCGATCCAAGGCATCACCATGCGTAAATTCGGCCAGGAAATTATCCTGGCGACCGCCGGAAAAAAAATCCACGGCATCTCCGCCGTGCCCGGGGGCATCCATAAGAACCTGTCAATAGCGGACAGAGACCGCTTTCTCGTGGGCGAAAAGGATTTTAATATTAATAAAATGGTCGATTGGTCTGTTGCCATTATCGATTTCATAAAAAACTATCACAAAAAAAACAGCGGCCTGATGGACAGTTTCGCGGCCTTTCCATCGAACCATCTGAGCCTTGTGAACAAGGACGGGGGGATGGACCTCTACCACGGCGTGCTGCGGGCCGTTGACGCGGAAGGCAGGAAGATACTGAACGACGTCGACTACAGGGAGTATGTCAAACATATCCAGGAAGAGACCAAATCCTGGTCCTACATGAAATTTCCCTTTCTCAACTCCATAGGCAAGGAAAACGGCTGGTATAGAGTAGGGCCCCTTGCAAGGCTCAATACCGTTGATTTTATTCCAACGCCCTTGGCCCAAAAGGAGTTCGAGGAGTTCCGGGCCTACACCAAAGGCAAGCCGAATAATATGTCTCTTCACACCCACTGGGCGCGGCTTATTGAACTTCTCCATTCAGCGGAAAAGATGAAGGAACTGCTGAACGATCCTGATTTGCAGGGGAATGACCTTATCGCCAAAGGCGCCCGCCAAAGGGAAGGAGTCGGCGTGGTTGAGGCCCCGCGCGGGACCCTGTTTCATCACTATGAGGTGAATGACGACGACAGCGTCGCCAGGTGCAATTTAATCGTTTCCACCACCAATAACAACGAGGCCATGAACCGCGCCGTCGGGCATGTGGCGAAAGCCTTCCTCACCGGAGTAAAGGAGATCACTGATGGGCTGTTGAACCATCTGGAGGTCGCGATCCGGGCCTATGATCCTTGCCTGAGTTGCGCCACGCACGCGCTGGGGGAAATTCCCCTGCGCGTTTCGATTTACGATTCCAATGGTATGCTGGTTGATGAAAAGGCGACTTAAGCGTTCACGGTTGTCAGTTCACTGTTAACGGTTATTAACCGTCTCAAAATAGAACACGCACATAAAAATTCCCCTCCTTGGAAGGGCGGCGCGGAGCGCCGGGGTGGGTTATATCAATACTATTTTTAGACTGTTAATAACTGTAAAATTAGAACCGTGGATCAATTTGAAAGGCCAAAGTAGTGGATCTTCAAGACCCAGCCGCGAAGAAAATTCTTGTTTACGGCTACGGCAATCCAGGGAGGGAGGACGACGGCCTGGGGCCGTTGTTCATTGATTCATTGGAAAAAAGCGAATGCCCTTTGGAGTCCCGGATAGAGCTTCATTCCAGTTATCAATTGAATATCGAGGACGCCTTGCTTGTATCCGGGAAGGATTTAGTGGTTTTCGTGGACGCGTCTAGGGAGGACATCGACGGTTTTTCCTTCCGGGAGGTCCAGGCTTCATCACGAATGTCTTTTTTCACGCATGGACTGGACGCCGGCGACGTATTGGGACTTGCCCGCAAACTGTATAACCGGCGTCCGGCGGCGTATCTTCTGGGGATCAAGGGATACAGTTGGGGGCCGGTGGAAAGCCTCACGCCGGGGGCGCAAGAGAACCTGCAAAAAGCCCTTTCCTTCCTGCTCCGTGAGTTGGCGGTATAGAAATTTTACTTTTTACCTTATATCTGGTTTATTATCACTCTCGCGGCTTCGGTCTTGGGAAAATTTTTCGTATCAGCAACGCATTGCTCAAACAATCCCACCGCCTTTTGCCAGACTATCAGGTCTCTGAAATCCTTCATATCCTTTCACTCCTCCCTTTATCTTTCCCTCCGCGAAGCGGGCCGTCAGCCCGGCAAGGCCGGAGATAAAGATAAAGCCCGCCAGGGAGATAAAGATAAAGCCAGCCAGGGAGATAAAGATAAAGCCAAAGTGAAAGATCATACATGAACCTTGTCAATCATAGCTGTAAGCATGGCCCTGATCTCATTGCACGTTCCCTGCCTTTCCGAAAATGATGCCTCATCAATATACTTTAACCTCTTTAATTTTTCATACCAATCCAGACTCTCGTTAATTGATCCCCGAGCGATATAAAGATAGTGCTCATATTCTTTCCCCTTTCTCCTTCCAAATCCCTCGGCAATATTCGCGCTTGTGGAACCAACGCTTCTTAATATCTGGTTTATTATCACTCTCGCGGCTTCGGTCTTGGGAAAATTTTTCGTATCAGCAACGCATTGTTCAAACAACAATACCGCCTTTTGCCAGACTATCAGGTCTCTGAAATCCTTCATATCCTTTCACTCCTCCCTTTATCTTTCCCTCCGCGAAGCGGGCCGTCGGCCCGGCAAGGCCGGAGATAAAGATAAAGCCAAAGTGAAAGTTGAGCTTATTGCGCAGCCGGACTTTCAAGTCTTTTCCTTTCACTCTTCACTTTATCTTTCCCTCCGCGAAGCGGGTTGTCGGCCCGGCAAGGCCGGAGATAAAGATAAAGCCAGCCAGGGAGAGAAAGACAAAGCCAAAGTGAAAGTTGAGCTTA
Organism: Nitrospinota bacterium; assembly: GCA_016212295.1. Lineage (GTDB taxonomy): Bacteria > Nitrospinota > Nitrospinia > JACRGO01 > JACRGO01 > JACRGO01. The sequence goes on along the minus strand of JACRGO010000138.1, from coordinate 19,827 downwards.
TTGCGCAGCCGGACTTCCAGGTCCTTTCCTTTCACTCTTCACTTTATCTTTCCCTCCGCGAAGCGGGTTGTCGCAATCCTTTATTCATCAAGTCAGCCATTCCAACTCATCATCGGAATTTATCTGACATCCGCACTTTTCTTGTCGCAATCCTTTATTCATCAAGTCAGCCATTCCAACTTCTTCAACAGTCAAGTCAAACTCTTCCCAGGCTTGGGTCGCAATCCTTTATTCATCAAGTCAGCCATTCCAACAATGTTCCCGGCTTATCGAAAGAGAGGAAACAACAAGGTCGCAATCCTTTATTCATCAAGTCAGCCATTCCAACAAAAAAGACTTTCGAGGAGGCCGTGAAAGAGTTGAAACGTCGCAATCCTTTATTCATCAAGTCAGCCATTCCAACCGATGGGAAGTGACGTCGGCACGGTGAGCGAGGGTCCGGTCGCAATCCTTTATTCATCAAGTCAGCCATTCCAACCGCGGGCCATTTTTTCCATTTAAAATCAATACGTTGCAACCATGTTTTTCATAACCTCTTCTTTTCATATCTTTTTCACCCCCTTTCCGAACTGATTTTCAGGTCTGGTATTGCTAAAATTCTCTCATTTTTCAATGAGTTAATACACTTCCCGTAACTTCCCTCCTTTTTCAGGGTTTTTCAAAGCTCCGTTATCCCCTTATAAAATATAATATTTCTCTTCTTTTGAGACCTCTCCCTGGCCAATCACCGTGACTCCTTTTTCGCACTTGCCGCACAGGGCGTAAATCCTCAGACTGTCCTCCGCCTCCACCAAAACCTTTTCCAATCTGGAGCGCATTTTTTCCAGGAGTTCCCCATCCAGGAGACACTCGAACACGCTGTACTGGACCCGGTCGCCGAAGTCCTTTAATATCTTCGCGACCTTGGTCCGCCTGGGCGTGTCCGGGATATCGTAGGAGATTAGATAAAGCATATCTCATCTTTTTCAAAGTTCAACATTTATTAACCGTCTCAAAATAGTATTGATATAACCCACCCCGGCGCTCCGCGCCACCCCTCCAAGGAGGGGAATTTTTATGTGCGTTCTATTTTGAGACGGTTAATAATATTCAAGGTTTTCCTGCCCCCTGGTCTCTGTCCCCTGGGAACTACATATCATTTCTCCAATCGGAATGGAAGGTATTTCTTCTCCCCCTTGATGGCGGAGGCGAGCCTTTCCGCCTGGATTCGGAAACACTTTCGGAAAGAGGTCTTTTCCTTGGTGTCCGGGTGGGTGAACTCCCGTCCGATGAATTCCTCGTACTCCGCGAAATACCTCTTCAACGCCTCACGGGTCAGGTAGATTCCCTCTCCCTTCGGGTTATTGTAAAAATCTTTCTCCGCCAGCATCCGGTTATTGACCAATCTCAGGGTCAGGCGGTCCACGATGGGAGCGCGGAACTCCTCCATCAGATCCGAGGCAAGCGAGGCCCGGCCGTATTCCGGTTTGTGGTAATAGCCCAGATAGGGATCAAAGCCCAGACCGTCCAGGAGGGAGGAAATCTCGTTGAAGATCATGGTGTACCCCAGGGAGAGCAGGGCGTTCACCGGGTCCGTGGGTGGACGTTTCTTCCGCCCCTCGAAACCGAACCCGTTCCGGACCATCTTCCCGAATCCAGCGAAGTAGGCCCTGGCCGCGTTTCCTTCCGTGCCGTTCAAACCTTCCGCAGCGATCTTTCCGTTTTCCAGGGTCCTCAGCGAGGATTCCAATCCCTGGATTTCCTCCGTCAGGTCTGTTTCCGCATGGTTGCAGGCAAAGGTCTTCAAAACCTGGAGGGCATTCCGGACCTTTCCCGCCACAAGGGAGAGGGAGAATTCCAACTTGAAATCCTCGTCCCTGTGCCTCTCGAACTGGGCGATCCGAAGCTCGATGTTCTTGGTGAAGGGGGAGGTGATCTGGCCGACGAGCCTTCCGTTTTTCGTCAGGAGGGCCATCTCGATCCCGTGCTCGAAAAGCTCCTTCACCGCCTGGGTGGTGAACTGGACATTGCCGAAGATGAGCACCGCCTCGATCTTGTGGCATTGGACGTCCAGCAGGACCTCCCCGTCCTTTTCCACGATCAAGCGGTCGCCGGTCTTGCGGAGCACGGCGCCTTGTTCGGTTAAATAAAGATTAGGCATGGTTCAAAGTTCAAGGTTCAAGGTAGATGGTGATATACGTAAGGCTAGCCAAAAATATTTGAAATTTTCAAAAAAGGCGCAATGTTTTTTCACGGCCGCTCTGGGGCAGTAGGTATACAGTATCCAACTGAACAGCCTATTCGGTTTCTGGCTTAACAACATCTTTATTTTCAACATGTTACAAAGCATAGACAATTTTGTGTCGATGTGAATCTATAAGGGCCTAAAAGCGGGTTATTTCCCTTCAGTCCATGGCTCCCGCTATTTTTTAATTTTAAACTTTGAACTTTGAACCTTGAACCTTGAACTTTTTTAATATGGAGAATGGTCAAAGACCGTCACGTCTCCGGCCGCCGGACTCTGGTAAACGAGCTTTGCTGCCTTGCCGTGCAGGGCATGGGCGATTTTTTTAATATTCTCTAATTTCCTTGCCAGGGAATTTGCCGCCATTTCTCCCTCATCCGTGTCACTGCTCAAGAAAACAACCCTATCATCTTTCGCAATCCCCATGTGGGATAAGAAATTGATTTCAGCGGACGCCTCCACAAGCGTGGGCTCATCCGCCTTTTTTAGAAAGGCATTCAGGCTTCCCAAGGGATTATCAATCTCTTTTTTTCTAAGATACTCCATATTCCTCCTAAATTAAAATTCCTTTCTTGACATCACCGTAATCGCCGCATACAATAAAAGCATACATAGGAGGCGACATATATGCGTGCGACATTAAACATACCCGACGAGCTCCTGTCCGAGGTTCAGAAGCTTTCCGGAGAAAAGTCCAAGACCAAGGCCATTGTCATCGCCATGGAAGAATTTATCAGACAGAAAAAGGTGAAGGAACTTCTGGCGCTGCGGGGAAAGATCCGGATTGATTATGATTGGCAAAAAGAAGAAGAGCTTGAACTGAAAGCGCAGGCTGAACGGGAGAAACTCCTTGGGCAATAGGGCCGGCGGCGTTCTCGCGGATACGAGTGTCTGGATCGAGTTTTTTAAAAACAAATCCGATGCGGGAAAGAGGCTTGAAGGGCTGATTTCCGGCGGAATTGTTTTTGTATGCGGCATCGTCATGTTTGAGCTTTTGCAAGGAGTAAAATCGGAAACCGAAAGGGCGGCAATAAAGAGCGCTCTTTCGGGATTGCCGCATATCGAGATGTCTGCGTCTCTCTGGGAAAAATCAGCCCAAATTTCCGCATCGCTGAAAAAAGACGGACTGACGATTCCTTTGTCGGATATCTTCATCGCGGCCCTAGCCATGGAGCATAACCTTGCGGTTTTCACCCTCGATAAACATTTTGAAAAAATTCCGGGCGTGAAAATTTATAAATAGGTTTTCCGGCCCCATCCAGTCCTCACCGCCGCTCGGCGGGCATGCAAAAGAAACAAAGTCTTCCCACGTTTTTTCCTTTCTCTTTTTTCTTTCCCCTTCTCTCTTCTCACAAAAACAGTGAGGCTCACTTCGCTTTGCATGTTTATCAAGTCGATAAAAAAACGTTTTCCGTGACCGTTTTCCGTGTCCGTTTTTTCCTTCCACGATTTTTTATCTTTTCCCGGACACGGTAAACGGACACGTCTCACGGCCTTTCCAATCCTTTATTCATCAAGTCAGCCATTCCAACCGGAGGGTTTGCCGGAGTGTTTGCCAGAGAGTTTGCCGTCTCAATCCTTTATTCTCCAAAGCCTATCGGCTTTGATTCAAGGTTCAAAGTTCAAGGTTCAAGGCTGGGCTCATCTCTTACCATCTTAAATTTTGAACCTTGAACTTTGAAAGGCTCTTCACGCCTAATCCTTACATTCAACCGTGACCTTCACCCATCCCATGGGATATTTTTCTTCCGCCAAGTTTTTGGAGGTCCCCCATTTTCCGGTTTTTCCGGGCGGTTTTGGGTTGCGGTATTCATCCAGGGTGACGGATTCCACCCCGGAGAAGCGACCCAGGCGAAGAGGAAAGGAATCATCATCGAATTCGGTATTCAAGAGAAAGGTGGACGTGCTTTCCGCCGCGCTTCCTTTATAAAATTTGTCGTGCTCCATTTCCATCTTGTCCATGTAAAAATCGGTGCAAGATTTCACTATCTGGTCAATGGTGATGGTCTTGCCAAGAAATCGGGTGGAGAAGAGGCCGTCGTCAATAAGCAGGTCTGTTTCAAAGTGGACCTCCTTACCGGTGATTTTGGAATGCGTGGTCTCGGCGATGATCTGAATGCTGTTGGGTTGCAATCCTCTTCCCTTGCCCTTGGCCATGTTCCGTATTTCCCGCACTATGGCGGCATCATGGGAGAGGGTTTTGTCCCTTATCTTCACTCCACGGAAGGGGTCTTCCTTGGCGTCCTTGCAGCCCAGGACCTTGAACTCGAATTCGTATTCCTCCCTGGGTTCCCTGGGCTTGGGAAGTCCGCTCCTTCCGGCCATTTCGCTGACCAACGCGGTGCGGATGGCCCCTTTCAGGGAACTGCCGGGAATGAGGGGGAAGGCTGCGTCCTCGGTCCTCAGGAACTGGTGGATCAGCAACTGATTCTCCATGTCTCCAATTTTGGAGTCATAGAGTTTGCTGATTTGCATCGACGCTTCCACGGAGTAAAGGGCTTCGCTTTCAAGGTCCAGTTTTTTTATGACGTGCCTTCGCAAGTCCACAAGATTGCCTTTTGCGATCACTGACTCGAACTCCGACCTTTGGGATTCATCCATCCTGGAAACAAATTTTTCAAAGGAGACGCGGTACAAGCGGTTTCCCTTTATGATGTAGCTCATGGGGTCCATTTCCTCTCCAGCGCCGATATGGAGAGGGGAGAGGATTTCAAATTTTAAGGTGTAATGTTTCATTTTAACAACCCTTATCCTCCAGCCTTATACCCACGGGAAAGGCGTAGGCGTAATGACGAATATCTTTATTTATATGCACCTCTCTCAGGAGCGAGCCATATATTTTGCCGCTTTTAAAGTCGGGATCATAAAAGGTGGAGCCAGCCGCGAACATGAGGAGCGGCTTCTTAAAGGGATTCTTATGTGCTTCCGGCGAACCCTGGGCATAAGTCCCTCCCAGTTTTCCATATTTATGAAGGGTCCGGTAATGGCCTCTGGTGGGCGCCTCCGCATGGGGAATGTAAGAAGAAAGGGTCATGAAGGCGTTGGGATTTTCCGTTTCCGGCAAATTTATTCCCTCCCGGATTTGGAAAGTAAAATGCCCCTTGCCTGTGGATTTGTCCCGCCCAAAACCTCCCTCTCCCATGTACTCAAATATTTTCTCAAGCTCTCGCATGGAAAAACAGTTGGTCTTCAGGTAAACTTCAAAACGGGAAGATTCAGGTTCAAAAAAGGTATCCTCATGAATAAAGAGTCCTCCATCCCTCACCGACCCTGTGATCCTGTCGATGGTGTTATGCTGAATGGACTCCTTGATTCCTGGTCCTTCCGTTCCCTCTTCATTCTTATATGCGCTTTTCATGGCCTTGAAAAGTTTTTCAGGGGTAATGGCGTCTTGTTGAAGTTCAAAAAAAATGTCTCTTCGCATAAGGACCGCTTTTTTTATGGCCTTGATCATGAACGAGTTGTGAATTCTGTTTTCCTTTCCTACGATTCGATCCAGATCCGTCGGGCTAACGGGAGGCAGGACCGGCTTGGGGAGATAACCCACGGGAAAGCCGTCGCTCAGCAGCAAGGGAGGGGACTCCCTGTTTTCATAACGGCTAAGAAATTCCTGAAGTTTTTCCTCTCCCCAAAGAAAACGGAGAGACCAGCAGAGGTGGCCGAAAAAGGTGTCCGATTGGAAGGGCGTGCCCAAGGAGGACCTCAAGTCAATTTCGATAGTAAAACCTTGGCAATCCGTCATTTTGCGTCATGAACTCCTTCTGTTGGGAAATCTTCTTTTATATCGATGGCTTCCAAACCTTTAAGCTCTCCATCAGCGCCCCTTATCTTAAATTTGACCTGTCCGCAGCCCCGGCTGCCTGCTCCGCCCAAGGCATCGCTTTCCACGAGCTTTAGGCCATCAAAAACGTGTTGGAAAAGCCCTACATCCAAATTATCGCCATTCCCGTTTTCAAAGACCTTGTAGGTCATGGCAAAGGAAAATTCCGCGCCTGCGACCACGCGCTCGAAATTCCTGGGGTTGGCCCTGGCGGTTATGCGGTTGAGGGTGTTTTCGTACTTATCTTCCAGGAGATCCAAGGCGGTCCAGTTGGGGTTTTTTAATTTTTGTTTTTTCTTATAATCATCATTCAAAACTGAGTCACGGACCACAAGGCGAGTGGGACCGAGGGCGGCCTCATCGGCGGACGTGCCGAAGATGACACAGATGGGGCATTTATCGTCCGTGCATTTATGAACTTCTCCCCGCTCCCTGCTATTGGGGTCTGCGTCGATTTTTCCAAGTTTCCATTCCAAAAGAGAGCGCATCTTTCCCTTGATGGAAGACCCTGGTATGTATGGTTCCTTGGTGATGGGGTTCTTTATAACCGGGTTGTCCTTGCCGCCGATTTCAATGATTGTCGTGCTCCCGCCGATGTGAAGTCCGGTAACCACTTCAATAATTCCATTGATTTTTTTATATCCTAAGAGTTTCATCTTATCTCCCTCCTTGTCCGTAAAAGAATCCAACCACAGCCTCAAAGCATAAGGCAAAGGCCATGAAGTCCCGGTGGTCCTCAATGTGGTCCACCATCTCCTCTATATATTTCCGAAATTCATCCGGGACTTTTCTGTCTCTTCCAGTATTGGGGCAGGCATAGGCCACCTTGGATTTCAGCATTTTTACGAGGGGCCTGAGTCCAGGGAACTCTTTTTCCGGGTTTTCCATATTGCGGACCCGTTCCTCCAGGGTTTTTGCCTCGATATGGAACCGCCGCAATTGGGCGGAGGTCAATTTTGGGTTTCTTTCCCATCTCTCCTTTGGTTGTTTTGGAGAAATAAAGTTTTCCGCCCAGGATTTGGCTTTGTTGGTTAGGAATTCCTCCTTAATTTCTTTTTTTGAATCGTCTTGATAAAAAAAAGTTGGCATTTACTGTTCCTCCTTTCATTTGCAAGTATTTTAAGAAAAATTGTAAACGGCTATTCACTATTTAGACTGGTGCCGGTTGTGTTTTACTTCCTGAATCGTTTTCCTTTTCAAATATAATTTTTTGCTGTTTCTCATAATAAATATCTAAAATTTTTGATATGGCGATGAAGGAATCCTTTTTTTTGTCTAAATCATATCCGGGGAAAATTAATAAAAAACCTTTGCCGGTTTTTTTCCCAAAAGAAACCCAAGCACTTCCAAAGCCAGCAGTTTTGGAGATTTTTTCAAAATTATCATCCTGGCTAAGGTGCAAATTTAAAGTCATAAAAAATTTACTGACATGATTAAAGTAATCTGAAAATACTGTTTCAGATGGTTTGGCAAACCTTTTGCCGACAATAAATTCAATTCTGTTATAAATCTCAACGTCGATTCTTTTCAAAAAATCATACGTAAGCTTTACCTTGTCAATCATTTCTGGGCCATATTTTGAAGACCCCTCTTGGTTTTTATTATCCCCTTCTTCTTCAATATTCTCATAGTCGAAAATTTTTTTATTTTCATATCCAGAAATTATTATGAGTACTAAACCCTCTTGAATTAATTCTCGGTTTAGTTTCTGTTCTAAGCTTAAATAGACGTCTTTAATGAAATTCAAACTATCTCTGTTTTCTGAAAAGCAAAGATCAATGACAAAAATGTCGTATTCATTCAAAGAAGGTTTGATTTTTTCTTCCTTCCATTTTATAAAATCAAAATCTTCTTGTTTTTCTTGAGGCAAATATTCTTTTTCAAAATTATCAGAAATTATCAAAACATTCATTATGCTCTCCTATTTCTATAAAGCGCCCAAAATAAAGGTATTTTCACTTTAGAAATCAGAGAAATTTTATTGGGTGAATCATTTATTAAAGGCTGAAGAGCGATATATTCCTCCATTCCTCTAATTATTTTCCCTTGTGCATCGCGCTTGATCAAATTCCTTCCCATATCGTAACTCAGGGCGGATAGGTACTTTAAGCCCTCTATTTTTCCTTCTTCAAAAAAACTTAATGCCATTCGGTGGTATTCAAAAAGCCTGTGGGCAAAGCCGGTCTTGATTTTTGAATCCTTGTCCATCAACTTCTCATTCAGAAACAAAAAGAAATTCACCAAGTCCGGGAGTTTCTCCCACTCCACCGTGGTCCCGAAAAAGGTTATCCTGTCCTTTCCCTCTCTCTTGGACTTTTCCAAAAGTTCCTCGGCCTGGCGGATGGCCGAGGCGATGGGGTGTTTCGGCTTCACAAAGGAAAGCCCGGCGGACAGGGTAATGTGCTTGTTGTTGCTGGTAAACTTCCTGAATCGCATATTCAGGAAAATGGAAAAAACAATCATGGTCTCCCAAGGACCAACCAGGACCATATCGTCTCCGCTGGAATAAACCGTGTAAATATTCTTAAAATCAACCGGGCTTTCTCCTATGTATTTTGCAAAGCGGTCAACATCTATCTTCCCGCTCCTTTTCAGTTCCGAAATGATTTCTTCTTCCCGATTTTTGTCCATGATCTCTTTCATCCAACCGGAAAAGAAGAGCTCGATCATTCTTGACATGGTCAGAAACCGGGAAGCGGTCTTCCGGTCAATTTCCCGGAGCGGTTTCCCTGATTCGTTCTTTTTTTCGAGCTTTGACGGGTTTTCAAAACCTTTGCTGAAGATGAAGCCAAGATTGTCCATGTCCACCTTCAGGACCCCAAGGAGTTCCGCGCCGAATATTATTGATTTCCCGTTTTCTTTCTTTTCCCATCTGGACAATTTGGCGATATCCTCAAAACACATTGTGGTTTTGTTGTTGTCTTCCGTTACCGTTGGGACATGATTGGCGTAATACTTCCTCAAAAAAGGCTTACCGCCAAAGACATTCCAATCCGATTTGGTCTCCTCCAATGCGTGGATGAGGTAACAATCCCGCGAGCTTTCAGGCCGCTCCAGCAGGTCCGCATAATAATCGAGACTGCTATCCTCAGTTCCGTTGAACAATACAATTTTTTTCTTTTTCTCTTCATCCGCTAACTTGCCCCTGCCGAAGGCTACAAATTTGATACGCGGCAGAGTCTGGCCCAAAAGAAACTTGTCCCGGTAACACAAAAAACAGGTGTCTCTTTCTTCATCCTCGTCCAACCCTTTCCGGTCATTATAAATTTCAGGCGTCGCCGGACCTCTTCCGCATATTTTACAATCTCCTGTCTCCTTATAACCCGCATAAAGCTTTCCTGCCTTGAAAGACTCTTCCTGCCATGCGCCTTTTTCCTGGTCCAATAAGACATTGCGGTATTTTTGAGTCTTCTCGGTTTCCAGTCTGTGGAACATCTCGTCCGCGACCTTGAAGAATTTATAAACTTTAAAATTCGCTTTAAACTCTTCCATGCGCATCCAGGACATGAGAAATGAAAATTGGTTGAAATAGGTGGAGTGGATTTCGTTCTCAATTGATTCCTTGACGCTCTGAAGTAATTTTCCAGTCTCGTCAATATCAGGGGCGAGGATCAAGAATTTCCCTCCGGCGGAAAAAACATTGCATAAAAGGGGAATGTCTAATGCGTGAATGATCTTATGGATGACGGCCTCGGAGAAAAGGGAAACAAAAAAAGACCGGGCGCGGAGACGTTTTGCCGCGCCGCCTGATCCCAGGTTGGTGACGTGGAATATGTAATCCTGAATGCCGGAAAAATCCCCGGCGATGAACATGAATTCATATTTACGGTTAAAGTTTTCTCCGGTCTCCATATTCGCCAGGTGGCGTTTGTGCAGACAGGCCGCCATGGCCGCCGAAGAGCGGAGATGATCAAAAAGGGAGATGTCGGAATGTCCATACCTCGTGTCGCTGGGAATGGCCCAGGTGAAGGGCTCCAGGATGTTGAGCCAGGCGGTTAACACATCGTCAAATTGTTCCAGCCGGGAAAAGTCCGGGATATGGCGTTCGAAATTCGCGATAAGGCCAGGAACCTCCTTTTCGCCCAAGGAGGAAAAATCAACTGAGGGATCGGGGAAGGAAGTTAAGGGGTCAATGCGGCAAGCATGGTATCTTCCTGGTTTTTTCTCCAAGGGTTCTTCAGGTTCCAGATGAATGCTTGAAAAAACAGAATCCAGAGGCATTCTTTTGTTATCAACCATGCTGTTTCTGTTTTGAAAATGGTCCCGCTCCATGCAGGAATAAATATCCGCGACCTTTACGATTTTCAGCAATTGCCAAAAATGATCTTTTTCCGTTTGTGGCTTATCCTTAAGTAACGGGCACCCAAAGACTTTCTTTTTTATGGAATGGTGGTGAAGGGCCAGGGTTTTTACAAGCTCAATGTCATAAAGGGAATCGTTCTTTAACTTGTCGTGAAAATTTTCAATAAATTTCGCGGAGGCAGCCGGGTGAGATCCTTTGTATTTTCCATTTCCCCGCCGCAGAAATTTCCCCACATCATGCAGTAACTCCGCCAGGATGACGGTTTGGTATTCCTTTTTTTGGTCTGAGGTCATTTTCATAAAATAAAATTAAAAATTAAAAGTTTAAGATTCAAAATTAAAAATTAAAGTTCAAGGTTCCTTGTTCCTGTAAAAATCCTTGAGGAATTCCTGGAATTCGCCGCGATAACTCTTTTGCTCCTTTTTGAATTTTTCCCCCTTGAATCTGGAACCTTTTAAGTCCTGGATCAGACCGGAGATTTGTCCGGAGACCTGGACGCAAAGGTATTTGCGCCGGTCGAAGCGCTTTTCCCGTCCTCCCCATTAATATCCACACATCATACAGCAGCGTGCCTACAATCTACACACAACCACAGTCTTTGAAGGTTTGGGGCGAAGCGCCGACAGGGGCGTCAATTCGCGACCGCATACTCAACCGAGCGGGGATTTTCCATGCGATTGGAGGCGTCCAATATCTCCATGCCGACAATATTGCCCGCGCTGTCATAGTCAAGGATGACGCCGGGTTTGTCCTCATCGCTTTCTTCAACCGGCGCATTGCTGAAAATAATGCGCAATACATCGACTTCCGGGTCATAAATCACTTTCATGATTTCCCCTCCCTTTCAGGAACCACCTGCTGCGGGTTATTCAGGACCGCATTAGGCAACGCATGAGGAATCCCGCGCCGCTCCATTTCTTCATAGCGCGACATGGCCGCAACCAAAATAAATTTTCCGTGCATCAAGACGTTTGATTATATTATTACGTTCAGAAATTTGCCTTTTCCGCTTGAAATAAAATCGGCGTTGAGCGGTTAAAGGAAAATTTTCTGAACGTAATAATATACTTTCCCAACCCGAAACTCGTCCCTTTGCCCACATGCAGCCTCTCGCCAAGCTCTATAAACTTCATAAACTCTCCCAACTCCCCCTCGAAGGTTATTTTCCCCACGAACCCGCCCATTTTCATCTTTGTATCCTGCCGGGCGGAATATCTTTCCCAGTCGTGCCATGTTGTTTTCCTGTCCAGGGTTTTCACCTTTTTCGCTTTTTCGATCAGGCCCTTGAAATCCAGGTCCAGCCTTTTATCGCAATGGAAATAGGAAAGAGTGGAAATCCGGCGGAGGAGAGTTCTTGCCAGGTGATGAAAATCCGGCTCTGTCACGAGTTTGCCGTCAACAATCATCCGCGTGGGGGTAAGGAAGTTTAAGGACAGGGAGGGGCCTCCGTTGGAGTTGTCAAGGCCGTGGAAATCGCCGGAACCGTTTTGGCCGTTAAAAACACTTGAAGAGGAAAAATCTGAGTCGGGTATGGATTGAAGTTTTTTGTCGGTTGACTGATAAATGGTCCGGTCCCCGTGCCGGACCTCCAGCAATTCAAACTTCCCCCTCCCTTTTCCGATCCCAATGGTCCCCAATTCCTCAAAGGTATAAATGAAGTAAGGCAGGTAGTCCAGGGCCTTGCCTATGAGGACAAGGTGAAAGTCCAGGGAATCGCCTGGCTTGTATTCCGTTTTGTCCTCCAGGGGAGGCTCGATAATGAAAGGGTGCGGGGCCTTCTCGTATTTGCGGAGGATTTCCGAATCTTTTGGAGGCGGGGTTTCAAAGACATAGGAGTAGACGCATTTTTCCTTGAGTAAGCACTGTAGGCAGTCTTTGGTTCTGACGGCGCAAACCACCTTCTTAAAGGCGGTCCCGAAGCCGCCACGGAGAGTGGAGCCTTTGTAAGGGGGGAGGGACAATGGGTCACGGGCCGCAAGCCGGAACTGAAAAACGCCTGATTTAAAAGGAAGAATCATTTTTTTCAATTGACCGCAAAGACGCAAAGTCCGCAGAGGAAAATTTAGGTTTTTGTCATTTGGAAATCAGTGTTTTTGCCCTTGTTTCGTATTTTTGATAAAGCCAATATTCGCCCGATGAAGATAAACATAGAAGACTTGAATTCGTGCTTCGGATTCCGAATTTCCTGACTGAAAAATCAGGCATCAGACAATTTCCTGAATTCAAGCCGGGACGGACTTGTTGACCACCTCCATGACCTTGGCCTCAGTGAAGGGTTTGACGATGAAATTCTTGGCCCCTAGCCTGATGGCCTCGATCACCTTTTCCTGGAACCCCATGGAACTCACCATGATCACCACCGCCACCGGGTCTATCTCCTTTATGCCCTTCAAGGCGCGAAGCCCGTCCATCTCAGGCATGGCGATATCCATTGTGACGAAATCCGGCAAATGCTTCTCGTAGAGTTCCACCGCCTCCTTGCCGTTGCCAGCCTCCGCCACAACCTCTATGCCGTGGGCTCCAAAAATATCGCTAAGCATTTTCCGCATGAAGATGGTGTCGTCCGCTATTAGAGCTGTCCTTTTTTTTTCAGCGCCCATGCAATCTTTCTCCCGTGCCGTAAAATACCACGTTTTTGATGTTGTTAATAATGTATGTATACCTACATTGCGCGGCATGGCCGCAGTCAAAGGGAAAACAAAACTCCAAATGACAAATAGCAAATGACAAATAAATTACAAATTACAATTACCGAATGTCCAAAACAATTCCATTTCCTTGTTTATCATTTGTTATTTTGGCTATTGAGATTTATTTGTTATTTGACAATTGTGATTTGGATTTTGGTTGTGGCCATGCCGCGCCGTGTTCATTCATTTTTCGATGAAATGAAAATTTTTAACACCCCAACCTCGATTTGCAAGGTGATCAGGTTTGCCATTGGGGCAGTGGGCATGAAAAAACTGATATTCCCCCCCTTGGTGAAGGCCGGGAGGGTGAGATTGCCGTGGAACCCGGTCCCATCCATGGAAATCAAGGCGTTTCCGATTATGATGTTGGCCACCTCGCACAACGCGCTCACGCATTCCTCGGAAAAATTTTCCTCTTTCTTCCCCGTGAGACGAGACGCAAGGGCGAGGCCGGTTTTTGAGTCGAAGCTGAAAATTATCACGCAGCTCCATATGCCGGTCACTCCTATCAGTATGCAATAATCCGCTGACTGGGTTTCGCGGCTGACAGGCTCTATTTTATCCAATGAGGTCTTTATACCGGCCATGGACTTCAGCACGGTCTTGGTGTTTTCATAGATAGAGGACAGTATTTTTTTGGTGGTCATGATTTTTGCCTGAATTTTATTTTTTTCAGGAATTTTATAACGGCGCCGGAATCCAGGAGCAATATTTTTTTCTCACAGGTTTTTATTTCGAGCGCTCCCTTCACGAACCCTTTCACGTTTTTTTGAAGCGCCTGCCCTGGATCCGGGTTGAGGCAGGAAGGTTCCATGAATTCAATCCTTGAAACGGAATCCGCGTAAATCCCGGCTTGCACTTCATTGTCCCCCAGGACCATCACCCGCGCTTCCGCCGCGTCCGGTCCGGCATTGATTTTAAAGAACTGGTTCAAATAGAAGATTGACAGGACCCTCCCGCGCGCGTTCATGATGCGGTTTAAAAAGGAGGGGGCAAGGGGCACGGGCTGTGTTTTTTCGAGCTTCAGGATTTCCCGGACGTCCTTGAGCTCCATGCCGAATTCCCGCCCGGCCCAGAGGAAAAACAGGACTTGTAGTTTGCTGTATTTGAATTTCAAGATTTTTTTTAAATAAACGGAATTGCGGTGCGAGTGCCTAAAGTGAACTAAAGTTTAAAGTGACTAAAGTTGTGGAAGTTATTTTTCTACTATAAAAAAACCTACCGCAACTTTAGTCACTTTAGTTCACTTGACACTTTAGTTACTCAGTTTTTTGGAAAATCGTCTATTTTCATTAATCAATTCGCGAAGCAATGTTCTTCTTATTGTCCACTCTGGTGCACGGTTACCCGGTTCCTGCCGTTTTCCTTTGATTTGTACATGGACTCATCCGCGAACCTGAGCAGATCCTCCTTGGTCTGGATTGCCTGCTCGGTGCCCGCGACGCCTATGCTCACCGTGAATTGCAGTTGGGTTCTTCCGTCCAGGGAGGGCAAGGAATATTTTTCCAGGGCTTGCCGGAACTTTTCCATTTTGGCGGCGGCCTTTTCCAGCGATGTTTCAGGCATGAGGACCACGAACTCCTCTCCCCCGTAACGGGCCTTGATATCACAAACCCTGAAACTTTTCTGGAGAAGCTGTCCCAGGTGCTCCAGCACAAGGTCGCCGTTCTGGTGCCCATGCGTGTCATTCATCTTTTTGAAATGGTCCACGTCCAGGAAGGCCAGGCTCAAGGGCCGCTTATGCCTGACGCTGATGCCGAACTCCTTGTCAATTACTTCCTCCAGGAAGTGGCGGTTATACAGTCCGGTCAATTTGTCTGTTATGGCCAGGGTTTCCAGGATTTTATTCTGCGCCTGGACCACGTCAAAGAGCCGCTTGGACTTGACCAGGGCGTTGGCCCTTGCGATCAATTCCCTGTCCCAAAAGGGCTTTTGAAGATAATCGTTGGCTCCCATGTCCAACGCCTTCACGAGTTTCAGGGGGTCTCCCTTTTCCGTTATGTAAACAATGGGGATGTGCTCGAATTCCTTTTGCCTGCGGATCAGATTGGTCAATTCGTAGGGATTGAGCCCCTTGATGCTTTCATCCAGGAGCAGAAGGTCGGTTTCATCCTCCAGGGAGCCGAGAAGCTGCATGGCGTTTTCATATTCCGAGATGTCGAAGCCGTTTTTTTCCAGGGCCATCCTGATTATGTTGGAAGAGTTCTTGTCGTTGCTTCCAATGAATGCCTTGCCGGATTTTTCCGCCTCCCTGCCGGAGAAAAGCCGTTTAACGTAGTTGTAAAGGTCGCCCTTGGCGAAGGGTTTCACGAAATATTCCGCCACCCCGGCCTCGAACCCCTTTTCCAATTCCGACTTGGAGGCTAGGGCGGTCACCATTATGATGGGGATATCGCAGGTGGTCTTGTTGCCCCTGAGTTTCTTGCATGCCTCGAAGCCGTTCATCTTAGGCATTTCCACGTCCATGGTAATCAGGTCTGGTTTGATCTTAAGGGCGGAAATGAGGGCGTGGCGCCCGTCGGTTGACTCGAAAAATTTCGCGTCCAGGGGGGAAAGGTCGTTGATGATCGCCTTGCGGCAGGAATTGCTGTCATCCACGACCAGTATTTTATATTTTTCCTTTTCCATGTTTTACAATAATTTTGATGTATAGTAAACGCAAGAAATAAGTAGACGTTGGCTATATTACTGTATTGGACATTGGGAAAATAATCAAGTCCAAGACGCTGGGAAGGACATTTGAAATTGTGGGTTGCGGATTTGGGATTTGGGATTTAAAAATTCGGGATTTGATATTTGGAATTTTCCCCTGCTTACGATTTCCAAACCCCTGAACCGCCCGGCAAAAAATTCCCCTTTGTCCGTTTTGCCCGCCTTCCACCCCTGAAAGCAACGTTTTTTTGGCGCACCGAATTTATTTCCAACCAATTGATTTATTTGATAAATTTTAAAATAACCGCAAGAAATTGTTAGCGGTATAAAACTTGCTCACTCAATGTTCGGTGGATCAAAAAATATTTTAAAAACGCTGGAGATAAAATTTGGACAACGGAATTTACATAGCCGCTTCCGGAAGCCTCAAGCAGGAAAAAATGATGGAGGCCCTGGCCGGTAATTTGGCTAACGTCAATACCAATGGATTTAAAAAGGACCTCCTTGCCTTTGAGGCCGTATCCTCCAAATTCAACAGGAACGATAAGGCCGGGCCGGAACCCGTTTCCCATCCCAAGGGCTTTGGAACAGCCAAGGAGCTTTATCCAGCGCTCGCGACGTTGAAAACTGATTTCTCGCCAGGGCAGGTGGCCAAAACCGGAAATCCCTTGGATATTGCCATTGACGGGAAAGGCTTTCTGGAGGTGCAGACCAGTGAAGGCCCCCGTTACATGAGATCAGGGAGTTTCCGCTTCAACAGCAACAGGGAATTGATCACCCCGGACGGCGACCTTGTGATGGGACAAAATGGCCCGATCAGGGTGGTCCCTTCGGCCCAGGATTTTACTATCGATAAGGATGGCCAGGTGACAGTGAGCAACGGCGCCGGGGCCGCGACCGTGGGAAATTTGAAGATAGTGGACTTCCCCGATTACGGGGCTCTGGAAAAAACAGGGACTAACTATTTCAAGGAAACCGGCAAGAAGTCCACTGCCAAACCAGCGGAGAATTTTGAAGTCCTGCAGGGAGGGCTGGAGTCCTCCAACGTCAATATCGCAATGGAAATGGTCAGCATGATCGAAGTGACCAGGGGGTATGAGTCATACCAAAAGGTCATCCAGAGCATAGACAATCTGAACAACAAGGCTGTGAATGAAGTCAGCCGCGTTGCGTAGAGTTTAGAATTTTTCCAAGGAGGATTTAAATGATCAGGTCACTTTACTCAGCGGCAACAGGAATGGAGGCCATGGACTTTAACATGGCGGTCATTTCCAACAATCTGGCGAACGTGAACACTACCGGCTATAAAAGAGGCAGGGCGGACTTCCAGGATTTGATGTACCAGAGTTTACGGCTTGTAGGCACCCTTTCCGAAGCGGGAAACCAGATCCCGACCGGCGTGCAACTCGGCCTGGGCGTTAAACCTGCCGCCATACAAAAGATATTTCTCCAGGGTGACTTTGTCCAGACCCAAAACGAGTTGGACATGGCCATCAGCGGTAAGGGCTTTTTCCAGGTGACCCTTCCGGACGGTTCAATAGCGTATTCCCGCGCCGGTTCCTTCAAACTCGACAACACGGGCGCGGTCGTTACTTCCGACGGATATCGCCTCGAACCGACAATCACGATCCCCACTGACGCCACGGCGATTTCCATTGATTCCACGGGCGGGGTGTTCGTCACCCAGCCCGGCACCACCACCCCGACCCTTGTAGGGACCATTCAGTTAGGAAATTTCGTGAATCCGGCGGGCCTTTCATCCATAGGGAGAAATCTATATAAAGAATCCGACGCATCCGGTCCACCCACCACCGGGACCGCCGGACAGAATGAATTCGGGACCGTGGAACAAGGCTTTCTGGAGCTTTCCAACGTGAGCATCGTACAGGAACTGGTGAACATGATCACCGGCCAGCGGGCTTATGAGGTCAATTCCAAGGCCATCCAGTCCTCGGATGAAATGCTGCAAACGGCCAACGGCTTGAAGAGGTAAATAAGAGCATTTGAAATTTCAGATTGTGGATTTCAGATTGGAGGAATATAAAAAGAAAAAAACCACCACAAATCTAAAATCATAAATTTAAAATCTAAAATTCCACCGGGTTTTATTGGACTGTTATAGACGAATTATCAAAATGCATGTGTAAAAAACTAAAAGGGCTTAAACAAATGAAATTCATCCTTGGATCAATATTCTTCATTGCCGCAATGCTTTATAGCGGATGGGCCGCCGCATCCACGCTAAAGGTTGAGGTGCAGGCAAATCCTGTTGTAGCCACCGAGAGGATCAGCCTTGGAGATATAGCCAAGATCAGTGGAGAGGACAAGGAAGTCGAAAAGGCCATGTCCATTTTTGTCATGAATCTGCCTGCCGGCGTTCTTTCAAAATCCATCAACAAGGAAATGATCGCCGGGATTTTGAAAAAAAACCGGTTCAAAACCGATGAAATGGAGTTCACCGCGCCTGAGGAGGTTAAGATTTCAAGGAAGACCATGAAGGTCGAGGCCGCAAGTCTGGAGGAGATGGCCAGGGCGCATCTGGAAAAGGGCCTCAAGGAAAAAGGGGGCGATGTAATTATAAAAAGCCTCACGCTGGAAGGGGGCGATTTGTCCCTGCCGGAGGGGAAGCTGGATGTGGAATTCCTGCCCTTGAACCGGTCGCCATTGGCCGGAAACCTTTTCCTTCACGCGAATTTGATGGTGGATGGCAGGCTGACGGAAAGGATTGAGGTAAAGGCGGAAGTGGAAACGTCCACCGAGGCGCCCCTTGCCTCCAGAAACATAAAAAAAGGGGAGATACTTACAGAGGATGATTTCCACATGGGGAAAGTAGAGGCGCGGAAGGAAAATTCACTTTCCCCCGCGGATGCCAAGGATATCATAGGCAAACGGGCCTCGAAGTCCATTCAAGAAAATCAGCCCATTCTTGAAAATATGATTGATGTTCCTCCCCTGGTGAACAAAAAGGACAGGGTCAAGATTGTTTTTGAGTCCAAGTTCCTGACGATTTCCGCGGTGGGGGTAGCGCAGGAGAGCGGCCCTCAAGGCAGCTACATAAAGGTAATGAACCTGGACTCCGAAAAGACGATCGTGGCCAAGGTCATAGGCGAGAACCTGGTAAAGGTGGAATTTTAATGAATAAAACCCCCAAAATCATTTTTCCCGCGTTCTTTCTTTTTTGCCTTTTTTTATTTTCCGGCTGTTCCACACCGATCGGGTCGGTGGCGCCCGCTGATATCGGAGAGGAACCTCGCCAGCTTTATAAAGCAAAAACCGCTGAAGGTTCCCTCTGGCCCCAAGGCGCGGACAAGAACGGGCTTTTCGCCGATTCAAAGGGATCGAAGGTGGGCGATATAGTAACCATACTTATAGCTGAAACCTCCACGGCTTCCAAGCAGGCTAATACTACAACCTCCAAGGACTCTTCTGAAAATCTGAACATGACCAAGATTTTCGGTTTGGGATCCAACATGGGCATTACCGACTTTCTCGGCTCCGGCAATCCTTTGGACCCATCTTTAACAACGAGCAACAAGGAAGCTTTCAAGGGCGCGGGCGCCACTTCCAGAAGCGATAAATTGACCGCCACCATGACGGCAGTCATAACGGAGATATTGCCCTCCGGCAATTTAAAAATTGAAGGGAAAAGAGTCGTGAAGGTCAATAATGAAAAACAGACACTTGTGCTGACCGGCGTCATCAGGCCGGAGGATGTAGCATACAACAACACCATCTCATCAACGCTGATTGCCAACGCCGAGATCCAATACGAAGGGAAAGGGGTCCTTGCGGACAAACAAAGGGTGGGCTGGGGCACAAGGATTCTGGATTTAATTTGGCCGTTTTAACAAGCTGAACTTGTTTGGAAGAAAATTAACAGCTTCATAACGTATCTCAACAAATGCTCTAACCAAAACCAATAAAACAAATTCAACCAATGTAACCAATGTAACCAATTGAACTAATTGAACTAATTAAACTAACTTAACCAATGAAACCGGTAGTGTAATATTTTTTGTGTAAATTTATGAGGGGGTAGAAAAAAAGGCGCATTCACCTTAATATTGGATTTTTAAAGGCTTAAGTTTAACAACCCCTAAAAGGAGGAATGCGCCATGATTGAGCTGAAGGTCAATGT
>JACRGO010000135.1 GCA_016212295.1 Nitrospinota bacterium | reverse complement strand
TCCCCCGGTGGGTTTGGCGCTCAATTTTTGAAAACTCCCGAAAAGCCTGGCCTTGTCATTCTCGGATATGCCCGGCCCTTCATCCCTGACGCTTACTTTTACCATGTTCCCGTCATTTTCCGTTGAAATATAAACATTGGAGCCCAGGGGAGAGAATTTAATGGCATTGCTTAACAGGTTGTCGAGCGCCTGGGAAATCTGGTTTCTATCAAACGGAAAATCACCTGTCTTATTAAAGGACGGGTGGAGCGTGATTTTCTTTTTCCTGGCTTGAATTCCAAAAATCTGGATTCGCTCCCTGCACAATTCCTCAAGCGGCCATTTCCCGATTTCAAGCTTCAGGTTTCCGCTTTCAATAACGGAAATATCAAGGAGGTTGTCCACTATCCCCAGCATTCTCATGCCGGTGGACTCAATTGTCCTTAAATAATCTCTCCGCTCCTGGGCTGACAAAATGGCCTCGCTCTCATTGAGGAAATCCGCAAGGCCGCAAATGCTCCCCAAAGGGTTTCTCAGGTCATGGGCCGCCATTCCGATAAATTCGTTCTTCATGTTGTTTAATTCGCGCAGGGTTTGGTTCTGCTTTTCCAGTTGAATCCCGGACACCCTGAGTTGGAGGTGGGTTTTAACGCGGGCCTTGACAATGGGGATGCTGAAGGGCTTGGTGATATAGTCAACCGCCCCGAGTTCAAGCCCGCGCATCTCGTCCTCCACCTCGCCCTTCCCGGTGTTAAAAATCACCGGGATGTTTTTGGTCCGCTCGTCTTCCTTGAGCCTCCCGCATATCTCGTATCCATTCATTTCCGGCATCATGATATCAAGGAGAACCAGGTCAGGAGGGCTATCCGCTATGATTTCCAGGGCCTTTTTCGCGCTGACGGCAATGATAATGTCATAGTCCGCCCTTAGCGCCTCCCCAAGGAATTTAATGTCCTCCGGCATATCATCCACAATTAATATTCTTTGCCTGGATCGATCACTGGTCATTTATCCGCCTCCGCGAAGGAGATATCGAGAGTTTTTCCGATTTCAGCGAGGATGGCCTGGGACCTCGCATAATCAAAGGCGCTTAGGGAGTCCTCCAGCCTTTTCATCTCTTCCACGAACCTTTGTCCGCGCAGATGTTTTTTCAGGCTTCCGAGGCAGTTGTCCGCGTCCAGGCTGTTTTCCCTGATCCGTCCCCATAGCTCAATCAGAATGGGTTTTGCCTTTTCGATGTTCAGCTCAAGGGGTTCGCCAGAGATTGTTTCCGCAAAGGAAGGTGGTTTTTCCAGAAGCTTGATTGATTGCATTGCCACGCCCAGGGCTTTCTCAAACTTATCCAACAATACCGGAAAAAGTTCCCATTGCCTTCGTTCTATTGCGGCCTCCAGTTCACCGGCCGCCGGGTACAATTCCTGGGCCGAAAGATTTCCAGACACCCCTTTAATATTATGGGCCAATCGTTCAGCGGAGGCAAAATCGCCGGCGTTTAAAAAATTTCTTATTTCAGTGGCCGCGGCATGCCGGTCCTGAAAACTCCGGAGAAGGTTAAGAAAAAGGGTCTTGTCGCCGCGTAGCCTTTTTAAGCCGGCTTTGACGTCAATGCCTGGCAAGTATTCCGGCAAGCCTTCAGAGCCTTCTTCTTTTAGAGGAGCGGAGGCTTTGCCTTGATCTTGACAATTGACAATTGACAATTGACAATTTTCTCGGGAAGCGAGGGCTTGCCTTGCGCCTGGCCTGATCCATTTGGCCAGGGTCTCCAATAATTTTTCCGGATCCACGGGCTTGCCAGTGTGGTCATTCATTCCGGCCTCCAGGCATTTTTCCTTTTCACTGGCCATTACGTGGGCGGTCATGGCAATTATGGGCAAGTCTTGGAAGCGGGGGTCCTTGCGTATTGTCCTGGCGGCCTCGTAGCCGTCCATCACCGGCATTTGCAGGTCCATAAGCACGGCGTCAAAATCATTTTCAGCCACTTTCCGGACAGCCTCTTTCCCGTTCACGGCAATGGTTACGGCAACGCCGGCCTTCTTCAGCAGCTCAGCCGCCACCTGCTGGTTGATTTCATTGTCCTCAACCAGAAGAAGCCTTGCCCCTTTGAGTTTATCCAGGCCCTTGCCTTCCGCCGCAAGCGGCTTGGCGGCAAAGGGCCTTTTGGAAATGGTCCTGCCGAAGGCGTCAAGAATAGTTTCAAACAGCACGGACGGATTCACCGGCTTGATGAGAAAGCCGCCCAAACCCGCGTCCCTGGCCTGATGCATTATTTCTTCCCTGCCGTAAGCGGTCACCATGACAATGGTCGGCGCCAGGGAAATCCTTTTATTTTTTTTAATGAGGTTAGCGGTTTCGATGCCGTCCATTTCCGGCATCTTCCAGTCCATGAGCACGAGTTGATAGGGGTTGTTCGCTGGGGCGTTTTCCAGCAGTTGGAGCGCCTCTTTGCCAGAACCCGCGATGGTGACATTAAAGGAAAAGGATTCAAGGTAGGACTGCAATATTTTTTGCGAGGTCTTGCTGTCGTCCACCACCAGAATTTTCAAACCCCTGATATCCACAGGCGGCTGTAATTTTTTTTCCTTCCCGCTTGCCTGAAGGCCGAATTTCGCGGTGAAAATAAAAGAACTCCCCTTGCCGGGTTCGCTTTCCACGCGGATATCTCCTCCCATCATCTCCACCAGCCGCTTGCAAATGGCAAGGCCCAGGCCGGTGCCGCCGTATTTCCGGGTGGTGGACCTGTCCGCCTGGCTGAATGATTGGAACAATTTGCCCATCTGCTCTTGGGTGAGTCCGATGCCGGTGTCCTTTACGGAAAAGCGGAGCATGGCATGGCCCTGCTGCTTAACCTCCGGCGATTCAGAAACAGGGTCGATTTTAACGATTATCTCTCCTGATTCCGTGAATTTTATTGCGTTGTTGACCAGATTGATAAGGACCTGGCCCAGCCGCAACGGGTCGCCCACAAGGCACAAGGGGACATCGCTTGAGGCGGCAAAATAAATTTCGATTCCTTTCTCTTCCGCCTTGAGGCTCGCCATTGTGGAAAGGTTGTTCAGCACGTCCTCCAAATTAAAATCCACGTTTTCTATGTCCAGCTTCCCGGCCTCTATCTTGGAAAAGTCCAGGATATCGTTGATTATCCCTAGTAGAGATTGCGCGGAGGATTGGACCTTGGACAGGTAATCGCACTGTTTGGGAGTGAGTTCCGTCTGCAGGGCGAGGTGTGTCATGCCGATAATGGCGTTCATGGGGGTCCGGATTTCATGGCTCATCATGGAAAGAAACTCGGATTTGCTTTTATTAGCTGAAACGGCCTGGTCGTGCGCCTCGGCCAGCTCCTCCGTGCGTTCCGCGACTTTCTGCTCCAGGGTGCGGCTGTAGTCCTCCAGCTTTTCATAAGAATTTTTCAGGTCCTTTGACATACCGGCGAAGGCCGCCGCCAAAACGCCGATCTCATCGCCTGAATCCACTTCGACGTTAGCTCCGGCCTCGAAGTTTCCTTTCGCCAATTCATTCGCCAACCTGGTCAAGCCCATGAGGGGCCTGGACAATTTATTGGATATTAAAAGGACTATTCCGGTCCCAACGACAATGAAGATTAAAGAGGTGATAAGGGAACGTATCGCCATCCGGCGGGTTTGCCTTGCGATTTCACTACGCGATTCCACGATTTCCGCGTTAAGCAAGTCCATTGAAAAACCTAGTCTGAGAGTTCCCCAGGGCTGCGTGCTCACTTGGACCGGCACGATAAACTCCATGAAGGATTCGCCGTCCCTTTCATATTCATTGATTGCGAATTTTTGTTGCTTAAGCGCGTAAATATCCTCCTTGCCGGAAAGGATTTCCTGCTCCAGTTCAGGCCTTAGCGTATGAAGGTGGGCGGCGCCTGAGGCGTCCATTAAAATGGCGTAATGCAGATCCTTGTCTTCGTCAACGGATTTTCTTAAAACATCGTTGACAAGGGACAGATTGAAGGCGGCGATCCCGTTTTGCACCTGATTGTGCAAATTGCCGGAGAGGGTCTTGCCCCGGTCGACCAGCTTTTCCTTCATCAAGGCGATCCGGTGTCCCAATTCCTTTTCCAGAATCTTTTTTTGGACCGAGATCTGGATGAAGGTCAGAATGGCCACCAGGACCACGATGAAACCGATCATGGTGGAAAGGAGTTTCCAGCGGATGCTTCTTTTAAGGGTTTTTTCTTTCATATTCATCTGAAAGAAAAATTTACCACGGAAAACCACGGATTAAACACGGAATTATTAAAATATTCTTCTTTTATACTCAAACGTCTCCCCTCCAAAATTAAACAATAAACCTACCCTTAAGCGAGTTGTTTTAAGATAATTGATTAATTGAGCTTCATCATGGCTGGTAATCTTTTTTATAGCCTTGTTTTCCACAAGAACCTTCTCTTCTATTAATAAATCCGCACGAAACTTACCTTTAAAAACAGCATTTTTATAGTGAACATTCAATTCTACTTGTCTTTGGTGGCCAATTTTTAAAATCCCTAACTCGTAACATATTGCATCTTCATAAACCGATTCCAGATAACCCGGCCCCAGTTCCCGATACACTTCCTTGGCGGCGCCTATGATTTTATATGTTAAATCTTCATAGAGTAATTTACCCATTTTTATCTTTTCCGTGTTTATCCGTGTTCTTCCGTGGTTAAAATTTATTACTTAATGATTTTATTCACCGACCCAATGGCCTCCTTGTTCAGCTCAATCCCATATTCCTCGACTTTTTTCATATTCAAGATTATGTGGGAACCGGCGGGGCTCGGGACCCGTTCGGCGATTTTTTTATTGGACAAGAGGTCAAGCGCCATCATTGAAGCCTGCTCCACCATGGTGGGAATGTCCGCGTCTATAACCAAAAGGGCCCCGTAACTGGAAAAGATTTCGTTATAAGCAAAGACCGGCTTTTTCATGGAGTCACTCTTCTGGAGGATATTGAGAGTCGACTCCGGCCCTGATAACACGACCGGGTCGGATATAAGCCAAAGGACGTCAACCTTCGGCAGGAGTTCTTCCAGGGCGGAATCAAGCCGGTTGGAATTTTTCACGGATTCCGCTATTATTTCAATGCCGACGTCCTTCGCGTCTTTCTCGGCGTTTTTCAGCCATTCAGCATTGTAATTCTGATTGTATAACACGCCGATTTTTTTGAGTCCAGGGAAGAAATAGCGGTAGGTCATCAACACCATTCCCGCAGGGAGCTCATTGGATACGCCGTAGGTGTTCCTGCCCATTGGGAGCCGCCGCCAATTGATGGCCGAGGAAAAAACCGTTTTTTTCTCCTTGGCCAGTTTGTTCGACATCATATAAGCCTTTGAGCCTATGCAGTATATCAACTCTGGATTTTTTTCCCGGATTATTTTTTCGATCCCGGCTTCGTCAATCTCTTTTTCCCCAAGGTTAACTTCAGCCAAATTGCTTCTTTTTTCCAGCCTGGATTTAAATTCCGTCTGCGCCAAGGCATATTTTTCGGTGGACATATTTGAATTAAGAATCAGAATGCTTCCAGCTTCTTCAGCGGACACGGCCGCAGCCATGCAGTAAAACAAACAAAAACCAATTAAACCAATCAAACCAAGGCACAGAGGCGCAGAGGCACAGAGGCGCAAAGAACAAACCAAACCAGTCGAACCAGTCGAACGAATTGAACCAATCAAACCAATTAAACGAATTAAACCAGTCGAACCACCACGTATTTTTTTCATTTTTTCAACGCCTCCGTCTCCGAAGCGCTTAGCGCCCTGAACCCTTCCAGGCCAAGCATCCTGAGTTTGCTTTCTCCTTCAGGCGCGCCCCCCATCTTCGCCAGCGCCTCCAATAGCGGTCTGTTTTCCGGTTCAGCATCCGCCGGCGCCGCTACAATAGCCAGAAACATTTCCCCGCTTTTTCCAAGCTGCTTCAATTGCTGGCGCTGCTTTGGATTGATTTTCTCAAGATTCAACAGACTGTTTTCCGAGGTAAGCGCGGCGGTAGCCATCCCGAAGCCAACGGCCATAAGTGCGTCGATGTCCTTCGGGACGGACATAATCTGTATGGCGCTCAAGGCATCTTCGCCTTGGCCTCCTAGTATCTCCTTGAGAATATTCATAGTGTATTCCTTGTTCCCGGCGGAAGCTACATTCATTCCTTTGAAAAAACCAGGATTCCCGGTATCTTTCCTCGCGGACAAAACTCTTTTTTGCGTGGATTTGCCGTTGAACACTCCTACAAGGACCGCTTTTAAAGGAAATTTTTCCTTAAGATTCTTGTAATGCCAACTGGACACCAGCAAAATTCCGTCCTTTTTCCCGGAAATGGACTTCTCGAAGATATCCCTGTCGTTAAAAGGCTGTAGTTGGTATTCCCCCAACTTGGAAAGGTAGGTGTCGAACTCGATCTTCAGGGAGGCAAAGTTATTAATATTGGTTTCCGGGTTAAAAAAGTATATGGTATGTTTTGGCTGCGCCTTAACGGGAAGGGGAAGGAGTAGAGGCGCAAAGGCAAAAAGGCAGAAGGCAAGGATGAGGCACAGAGGGGCAAAGGAAAAGGCTCTGAGGCACAAAGGCACAGAGGGGCAAAGTTTTTTAAAGCGTATAAGCATTTTTTGCTTGAAATGCATTATTATCTTCATTGCTTGACCGCTATGTTCCAATTCTTTTCCCTCTGCTCCTTTGTGCCTCAGTGCCTTTTCTTCTCAGTGCCTCTGCCCCTTGCTTCTCGCCTTTCACCCTTTGCCCTTTGCCCCTCAGTGCCTTTGCCCCTTTGCTCCTTTGTGCCTCTTCTTTTAATCAAACATATATCGCACTTCCCCCAAGACGCTCCTTCCGGGTCTGGGGTAGTCCTCCGGCAGGGTGCCAGCAGGAGCGGGGTCCGCGTATTTCTTGTCCAGGAGGTTGTACATGGAGAAACGCAGTTCCAGCCCTTCCCAGCCTTTCAAAAAATTCCGCGCCATCAATGTGGCGTCCACGGTCCCGTATCCCGGCACATCGCTCCTTGTGTCCCCATCCGCCCTCGGCGTTCTTCCCTTAAGGAATAGATGGCCGTAAAGATGAAAAATTTCGTTGATCTCCCAATTGGCCATGATATTCCCCTTATTGGAGGGCACGTCCGCCAAGCGGCCCGTGATTTTCTCCCTGGGGTTTTGAAAGGTGTAATTCATGGCAAGGTATGACCCCTCGTGAAGCTTTGCTTTCATTTCCAACTCCACGCCTTCGGAAATCACATTTTGTGAATTTTCATAAACGCGAAGCCCGGTAACAGGGTCAGGATCGGATTGCGCTATGACATCTCTAATGCTGTTACGGAAAAGAGTGATCCGGCTGCTGATCGATTCCGTAAATTCGGCCCCGACGCTGGCCTCGAGGGTGTTTATTTTTTCCGGTTTTAAGTTCGGATTGCCTGAAATCACCGGATTGTTTATGTCATACATATCTATGAAGGAAGGGGCGCGGAAGGCCCGGCCATGGAGGAGCTTGAGATCATAGCCATTTATAAACTCCCAGACAAGGCCGGCGCGTGGATTAAAGGTCCCGCCGAAATCGTTGTATCTGTCGTATCTAGCTCCAGCCGTAAGCCTGAGGTTGTCCATGACATCAAAGATGTCTTCCCCATAAACGGCCCAGACATTCCGGGAGACGTTTTTATTCCAGTTCGCCCACGGCGTAACATCCTGAAAAGATCCCAACGGGGCGCCGGTGAGGGGATCAAAGTTTAATTTTTGCCTCACATCGAATTGCCTCTGGTATTCTCCCATGGCCCCGAAAATCGCCTTGTTGGAGTCATTCCAATCCCAGGTCAACTGGATTTCCGCGCCGTGCTTTGTATTTTTTTCCGTGGGCGCTCCAAGAAATCCCTCTGGAAAGGCGCCCTGGGAGCTAGCGTAGCCCTGGGGAAAAACCACGTAAAATGAATCGCGGAAGGAGTAGTCTCTATAAACCTTCGCGCTGAAGTCCAGGTTGGCGGCGATGGCGCGGGAATAAGACAATTCCAGAAAGTAGTTTTCAAGTTTGAGATAACCCTTATCATCCAGCGCATTGGCGACCCCTGAAAACAAGCCCCTCTTGTCCCTGATATATCTTCCCTTGAAGGCGAAATCCCGGTATCCCGCCCCAAAATCCAGGTCGTATTTCCACAATCTGGAATTGGTATAACCAGGGGCCTTGGAGGCGTTGGTCCCCATGCCTTCATCATTGGAGGTTTGCGTGTCGCGTGGGACAAATCCCTTAAAGCCGCCGCTGTCAAGAAAATTGAAGTTGGCGAAGATATCAAGGTCTTTTATCTCTTTTCCCAGCATCAGATTATACTGCTGGGTCCCGTAACTTCCGCCCCCGGAGGTGAACTCCGCTCCGTCCACGTCTTCCGCCTCCTTGGTGAGGATATTGACCACGGCAAGGAAGGCGTTGGCGCCATAAATGGCCGAGCCAGGCCCGCGAATTATCTCTATCTTCCTTATATTTTCAATGATCAAATCATGGTAATTCCGCAAGGCGCCGCCGTTATAAATAACGTTCAGCGGATGGCTGTTCAGCATTATCAGTATTTTATCGGATTCAGTGGTCTTAACGCCCCTGGATTCCAGCTCATACCAGCCATAGTTATGAATGGTCACTCCCAGTCCTGGGACAGTGGACAGGACGTCCATGAGGTTCCTTGCCCCCATGTTCCTTATCTCCTTGTCCGTTATCACGGTGACGGAGGCAGCGGTCTTCTTGATGTGCTCCAGCGTCTTCGAGGCGGTGATGACATAAGTTTCATCCTTAAGCCACTGCAATTCCGCCTCCAGTTTTTCCGCTTCCATGAAGGCGTCCAGGGGCGAATCATCCTGGGAAAAAACAAGGGTTGCGCTTGAAGCTATAAACGCCAAAGCGAGATATATGCAGGCCAGGATTCTCATTATTTTCCAAGTATTCAAAATTTGTTAAAGTAACGCCCTTTTGGCGAGGCCAGCAGCCATCGGTCATTAGTCATTAGTCATCGGTCATCGGTCATTAGTCATTGGTTTATTGAGGCGTCTTCCTGTTTATCAATGACTAATGGCCAATGACTTCGCCAAATGGGCGTAAAGCTCATTGATGAATCATTATTGGTGAATTTACAGGGAAAGTCAAAAGGAAAAGGTATAAAAAAATACTTAAAAACGAGAGGCGTTGTTGGTCTTTAGGGTGAAGGCAGGGCGTGCTTTTGCTATTGGCCGGCCACGCGGCCCTTCGCCGCTGACTCAGTGGACTTTGGCGTTTTATCGTGCATCAGGGCGATGCCGAACGATACCAAATCCATCGCAAAAGAACTTATCGTCCTTCGGGCGGACTATAAAGAATTAACATCGAACATTGAACATTGAACATCGAACGTCGAACGTCGAAAAAGGAAGAAAGGATTTAACACACTTCGATGTTGGACGTTGGACGTTCAATGTTCGATGTTCAAGTTTTTCCCTCTTCGATATTTAGTATCTCATTGATTCATAAGCAAAAAAAAAAATGGAAATTTATATACTGCCGAGTTAATTTCCCTGGACCTCCTGAAAATATTCCTCCAGGGATATGACCTCTTTTTTAATCAACAATTGAAGAAGCGCCATCAATCCTTTTGTCTCCAGGCCCTGGGACGCCGGCTGTCGGGTTTGGGGGGGACAAAATGCCGGGGGCGGCGGGGGAGTTCGCGGAGCAAATGATTGGGCCCGTGGTTCCGCGGCCATCGGCGAAGGCGTTGTGTCATGCTGTTTTTCCAACGCCGCTTTCAGTTGCTCGCCCGTCACCAGTCCCATCTCCAGCAAAATATCGCCCATCCGCTTGGCGCTGCCGCTGGATCTTTGCCTGACCAGGGCCCTGCTCAGGTCCATGTTGGTGATAATGCCGCATTCCACTAAAACCTTGCCTAAAGGTTTGATCATGTTCGTTTGTCCTTTAAAGTAGTCATTGGTCAATAGTCATTTGTCATTAATCAATAGTCATGGGCTACCAATGACGAATGACTATTGACTGTTTTATCGCCTGAAGAATCAAGTCTTTTGGCTTCCCAGCATCTTGACAAAACGGCGGAACACCTCCTGGTCATACTCCTCCTTGTTTTTCGACAGAAAGGCCGCTGCGTCAAAGGGCTTGAACGCCTTTTTATAGGAGCGTTCCGTTGTCAGGGCGTCATAAACATCCACTATGGAGGAAATCCGTCCGAAGAGGTGAATTTTGTCCCCCTCCAGTTTCCTGGGATATCCGGCGCCGTTGAGTTTTTCATGATGCTGGAGCAAGGGGATTAATGTCGTCTTCGATAGGTCCCCATTAGCCCTCAAAAGGTCCTCTCCCCACAACACATGCTTTTTCACCAGAACAAATTCTTCGTCCGTGAGTTTTCCGGGTTTATTGATCAGATTGCTGGGCACCTTGCTCTTTCCCACGTCATGCATCAAGGCCCCCATGGACAAGGAAAAAAGTTCATTCTTGTGCAGGCCAAGGGAAATCCCCAAACCAACGGAAAGGGTGCATACGTTAATGGAGTGTATATAGGTGTAGTAGTCGTAGGAATTTATTTTCATCAGGCCAAGAAAGGACGATGGGTTTTCTAAAATCGTCTCCATTATTCCGGAAACCGCGCCTTTAGCTCCCTTAATCGCTTCCCCGCTGCGCGGATTATCCAATAAATCCTTGGCCGCCAGTTTGGTGTTCTCCTTTATCACAGCCGCCCGCGCCTTGGACGCCTTCTCGGAATTATCGGAGATTTTCCCGGAGGCAAGCTCCTTCAGAAAATTCTTGTACCTTCCCATGTCATTAACATGAATAAGAAAATTCCTTCGCGCGGAGCCATTAGTCCCGTTGGAAAACACTTCATTCTCCGGAACAATGGCTTCCGCGTTCAAAACCAAGCGGACCGCGGTTTCCTTTTCCGAATAAAGGTTCACTGGAATCTTCAGGCCGGGGATAAAAATACCGGGCTCCACCGGCATGTAGTTATTTAAATAATCGTTGTATTGCCGGACTTTTTCCTGGGACTCAAACCCCGGGGCCAGTCCCTGCTGGGACAGCCTTCTATCCTCTTCGTGGTCCTTTTCATATTTCTCGAGAAGGCCCTTATCCTCCTGGGCGATATAGACGGTATTTACGCGCTTGGACTCCAGTTTGTAATGGACTTCCAAATGGAACGGAAGCCCATTTCGCAAATAGAGGATATAGTCCCCTGAGTCCTTGATATAGAGATCGAAAGGCAGAATGGTATTGACCAATAGCCTGTCCGTGGAAAGCCCAAGGTATTCCCGGCACGGGGACTCCTCCGTTGCCAGGCTCTGCTCCTCAATGGAAACGTCCAGCCCCTTTCCGGTATCGATATAAACCTCCGTGATGCCGGAGTCCTTCAGCTTTTGGATCTGCTTTTCTGAGGTGATCTCGAATCGATTGGAAAGAAAGGGGGTGGAGAGCCAGCTCTGGTCTATTTTTTCCAAATAGGCCCCTATCTTGAGTTTTCGCACCGGCACTTTTATAATCATGGTTTGCCTGCCATTTATGTTGTTGTTTATTTATATTTTTGTAACCGTTCACGAAAACTCCTGGGTTTTGCGTTAAGCGCCGAATTTCACATCCCCCTTAATCCCCCTTTCCAAGGGGGAGTTAAAAGAAAACCCTTTTGGGCGGCCTAATAAATTCCCCCTTGGAAAGGGGGATTAAGGGGGATGTGAAAAACTAACGAAAATAAAGTATTCCCGCTTTTATATGGCTATCCCCTGAACGTTTACACATTTTATATGAGCACTAAACATGCCAGAATAAAAAAAAGCTAAAGACCGCTATTTTAAAGGGCTTGAAGCCAGGAAAGGCTTGAAGGGAAGGAAGCGTGTCTATGGCAAAATGCAAGACAGAAAAGACACGCAAGATGGGGGGCCCTTATACATAAAGGCAAATAGGGGATTATGGCAAAATACCATATGTATGCGTTTTGCCATGCCTTGCTATTTGCGAAAAAATTTCTTTGACTTTAAGGCGCGCCTATGCTACTCTTTTCGCGAATTTTAGAGGGAAATATATGCAAAGTCGCTATGCAGCGCTGTTTTTTTTTATGTTATTTATACCCTCCAGCGCAATCGCTGGAGGGTATAAAATCCCTGAGCAATCCGCCAATTCAATGGCCCTTGCCGCGGCTTACGTGGCAAACGCCCACGGGGCGGACCCCAGCTATTATAATCCGGCCAACATGGTATGGGAAGATGACGCGGCCCGGATGGAAATCGGGGCGAGCTGCATAAAATTGCCGCAAGTGGATTTTTCAGGCGAGGTGGCTGGATTTCCAGCCGGATCCAGCTCTAGGCCGGAACAGTTCTATCTCCCGAATTTTCATTATGTCTCCCCACAGGCCGGCGATTTCAGGTTCGGACTGTCCATGGCCGTTCCCTTCGGCCTTTCCAAAAGGTGGGATGGCGCCCTTCAAAAATTGACAGCCGAGGAATTCACCTTTAAAACCGTGGAATTGAATCCGTCCTTCGGCTACAAAATAAATGACCGCCTATCCATGGGAGGCGGGGCGCGGGGGATATATTCAGATGGAAAGGTGAAAAGCGACGGTGTCACGCTCATAGGCGGCGCGATTCCAACAAGACTGGTCCGGCGCATGGATGGCAATGACGTGACCTTTGCCTATAATCTCGCTATCGCCTATAAGCCTGTTGAAAACCTGGCCATGGCTGCAACGTACCGCTCCAGGAGCGTGGCCAACCTGGAAGGAAACGCATTTCTTTTTTCCTCGAACTCCTTGGGGACCTCCGTCTATGACAGCGGCGGGACGGTGAAGGCAACGCTGCCAACATGAGCCATGAAATCCGCACCCCCATGAACGGCGTTCTCGGCATGGCGGAACTTCTATTGGGAACGGACCTTTCCCCGGAGCAACGGCAAAAAGTGGAAACAATCCATAAATCCGGAGAAGCCCTTT
Source organism: Nitrospinota bacterium (assembly GCA_016212295.1). GTDB lineage: Bacteria > Nitrospinota > Nitrospinia > JACRGO01 > JACRGO01 > JACRGO01. Next base: position 872 of record JACRGO010000135.1, on the reverse strand, counting down.
TAACATTGATCAATGATATCCTGGATTTTTCCAAAATCGAGGCCGGAAAACTTGAACTGGATAAGACGGATTTCGATCTTCATGGGATTATCAATGACCTGGATTCTCTTTTTTCCGGAATGAGCCAAAAAAAGGGAATTTTACTGAACGCTCATATTGCCCCGGATGTTCCAAGGCTGGTTCTTGGTGACGGGTACCGCTTGCGGCAAATCCTCATGAATCTGCTGAGCAACGCCCTTAAGTTCACGGAAAAGGGGGAAGTAAACTTTAGAGCGCTCATGGAGCGAGGAGCCTGTCCTATGATCAGATTCGAAGTGGAGGACACAGGGATCGGCATTCCGCTGGAAAGGATGCAAGACCTGTTTCAGCCCTTCACTCAAGCGGACAGTTCCACGACCCGTAAGTTTGGAGGAAGCGGTCTCGGACTTTCCATTACCAGGAAACTGGTGGAAATGATGGATGGTGAAATGCAGGCCATAAGACGGCCGGCCGGCGGGAGTATATTCACTGTAATCTTGCCTTTTGAAAAGTCCGCTAAAAGGGCCGGGGAAGAAAAAACTCTGAAGATGGAATCCCCCGCAATGGAAGAGGCCTTTCCAAAGGGATGTAAAATTCTTTTAGTGGAAGATGACCCTGTTAACAGGCTGGTGTTCCTGGCCATGCTGAAAAAGTGGGGGCTGGAGGCCGAATGGGCCGAGAACGGTTTGATCGCCTTGGAGAAACTTAAATTAAGAAGCTGTCTTGAAAAACATTACGGTCCGCCGGCTTGCAAGCACAGCCACGAAAATACTTAACACACCCCGGCCTTCGGCCACCCCTCTCAAGAGGGGAATTTATAGATGCGGCGTCCTCTCAACAGTGGATTAAGGCAC
>JACRGO010000136.1 GCA_016212295.1 Nitrospinota bacterium | reverse complement strand
GCATCTTCTTCTCTATCTCCACAGATTCTGTCAGGTTGATGCTCGGAAGCCTGATCACCTGCGTGGTCAGGGAACCTTCATCCAGCGTGGGTATAAACTCAGTCCCAAGGAAAGGGAAGAGGGCCAGGCTCCCTGCCAGCAGTCCTGCGGCAATGGCCGTGATTACCTTGGGTCGCCCTATTGCCCATATCAGCACCGGGATATACGGTATCTTCAGCCAGTGGATTATCGGACTTTCCTTCTCTTCCCCGCCCTTCATGATGAAGGAGCAAAGGACGGGTATCACAAATATGGAAAGTATCAGCGATGAAAAAAGGGCAATGACCACTGTAAATGCCAGAGGCGCAAACATCTTCCCCTCCATACCCTGAAGGGTCATGATAGGGATGAATGTTATGGCGATGATCAACTCCCCGAAAAGGGAGGGTTTCCTAACTTCAAGAATGGACTCTAAAATAACAGGCAGCCTGTGTTCTTCTGCCCCCCTTTCCGAAAGATGTCTCTGGACATTTTCCACCTGGATGATTGCCGCATCAACTACCATTCCAAGGGATATGGCAAGACCGCCAAGGGACATGAGGTTTGCGGAAAGCCCTGTCTTCCACATTATTATGAATGTTGAGAGGACCGCCAGCGGAAGCGTAAGGGCCACAACAAGGGCGCCCCTGAAGTTTCGCAGAAAGAGGTATAGGATCACCACAACAAGGATGGCCCCTTCCTCCAGTGCCTTTGTCACTGTCTCGATGCACTTCTCCACAAGGTCTGTCCTGTCATAGAATGGTTTTATCTTTAACCCCTCCGGCAGGATGTTGCTTCTGTTGATCTCATCCACTCTGGCCTTGACCCCTGCCACTATCTCTTTGCTGTTCCCTCCCTTAATCATCATCACGATACCGGCGACAGCCTCACCCTTTCCGTCTTTTACAACAGCCCCCTGCCTCGTATCAGGACCAAATTTTACATCGGCCACGTCCTTGACAAAGACGGGAGTTCCTCCGTGCTCCTTGACAACGATGTCGCCTATATCCTGGATGGATTTGATGAGACCGACTCCACGGACTATATACTGCTCCGAAGCATGTTCTATGATGTTCCCGCCTGCGTTGGCATTGTTGCTTGCCACAGCATCAAAGACTTCTTTAAGGGAAAGGTCGTATTTTCGCAAGCGGTCAGGGTATATCAATACCTGGCCGATTCCATACCATTCCCTGCCCAGTTCCCTGCCTGCGAAGCCTTTCAGTGTGATGCCAGGGAAGACAGACGCCTCTTCCATCTTGAGGGTGTAACCCTTTGCCTCCGCCTCCCTCCTCGCCTTGAGCATACGAGGATGCTTTTCCACGGCATTTGCCAGAAGGGATTGAAGATCAAATCTCTTTTCCGGCATGAAAAAGTCCCCCTCTATATCGAAGTTTTCAGGCAGGGTGTTGCCGAAGAGGACATTTAAAGCGGCTTTAGAGGTGATGACCCTGCTCTCCGCCCGCTTTAACTCTTTATCAACCCTCAATTTTTCAACACGGGCCTTTACCAGCTCGAACTCAGGCGCTTCTCCGGCCTTTACCCTGACCTCGGCGGTCTTTAAGAGGCCATCCATGATGCCGATGTTCTCCCCGGCGGCCTTCACAGCCCTCTTGTCATAAAGCAACCGGTAAAACCCCTTCTTTACATCAGAGCGGAGCAGCAGCAGATAGCCTTCTTTTTCTTTCTCCGACGATAGGACCCCGGTCTCGGCGGCCTTCTCGCGGAAATGCCTTTTTGCCGGCCTCTCAATCGGCTGGCCGATGCTTATCGAATACTCTCCCCCTGAATCAGGGCCGTCAAGGGAGCGGCCCCTTCCAGCCTCGATACCCAATTCAGGGTTTGGATAGGCCCTTGAAGAGACAACCACTCCCTTTCGGGCCTCGACATTTGCCCTGAAGATTGCAACCGAAGGATTCTTCTCCACCGCCATCTTTATCAGGTCATCGAGTGTATAACGATCTTCGGCTGACGCGGACACGGCATAAAGCATGAGAGCGGCAAGCAAGGGCAATCTTTTTATTTGCGAAAACATAAGCCTCCTTTTTGAAAGGCATGAAGTAACTTATCGCCCTTCGGGCGGACTGAAAATAGAACGCTTAGTAGGGAACAGTTTGAAACCGTTCCTTACTCCGCCGCAACCAAAAAGAATTGACATCCCCCTGGCCCCCTTTTTAAGGGGGAATATTTCAAAAATTCCCCTTGGGGGGATATCTCAAAAATTCCCCCGGGGCAAGGCATGACTCAATTCCCCCCTGCTGGCAAGGGGGGATCAAGGTGTGTGTGATTCATATATCTATTTGACTTTTTAAAGATTAAAAACGGAAATTCCTATACTGTCAAAACAGGGATGGGCAAAATAAGCAGGATAAGACGCCGAGAGCGGCGCCGCATCCCGCGAATTTCTGCCCGCGAATAAAACAGCGAGGAATTAAAGGAAGGTTTTTGGGGGTTGAAAGATGCTGTACGCGATGCTTTTGATGGTTTGAGGCCTTGAAGGCATGACAGACGAGATAATAGGGGAATACAGCGCGTGGACCATGGGCGGTCCGGCGGTGAAGCTGAGATGGCAAGGGCAATGGGGAATTGAGAGGCACGGCTCCGGGCCTTTGTCGCCGCCGGCCTTCATCAAACTGCTTTCCTTGTGCATGCTGTCCAGGCAAATAAGCTCTTCGCCTATACAGGTGATGCCCGAAAGCTGAAGCGTGAGGATAATGAAAAGTAAACGACAAACTAATTTAGTCATGCGCCGTAGTGTCATGAGGTATCCGACTTTAGTAATTTTTACTTAGCCCCTTTCGATTCATTTCCGAAAATTTCTTCGATTTTCTCTTGGAGTTCAGGTATCTTATTAGCAACAACATCCCATACAATGTCGTAGTCTATGCCAAAATAATTATGTATCAATAAATCTCTCATACCCGCCATTTCTTTCCATTCAATATTTGGATATTTACTTTTAAAATCAGACGGAACTTTTTTTGTAGCCTCTCCAATGATTTCCAGGCAACGGACAAATGCTCTCTTCAATGTCTCGTCTTTTTTAAATAAATGTTTGTCCAACTTTTTAGCATGAGGAATGATATATTTTGTTTCATCTAAAATATGCCGTAAATATTCAAGGGGTGATATCGGCATATTCAACCTCACTTATAATGTATGGTTTTATATATGGGCTGAGAGATTCAGTGGTTACTAATTCAATGGGCTGGTTAAATAATTCTTTTAAAACAAAATAAAGGCGCATTAAGTTATCAAAAGTCTTTTTGCCCGGTTCAAATTCAACTAATAAATCAATATCACTTTCAGAATTTTGTTCTTCCCGGACAAAAGAACCAAATAGGCCAAGTCTTTTAACTCCGAATCCCCTAATCTGATTTTGATTTCTTTGGATTGTTAAGATTATGTTATCTTTTGTCTGGAGCATAACATCTTCAATAGGAATATCCGGTTTTGGCAAAAACCCTATATAGTCGTGAATGGTTTTCCCTTTTTTTAAAATAACCGCATAAAGATTGCAACTTGACAAACAAATAGTAATACTTTAATCTATGAAAATCCACTGGCGCCCCAAGGGGCTTTTAGGGAAAACGGTGAAAAACCGTTGCGGACCCGCCGCTGTAACCGGAGACGAACACCGCAAAATGCCACTGTCCATTAAGGATGGGAAGGCGCGGCAAGTAGGATGATCCGGGAGCCAGAAGACCTGCCTGATGGAAATACTCTCAATGCGATCTACGTGGTGGTGGGTTGCGCTTTTGAACCGGGAATTAAAAACGGAATCCCCGGCCTTTTTTTTAAAGGCCGGGGATTTTTTTTTGGGAAAGGAGGTGAAATTGCATGGAAAAAACAGTATTACCGGAAGGCGTAAATAAAACAAATGCCGTTCTTGCGATTGCGGCCCTGGGCGTGGCGGTTTTAATGGGTATTGCGGTTTATGGCTTTGACTCGGCTATACCTGGCGTTCACGATTTGTTTCACGATTTCAGGCATTCTATCGGCATTTCATGCCATTAATTGAATGGAGAAAAAAATGCATTCAAACACAATTAATTTACGTAAAGGGATTTCTCTTGGCGTTTTATCCGGAATGATATGGGGAATTGCTGTTCTAATGTTTGCGTCCGCCACAAAAGTTTTTGAATTTGACTTTGGACTTCTCCAGGACTTTCCTGTTTTTCTTACGGGCGGGGCTGGTTTTGGTTTGGTTCTTGGAGCTTTTATGGAAGTGTTGAGGGATAAACTTCCCTTCAATGGGATCATTCAAAACGCGATTGCCTTGTCTGTAAGTATATGGCTGCTTTTTTTTGCGGGAGGCGTCTTCCTCCATTTGGCCGCGCCCGCAAGATACCACTTTGAAGGCGAACAGGCAATTCAGGGTTTTTTCCTGAGTTTTGTGCTTGGCCTGATTCTTGGAATTCTTTGGAAACAAAGCAGCCAAAACTGAAAAAATATCAGGAGGGAAATATGAAATCATCATTCGCCGGAAAATGGCTGCCCATTTTATCCATTGTTTTATTAACGCCTTCTCTTGTTCATGCCCGTACTTATCGATTCCGATCTGTCCGTTTTTGACGGCGAAGTGCATGATAATGCCTTCTCGGCAAAACTGGTTTTGTGTTTTAGGAGAAGCGCGATGGCTACGCTTTTAAATGCCCGTTCAAAAAGCCTGCTCTTCCTGCTTCTTGGATTGGCCCTCTTCGCGGACGCAGGACACGCCGAGCATGGAGACTCACATAAAGACCTCAGAGACCCCGCCAAGTGCGCGGAATGCCACACGGAAAAACCGGAGGTCCAGCCCGGGGAAATTTGCACCGGGAAAATAACCGCTCCCATTAAGGATGATGTAACTAACCTATGCACCAAATGCCATGAATACGGGGAAAGAAGCCATCCCACGGATGTGCTTGTGGATTTCGCGGTCCCCGCTGATTTGCCTTTAAAAGATAGCAAGATTACCTGCGTAACCTGTCATTATCCCCACAGCGCCTGCGAATCCGAGCACAGATATATTTCTTCATCCCTTTTCGGCGGATTTTTCTCGAAGGGGAAAAAACACAAAACCTATTTCCTGAGAAGGGCGAACGCCAACGGAGAGTTATGCCTGACTTGCCATAAATAATTAACGCCGTTAGGGCGAAGTCATTAGGGTGAAAAACAATTCAAAAGGGGGACGTATTTTATACAAAAAGGGGTTCAAACCAAAATGATTTTAAAATTTGCCGCGTTGCTTGTGACAATGGCGATTACGTATTCCATCATAGGCCTTATCCTTTATGTTTCCATCATCCGTGATGTATCCGGCTATTCGGCCAGAACCCGGCATTTGTAAGACAACATGGCGCAGCAGGCTATCATTACAAAAAATATTTTTTCCCTGTTCATACGTTTTCAGTTCCTTTCATTTTGCCGCAAATCTTTAATGCCAGCAGGGCGAAAAAAAACAGAGACAGCCCCTCTACAATGACCGGCGCGGTGGGGATATCCAGTTCAAACGACAGGAAAATCCCTCCCATGCTTACCAGCGCTCCCACCAGCCAGCCGGCCATGAGGGCCTTGAACGGCTCCCGGAAGAAGAGGCGTCCGGCCAAGGCCGGAATAACAAGGAACGAAAAGACCTGGAGAATGCCCGCGATATGCACTGATTTGACAAGCACTATGGCAAAGCTGGAAAAGAAGAGAAGTTCCATGAAAAAACTCCCCCTCCCCTCAAAGGTAAGCGCGTAAAATTGCTTGCGCAGGAAAAAATGCAACGCGCCGACCACCCCATAGACCATGAAGGTGGAAAGGATGTCCTTTGGGGTCACCCAGATGATGTTGCCGTTCATGATGGACTTGAACTCTTCCAGTCCGTGCGGGCTTTTATCCAGAATCAGAATGCTCGCTGAGAAGGAGAAGATGTAGAGGACCCCGATAAAAGCCTCTATGTTCACATACCTGGACGCCTTTTTGGATAACGACAGGATGAAGGCGCCGAAAAGGGCGAAGCCAGTGGAGAGAAGAAAACCATGCTCCTCCCCTAAAACAAAGGACAGGGCTATCCCTATGCCGATGAATTGGGCCAGGGCCAGGTCAACAAAGATAATTCCCCGCTCCAGGATGTGTATCCCGAAATATGTGTGAATGAGGATCAGGAGCAGGCAAGCCAGAAAAGGATACAGCAAGAAATTGATGGTTTCCATTATTTCCTCGTTATTGAGGGTGATAGTCAACGCTTGCGTTTACTATAGCGAGAACCTGGTCCATGAAGGCGAACCAGTCGCCGGTCCCTTTTTCGGAGCCGACGTCGGCGGGAAGTACAATGACCTTTATCCCGGTTTTTGAGGAGATTGACTCCGCCTCTTTCTTCCCGTAAAAGGCCGTTGTAAGAATGCCGTCCGGTTTATTGGCCTTCATGTCCTCGATAAGGCCCTCAATGTGCGCCGCTGACGGAGGAATGCCGGGCTTCTGCTCAACGTAATTGGTGATCTGAAACCCGAACCCGGAGGCAAGATACTCGAACAGCTTATGGTAGGCGACAAATTTTTTTCCTTTAAGGGATATGGCGCTCCACTTCTTTTGCCTTTCCTTGAGGCGCTCCGTGAAGTTCCTTAAATTTTCCATGTAGAAGCCTTCATTGGGCCTGTCAAGAGCGGCCAGGGCATTCGACATTCCCTCCGCGACAAGGAGAACGTTGGCTGGAGAGAAGTGGTAGTGCGGGTTGCCCAGGGGATGAACGTCTCCCATGCTTCGATCCACGGCAGTGTTTTTTTCAAGGACCTTTACGAACCTGGAGCAGTCGAAATTGCCTGGCGCTCCGGGCATGATTTTCGGGTTCCTGGCCGACTCAAGAATCAGGGGCAGATAACCTATTTCCAGATCAAGGCCGTTGTACATGATTATGCCGGCCTTTCGTCCGGCAAGGATCATGCCCGGTCTTGCCTCGATGATATGGGGGTCCTGATTCGGCTTCACAAGGGTCGCCACTGTGATCTTGTCCTTGCCGATTTCCATCGCCAGACTGCCTATCCAGGGGAGAGTGGCTGCAACGTTAAGCTCCGCGAAGGCTGGACAAGCCAATGCCAACGAAAGAAATATGGCTATAAGTATTTTGCGCATTATGAATCCTCCTGACAAGAATAAATCGTAAAAGAAATAGAACGCGGATAAACGCGGAAACCACGCGGATTTAACTTAAATTCATCAGCGAGAATCCTTTTTTTCAGCGAAAATCCGCGTTCCATGAATTTTTCTTAGAGCCTAAAACGAGTGCGCCGCGTGGGCGCCTATGCCGAATATGAACTGCATGAACCATTCATTATTTTCCTTTCCATCCCGTCCTGACCGGTCATTGGAATACTGGAGCCGGATGCGGGAGAACTCGGACGGATTGAATTCCACGGTCCCTGTAGTCCGCCAGGGAGCATTGCCTGAATCCTGTTGCGCGCCGGAGCGCCTGAAGGAATCGGCGAACGCTTCCAGCATGTCGTAACGGGCGCCGAACCGCCAGCGGCCCGACTGGTAAATTCCCTGGGCATAGAACCCGTCCTGCCGCCGTTTCAACGAATCAACATTTGCGTTAATATTATCCGTCAGGTTCCCGTTCTGGGCCAGGTACAGGTATTCGCCTTGGAGTATAAAGCCTTGCTGCTTTGACGGTTTCCATTTCCAGACCGCTTCCATCACGTAGAGCGCGCTGTTGCCGCTGAACTCGGCGCCATCAGTGACATTGGCGTTCCTGGTCCTGCCGAACAATACTGAAGGACCGAAATAAAGTGTCGAGTCGTCAGCCGTTTCAACCGAGCTTTTGGCGAAAAAGGAGAAGGCGCGCGGGCCGGAACGCGCATTTCCGCCGAACATCAAGTCGTTTTCCCCTTGCAGGGCCTCCGCTCCGAATTGGGCGTAGATGGGAAAGGCCGGGAGCCAGGTGGCCTGTATGCCCTTTTCGCCGCCAAGGCCCTCGCCGCCCAGGAAAGCCCGGTACGGCAGGGCGATATCTGCAAAATCCCAGGCGTGGGGATGCTGGGCGTCCAACCGGCTGAAATTGCTTTTAAATTTTCCCCCTTTCAGTTGGAATCCTTCAGGGAGGGAGGTGGTAACCACAAAAGCTTCTTCCAGGCTTATGGCGTTATCGGTAATGGGGATGTTGGTATAAAGGTTAAAGTAGGGGTCCACCGGGGCAAAGATGACCAACTCCGCCGCGTCGATATTGAATCCCTTTTGGCGCTCGGTCCCTTGGGTGGTGAAGCCGGGGATGGCACGAGTTCCAAGTTCATCATTCTTTAGGTTTGATGTGTAGGCGAACGTGTTGAGAATCAAGGAAAGGTTCGGATTGGTCAGGAAACTGCCGCCAAAAAATCCGCCCGCACTCGACGGCATTCCCTCGTCCTGTCCGAAGGCCGTTGCCGCCAATGAGCAGAGGGCAAGCAGGCATACTGTGGATACTATTCGCTTCATGGTTTTCTCCAAATGGCAACTGTTCACGGGGTTTGCATGAAAAATCGGGGAAAGCCTCATTCGTTACTTTTTACATCCCCCTTGTTAAGGGGGAATTAAAACAGAGCCTCTTTTAGGGGCGCTACCGGATTCCCCCTCAACAAGGGGGATTAAGGGGGATGTAGCTCCCTCTGCCGATGAATAATGTTAAGAATTGAGTTGCCTGAAAATTTTCAGGCGGGAGGAGCGCGGTTATTGGCGGGAGTAAATACCGCGTTGGAAGTAAAAATCCGGGGTTTGCTGAATAAGGCGGCGCCTTTGAAATCCGGATGAATGAGGCAAAAGGAGATTTTCAGTTCCGCGGCGGACTGCTGCCGCGTTGTAAGGCAGATGGGACAGTCTGGGTGGTCGACTCCATCATTGTGATGGTGGAATGCGGCCGCCAGGGTGAAAAGAAAAAGGAGGCATATTAAAAAGGTTGATAGATACTTACCTCGCCTATCCGGGGAATTTATCTCGCGCATTTCATTATCCCGGCAATGAATAATTGCCTTTAGCAAAAACGGTTTAAAACAAAAAACCCAAGCCGTTTTGCCCGGCTTGGGTTTTTCAGGTATAAAATAATCGAATTGCACACGAACCCTCGTTTGCTTAACCTTGGGTCGGCAAAAATAATTTTTCCCGACGCTCTAAGTTAAGCAAAGAGAGCCTGGCTAGCTGATTATAAAGAGCTTTTGAATTTGGGGGTTGGCTTGAAACCAACGGTCTTGGAAGCCTTGATCTTGATGCTTTCGCCGGTCTTGGGGTTTCTCCCGGTCCGGGCCTTTCTCTTCTTTACGTTAAAGGTCCCAAAACCAGGATAGGAAAATCTTCCGTCCTTTTTAATGGTCTTGGATATAGCATCAAACGCGGCGTCAATGAGCTCGCCCGCGCCTGCCTTGCTGATTTCCGCCTTGGCCGTTTTAATGGCCGCCTCAATAAGATCCGCTTTAGTCATACCCAACCTCCCCTAAAAAATTGATTATTAAACGTTGTTAAGTTCCGAGAATTATAAAATTAATCATGAAAAAAAGTCAAGGAGTTTTTTTAATTTTTTTTAATAGCTCACCGCAAAGACGCAAAGGACGCAAAGTTTTAATTTTTTGAAAAGGAATGCCGCCATTTTCAAAGAATTAAAGTGGTTGCATTAAATACCGGTTTTCTATCAGAATTTTTTGACAATTTATTTATTTTCCTTTGCGTTCTTTGCGTCTTTGCGGTGGGGCTGAGTTATTACTTTTTTTTAAGCGGAACAATTTGCCGTCATACGCGGACGTTTTTAAAGGCCAGGGCGACGTCAAACGCCTCCAATACTCCTGGCCGTTTTTTGCTGGGCTGGTGCTGAAATTCGTAGATTTTATGCTCCTGGGCATATACCTCGTGCGAATGAAATTCGCAGTTGATAGTGTTTGAGAGGTGGAAGAAGGCGTCCTTTTCCTCAAGGTTTCCATTGTTAAAAAAATAAGTCCTCAAAAAGCCAAACGATCCTTTTTCATTATAGGAGGTCAAAAAGCCCCGGACTATCTTTGGGTCCGAGGTGGGCAGCAGATCCGGGATAAGGAAACCGGAATAGTAAAGGTCCGCGGACTCCTTCAGTTCCCGGTTTACGTTTTTAAATCCTATGACCTCGGCCCTGCACCCTTTATTTTGCAGGGCCGTAACCAGCCTCACGAAATCGCCGTCCCCGGAAACCAGAATGATCCGGTCCAGATTGGCCGCCTGGAGAATGGCGTCGATGGCCAGGTCCATGTCCGCGTTGGCCTTAAAGGATATTTCCCCGGACTCATTGTAATACTTCTGCACCTTCTTCTTGATGATTTTAAAGCCGAATTTTCTTAGGAGATCGTGATAGTGGAACATCCTCTCGCGATAATTGGCGTTCTCCTTGACCTTGTCTTCGTCCACCACCACATAGGCGTTGGCCCTCAATACCATGCCGCCCCCCATTGCGGCGAACCGCTGGAGGATGTCATATTTCATGCCGTAACCGCCGGAACGGCCTATATTTTCAGCGTCAACGTAAATCCCGACTTTCATTCTTTAGTCCTCATGGCTAGCTATACGATCGTTTTAAAAAGAATTGCGTGGAAAAACGCAGATCCCGGAACTTAATAATATAAAAAATAAATTTTAGCAACCGTTCACAAGGTTGTCATGAAAACCAGAAAAAGCCTCATCAGCTATTTTTTACATCCCCCTTAATCCCCCTTGCCAAGGAGGAATTAAAAATGGAGACCTTTTTAAGGGCGTTTCCAATATTCCCCCTTACCAAAGGGGGACAAAGGGGGATGTGGTTTCCCCTGCAATTGAGCATGAAGCCGCTTCCATGTCGCCTATCGTGAACGTTTAAAATTTTCAAATAGTGTAATGAAACTAAGCGCCTATATCAAGGCGGCGGGAAATACCTCCAACAAAAGGCAAGAACAATTGAAAGAGGACAGGCCGGAGGTTTATTATGAAAAGAAATGAAAAAAAAATGCTTAGTGGCCGGTTTGGACGGCGTTCCCTATACCCTCCTTAAAAAATATATCGAAAAAGGGATACTCCCCAATCTCGCATCGATCTTGAATAATGGGTTTGCGCTGTCCCAAATGGACGCCAGCCTGCCCGACGTTTCTTCCACCTCCTGGGCCTCCTTCATAACCGGGGCCAACCCTGGGGAGCACGGAATATACGGATTCATGGATCTTAAACCCGGCTCCTATCAGATTTATTTCCCGGACTATAGCTCCATAAAGGCCCCGGCCCTTTGGGAAATTCTTGGAAAAACAGGGGACGATAAAAAATCCTCCCTAAGCCAGGCATACAACGGGAAGCTGCATAAACCTCGCAGATCAGTGGTCCTGAATGTCCCCCAGACAAATCCGGCGGTCCCCATGAACGGAGTCCTGGCGGCGGGCTTCGTGGCTTTGGACCTTAAAAAAGCGGTTTATCCCGATTCCGCCTTTCAGTATTTAAGCTCCATGGAGTATTCCATTGATGTGGATTCGGACCTTGCCAAGGACCAGAAAGAAATTTTTCTCAAGGAACTCCTTGGTTCCTTCGATAAAAGAAAAAGGGCCTTCAGGCATTTTTTCCAGAACGAGGATTGGGACCTCTTTATCGCGGCCATAACGGAAACGGACAGGCTGCACCATTTTTTTTATGACGCCGCCCTGGATGAGAGCCACCCCTTTCATGAAATCTTCGTGGACTTTTACCGGGATCTGGACCGTTTTTTAGGTGAGCTTTACAAAGCGTTTCTGGAAAAGGCCGGGAAGGATGGGCTATTCATGGCCATCTCGGACCACGGTTTCACGAAGATTAAATCAGAGGTCTACGTTAATGCCTTTCTTCAAAAGGAAGGCTTCCTCAGACTCCGGCGGGAGGGCCGGTTTTTTGAAAGGATTGACGAAGGAACAAGGGCCTTTGCCCTGGACCCATGCCGTATTCACATTAATATGGAGGGTAAATTCCCAAAGGGCTCTGTGGCGGCGGCCAAGAGAGATTCCGTCATGGAGGAAATAACCGGGGCCCTTTTCGCGTTGCGTGATGAAAGCGGGCAAAAGGTCATGAGTAGCGTATTCCGTGGCGATGAAATTTATAACGGCGGTGAAAAGGACCGGGGACCCGACCTTCTCTTCCTGCCGAATGACGGTTTCGATCTGAAGGGTATTTTAAAGGAAGAGAAAATTTTCGGCAAGAGGCATTTCACCGGCATGCACACGAGACACGACGCCCATTGCGTGCTGCCTGATAGTGTCCCGTTAAACGGGAAGAAGCCGCGCATTGAGGACATGGCAAAAGTTATACTGGATTATTTTGTGAGTGCCTGACCTGGACACGCCGAAACCAGAAATATTTTAGTAACTAAATTCCAAATTTCAAACAACAAAACTCAAATAAACTCAAAATTCCAATAGTGAAAGGTTTTGTTTGGCATTTCGTTTTTGGAGCTTATTTGTGATTTGATGCTTGTTATTTGGCACTTTAAGTTTTTAGCTCACTTGAAACTTTTATTAAATTTACAATGATGGACCATCTTACAAGTCTGGAAAACCGCAGCATATTCATCATCAGGGAGGCGTATTTCAAATTTAAAAATATCGCCCTCCTGTGGTCAATAGGCAAGGACTCAACCACGCTCCTGTGGCTGTGCAAAAAGGCGTTCTTCGGAACGGTCCCTTTTCCGGTCATCCACATCGACACCGGCTATAAATTCCCGGAGATATACAAATTTCGGGACGAATACGCAAGGAAATGGGGACTGGACCTCATCGTAGCAAGCAACCTGGAAAAGATCGGCCAGGGCGCCGGGCCGGAAAAAAGCGCCAAGTTTGAATGCTGCAATCTCCTGAAAACCGCGCCGCTTAAGGAGATCATAGCAGCCAGGGGCATTGACTCCCTCCTGGTGGGCATCCGCCGCGATGAGCACGGAATCAGGGCAAAGGAAAGGTATTTCTCCCCGCGTGACGATACGTTCAGGTGGAATTACCGGGACCAGCCAGCAGAGCTTTGGGACCAATACAAATCCATGGAGGAGGAGAACCATTTCCGCATCCATCCCTTGCTCCACATGACGGAGAAGGACATCTGGGCCTATATCCAACGCGAGGACATCCCTGTATGCGAGCTGTATTTCAGCAGGAGCGGAAAGCGCTACAGGAGCATAGGCTGCGCCCCGTGCTGCGGTCCGGAGGATTCCCAGGCGTCGAGCGTCGGGGAAATCATTGAAGAGCTGGAGGGCAGCCGCACTTCCGAGCGCGCGGGCAGGTCGCAGGACAAGGAGGATGTTTACACCATGCAGAAGCTGAGGGCATTGGGGTATATGTAGCAACTTATCAATGAAATTTGGGATTGTTGATTTGGGATGTAAAATCCGAAATCCAAAATCTAAAATCTAAAATGAAAAACTAATTTGGTTCCGGCTTTACCGGGTTATTATATGGACACTTTGAATATAGCCATAGTAGGCCATGTGGACCACGGAAAATCCACGCTGATCGGAAGATTGCTGCTCGATACCGGCTCCCTTCCCGAATCGCTCAGGGAAGAGATGTCGGGATCAGGCAAGGAGTCTGACCTTGCCTTCATCACCGACCATCTGGAGGAGGAAAGACGGAAGAGGATAACCATCGATACCTCCCAGGTGTTTTTCCAGGGAGAAAAGCGAAAGTTCGTAATCATCGACACGCCAGGACACAAGGAGTTCCTCAAGAACACGATCACCGGCTGTTGCCAGGCGGACGCCGCGATTCTCATGATTGACGCAGCCGAGGGCGTTCGTGGCCAGACAAGGAGGCACGCCAATATCCTTTCCCTCATGGGGTTAAAGCATATCGTGGTGGCGATTAATAAAATGGACCTTGTGGATTGGGCCGAGGGGGCTTTTCAGGAACTTGCCAGCCAGGCAGAGCGATTGTTCGAGGTGTTTGGAATGGGACCTCCGTCGCATATATTGCCTATATCCGCGCAATCGGGTGAAAACATCACCAGGACATCAAGTAAAATGTCCTGGCACAAAGGACCTTCCCTATTGGCGGCCCTGGAGGGGTTGGAATTAACAACCCCAGAGGAAAAAGAACTGCGTTTCCCGGTCCAAGGCGTCTTTGAGAAGGACGGTGAAAAAATCATCATGGGGAGAATAGAGTCCGGCCGCCTTTGCCAGGGAAAGCAATTGATGGTCCTTCCAGCCAGAAAGACCTTCACGCCGGAAAAAATTTTCCGCCACGGAGAAAAGGAAAGGGAAAACTACTTCGCGGGCGAGTGCGTCGGTTTTCATTCCACGGGAGCCCCGGAAATCCGTCGCGGGGATGTGCTCGTGGAAGAGGAAATGGCAAGCCTTGCTTCCTCGCTGCGCGCCACGCTTTTCTGGTTTGGGGAGAGGCCCTGGCAAGAGGGGGAAAAATTCCTGTTCCGCTGCGCCACGCAGGAAGTTGGGGGAAGGATCGCCGAGGCCATGAAAAAAATTGATCCCGGCGCGGAAAAAACCGTGACAAAGCCCTCGGAAGCGTATAAAATTACGCATGGGGATTTCGCGGAGGCGCGCATCGAACTGGACAGGCAGGCGGCTGTTGACCTTTTCGCCCATATTCCAGAGATGGGGCGTTTTGTCCTGGAATCAGGCGGCCTTCCCCTGGCCGGGGGTATTGTTACTGGGATAAGTTGAATTTACAATTTTCGATTCACGATTCACGATCCACGAATAACGAATAACGATCCACGAATAACGAATGAAGGGGATAAATATGGCTCCATATACATTGCCGAGAGAAACCTTTGATTTGCTGGAAGAGGCGTTGGGAGAGAGAGGAAAGGCCGAGAAGTTCGCCAGGGCCATGGAGTCGGCTATAGATGACATCAGGGAAAAGGCAAAAGAGGAAATACTGGATAAGAAGGAGGTTGTCAAGATAGAGATCAAGGAGGATTTGAAAAAAGAACTGGTTACCCGGGAAATATTTGAAGAGAGATTCAAGTATCTCGAAGATAAGATGGAAGAGAGATTTAAATATTTCGACGATAAGATGGAAGAGAGATTCAAGCATTCCGAAGGCATAATGGAACAAAAATTCAAGGTGGTTGACGAAAGATTCAAGGTAATTGACGAGAGGTTCAAGATGGTTGATGAAAAATTTAACGCCCTTAATTTCCGGTTGAATATTTTCATTGCCATCGCCCTCCTTGCCCTTACCCTTGCCAATCCCACTTTTGTTGGATTAATGGAGAAGATTTTTAAATTTTAAAACCATGAAAAAAATCGTCCTTATAGAAGATGAGCCGAAAATCGCCAAGGCCCTTGAGTTCGCCTTGCAGGAAGAGGGGTTTGAATTTTTCAGTTCCCCTGACGGGCTCTCGGGACTGGCAATGGCTCGCGAGGTCCGGCCTGATATTATTCTGTTGGACATCATGCTGCCCGGAATGAACGGAATTGAAGTATGCCGCGAATTGAAATCCATTGAAGAATATAAATCGATCCCCATTGTCATGCTGACCGCCCTGGGAGACACGGAAAACACGGTGAAGGCCCTTTCCGCAGGGGCCGACGACTACATCTCCAAGCCCTTTGATTTCAGGGAACTCCTTGCGCGGGTGAAGTCCCACCTGAGGATGAAGGAGCTTTATGACAGGGTGAAAAACGAGGAGCAGGAAAAATCCGCGCTCCTCCACATTTCCCATTCCCTTTCCTCCACCCTGGACCCGCTCGACACCCTGTACACCATAGTCTCTAAGATCGCGGAGGTAATAGAAGTCAAACGCTGCTCCATAATCTACATCGATTCTTCCCATCAGAAAGGGTTCGTGATGTCTTCCCACGATTCCAGGGACGTCAAGCAGCTTGAAATAGACCTGGGAAAATACCCTGAAATCAGGACGGTCATGCAGACAGGCGAGCCAGTGGTCATAAACGACGTCGCCACGGACCCCATACTGTTCCAGGTGCGTGACATTTTGTGCATGATAGACGTCCGGTCGATCATGGCCTTTCCCATACTCTTCAAAAACGCTCTCATAGGCACGCTTATCCTCCGGACCTCCCGCAGGGAGGCGCCTTTTACCGATCGGGAAATAAAATTTTGCGGCCTGCTCTCCCATCTTGCCGCCGCGCCTTTGAAAAACGCCTACCTCTTCGACATGCTTCATCTGGAAAAAGAAAGGGAACGGGAGGGAAGGCTGGCCGCCGAGGAAAAGAGCAAGCTCACGATGGAAATGCTGGAAATCATCAATAAGGACCTGGAAATCGCCAAGGAAAAGGCGGAGGAGTCAAGCCGCCTGAAAACGGAGTTTCTCGCGAACATGTCACATGAGCTCAGGACCCCCCTGACCTCCATAATAGGTTTCAGCAGACTTATTGAACAGCACGGGTCCTCCGACGGCGAAATCAGGGAATTCGCGGAAATCATAAGCAACCAGGGCGGGAAGCTGCTGGCAATGATCAATGATCTCCTGGACCTCTCCAAACTGGAGATGGAGTCTCTTCCATTTCAGTTCTCATGGGTGGGCCTCAACCAGGTTGTAAAAGACTCCATCCAGTCCCTGGAGCGGGAAATCAGCGAAAAAAAACACCGCGTGGCGCTTCGGCTGGAGGAAGGCATCCCGGACTTGTGGCTGGACCGAAGCCAGGCCATAAAAATATTTTCCAATTTAATCAGCAACGCCGTTAAATTCACTTCGCCTGAGGGAGAGATTGTGGTCCTCACCGCCAGGAAAGGGGAAATAGTGGAAGGGACCGTCCAGGACAAGGGAATAGGGATAGAAAAAAAGGACCTGGAAATTATTTTCGACAGGTTCCGGCAATTGGACGGGAGCCCCACGCGAAGGCATGGCGGCGTGGGCTTGGGGTTGGACCTTGCCAAGACCCTCGCGAAAAAAATGGGAGGAAATATCTGGGTGGACAGCTCTCCAGGCCAGGGGAGCTCCTTCCATGTTTCGTTTCCTGTTAAATAATAGTCATTGGTCAATAGTCATTTGCCATTGCCCTAATGACTAATGACCAATGACTCTTTAAAGTCCGCCAGCGGGACGCTAAATTCATGGCCTCACGTTATAAATACCACATATTCTGCTGTCAAAACAGAAGAGAACCCGGGAATCCAAAGGGATGCTGCCAGGAGCGCGGCTCTCAATCCATCCTGGATTTTTTTAAGAAGACCGTGTATGAGGCGGGATTAAAGGACACGGTGCGCGTCAACGAATGCGGCTGCCTGGCCGCCTGCCGCTTAGGTCCGTCCGTGGTTGTGTACCCGGAAGGGATTTGGTACACGGTTTCCAGTGTGGAAGACGCCCGGGAAATTTTTAACGGGCACATCCTCGGCGGAAAGCCCGTTGAAAAGTTTTTCATGAAATGGTAAGACCTTTAAAGGTGGAAATCGGATTCGGCTCCGGTGATTTCTTGATTGAGATGGCGCGGAACGAGCCTGAATGCGATTTCATCGGAATCGAAATATACCGTCCTGGAATCAAGAAACTGCTCCACAAGGTGGAGACCTTCGGGACCAGGAACATCCAGATCATTTGCGGGGACGCAAAGGAGATCATCCCATCCCTGCCCGGCAAGGTTTCGGAATTTTTTATAAACTTCCCGGATCCCTGGCCCAAGAGAAGGCACAGGAAAAGGCGATTGATAAAGCCCCCGGTGGTTGACCTCATCCACAAGAGCCTGGCGCCAGGAGGCAGGGTCGCTCTGGCCACGGACATTGCGGATTATGCCGGAGAGATGCTGTGCTATTTCGAGGCCCACGGTTCCTTCCGGAATGTGGCCGGACGCATGAATTTTTTCAGCCGGATCGAAGGACGCGTCCCCACCAAATACGAGAAGAAATACCTCACCCAGGGAATCCGGATTTATTACCTGCTATTCGAAGCCGTTTGATTGTCATGAAAAACCGTGGAAAGGCCAGTTGCTGGAAGTTGTCTTTAAAAAAGCACCACTGTCTGTCGGCTTGCAAGCAGCCACGGAAATCCTTAACACACCCCGGCCTTCGGCCACCCCTCTCAAGAGGGGAATTTGATGATGGCCTGTCCTCTCAACAGTGGATAAAGGGACAAGGCATCCTGGCAAGCCACGGGGAACCCAAAGGTATCGGGTAATCCGTTGAAAATTATACCGCTGGCGACTGAAATTTTTTCCTCTGAAAAATTCCCCTCTTGAGAGGGGTGGCCGAAGGCCGGGGTGTGTTAAGGGGCTTCTTATAGTTAAGGAGGAATTAAAGCAAATCCTCTGTAATCGATTTTGGCATCGTTTTCCATGGCGCCTCGTCCTGTGAGCTATTACAAAAAAATGAAAAAAACTCAACGGAAAAAACCGGGCTTCGCGAGGGACAGGCAAAAAGGCCAGTTGCGAAAAGGCCGGCCGCAAGGAAGAAGGCCGCGGCCGCCCTTGCGAACAGCGAAGAACGATTCCGCCAACTTGTCGAAAATATCCGGGAGGCGTTCTGGATAAGGTCGCAGGACACTGGTGAAATGCTCTACATCAGCCCGGCTTATGAAGAAATTTGGGGGGGAAACCGGGATAGGTTTAAGCATCTGCGCTGACATCATTGCGGAGCATGGCGGAGAAATAAAGGTGGAGAGCAAGGAAGGAGAGTTTACAAGGGTTGTGGTGGAACTGCCTGCCATAGCGCCGCCGCGGCCAAATTAAATCAATGCCCTTAGGACGTACTAAAAAAATTTCAAATCTCAATTGTCAAATAACAAATAAATCCCAATAACTAAAATTACAAAGAACAAACGTGGCTCAAGGAAATGGGATTGTTTTGGGACATTAAGTAGTGGTGGAAATGAATGAAGCGGCAAGCCATATCTGCGGCTTTTCCCGGCTGGATTCCATAGGGAAATCCTTCCAACTCCTCTCTTCTCCATGCGCCAAGGTCTGCATTGACATACTCCGGGAAACAATAAATAGGGAGCAGCCCCTGGAAAAATATCGCCTTGAGTGCAACCTTATGGACTGTTCTCCCAAAGTGGTTAACATCGCGTCCCATCCCCTACTCGACCGCCGGGGCGGATTTTCCGGCTGCGTCCTGGTGATAAAGGATGAAACCCGGCTGTCCCAATTGGAAAAAGGACCGGAAGAAAACTATAAATTCCACAGGATGATAGGGAAAAACAGGAGAATGCAGGAGGTTTATTCCCTTATCGGTCAACTGGCGGCCCTGGACACCACCGTATTGATAACCGGACCCAGCGGCACCGGCAAGGAACTGGCGGCTGAGGCCCTGCACCACGGGGGAAAAAGAAAGAAGGGACCGTTGGCCAAGGTGGCCTGCTCCGCCCTCTCGGATGATTTATTGGAAAGCGAGCTTTTCGGGCATGTAAGAGGGGCCCTCACCGGCGCCGTGAAAAATAAGACAGGCCGCATGGAACAAGTCCGGGGCCGCGCGGATTCTTGGGATTGACCGCAAGACCCTTTACAATAAAATCAGGAAATATGAAATAGAGTGACCTTTTCCCCACTTTGTGGAAATCCCCATATTGCGGAATTCTACGCCTTTGATGGCTCTTCCTTTTTCTGTCCTGTTTAAAAACCCTTAAATAACAAAACGTCTCCCTCTTCTCCTCCTTTTTTTTTCCTGATATTTACCATGGCGCGGGATTTGCGTGCTTCCTTTCCTGAATCCTATCCAAGGATATTTGAAATTTTTATCGCCGCGGAGACGCAAGCCTTGCGTGAAAAAAAATCGAATGAAAAATAAGGAAAAAATAGCGGAATTGAAAGGAAACACCTGCAAGAAAAAATTTTGTCCTTTCACCCGGGATCCTTTTGAGGATTGTTACTGCGCGGAAACCACGACCTTAAAGACATGGATCGTCCTTTATTATTGCGGGGGGCATTTCGAGGAATGTGAAATTTACAGATACAAAAATCAAAATCAGGGGAACAGGGAAGTTTTATAAACCTGAAAACCATTGAGCAAGAAGAATCTGTCGCCATCCGGCTGGAAAGGGTGACCGGGGTGGACCTTGCCTGCCTGCAACTTCTTTGCTCGGCCTGCAAAACGTCGCTTAGCCGGAATAAAAAGGCGGAGATCACCGGCGCCATACCGGAAATATTCTCAAAAACGGTCCGCGAGGCCGGATTCGCGCGCCAAAAAGGCTGCGGCATGGATCGCGGCCCCGGTTGCTTGTAGACGCGGTTTTAGCTCATTTCAAACTTTAGTCAATTTAGAAGTGTCTTGAAAAAAACATTAAGGTTTGGCTTGCTTGCAAAGTGCCGGAGAAATCCTTAACACACCCCGGCCTTCGGCCACCCCTCTCAAGAGGGGAATTTATAAATGATGGCGCCTTTTCAACAAGCGACTTTGGGATTAACTGGCTATGACTCGTGGCAAGCCGCTGGAAATCATGCCAGCGGTGACTGAGAAATTTATTCCTTTAAAAATTCCCCTCTTGAGAGGGGTGGCCGAAGGCCGGGGTGTGTTAAGGGGCTTCTTATTCAAGCCTCATATTCGCGCTTCAGTATAAACATTTTTTCAAGACAGCTTCTTAAACTGGAACTGGAAAAAACTTTGCTAAAAAAACAAACCGGCTGGGCCCAGAAAGAAAAAAAAGAAGGACTTCCAAAACAGTCGCTATCCTCATCCCCTCCAACTGCCGCCGGACCCAAGGCCACCTACCGCATCCGTTTCAGCCCCTTCGAGGACATTTTAAATAAGGGTTCGGACCCCGTGTCCCTTTTGAATGAGCTCCTGGACCTGGGAGACGGCAAGGTAGTGGCGCATACGGACAAAATCCCTTTCTTGGAGGATTTTGCCCCTGGCTCGTGCTACGTCTTCTGGGACGTTATCCTTACAACCGATAAGGGGATCGACGCCATTAACGAGGAAGAGGACTTCCCACGGGAGGCGGCGCGAACAACGCCATGAGCATCCGCATGCTCCCCATCGGCGGCGCCTTCGGCAGACTCAAACGCCTGGTCCGGGACCTCTCCAGGGACCTGGGAAAGGAGGTGGAACTGTCAACCTCGGGCGCGGAGACTGAATTGGACAAGAACATGATAGAAAGGCTCAATGACCCCCTGGTCCACCTAATACGAAACAGCATCGACTCTCCGCCGCCCATTCAGGCGCCAGGGTTTTGATCGAAATCAAGGACGACGGGGCCGGGATAGACGTGGTCAAGAGCGGCATTGACTCCCTGCGCGGCGCTATTGATATAGAAAGCAGGAAAGGGGAGGGGACGAAGATCACCCTTCGACTCCCCCTCACCCTGGCCATCATCGAGGGCTTGCTGGTGAAAATCAGTAATGGCAATTTCGTGCTGCCGCTTTCCAGCGTGGAGGAATGCGTGGAGTTGACCCGCCGGGACGTGGCCCGGTCTCATGGCCACAGGGTGGCAATGGTGCGAGGGGAAATAATTCCTTATATAAATTTAAGGGAATTTTTCATGGTGGACGGCGATTCCCCGGAGATCGAGCAAATCGTTATCACCAATCAGGATGGGCGCAAGGTGGGTCTTGTAGTTGATGAAATCGTGGGAGGGCGCCAGACAGTGATCAAATCCCTTGGAAAGGTCTATAAGGACGCGGAGAAAAATATATTGAAATTAAAGAATTTTCCTCCGTGCCTCTGCGGTTAATAAAAATAATTTTCAACTTTTTAGAAAGGAGGGATTGTCATGAGCGAAACAGCATTAACCGAGTCGACGCAGTATCTGTCCTTCAAGCTGGACGAGGAAGAATTCGCCTTGGAGATAGACAAGGTCCGCGAGGTGCTGGACTACACCGCGGTCACCAAGGTGCCCCGCACCCCGAATTTCATGAAGGGGGTGATCAACCTTCGGGGGAGCGTGGTCCCGGTGGTTGGCATGCGCCTTAAATTCGGGATGTCGGAAACGGAAAGGTCCGTGAATACATGCATCATCATAGTGGAGGTGTCCCTGGACGGCGAAACCACCATCCTCGGCGCCTTGGCGGATTCGGTCCGGGAAGTTTCGGCGCCCGCCTCAAAACGGAATTCATCAAGGGCATGGGTAAGAGGGACAACCAGTTCATCATCATATTGGACGTAGACAAGATCTTCTCCTCTGACGAACTTGCCCTTGTCCAGGAGACCGGCGGAGAGAGGCGTCTGGAGGAAGCGAAGGAAAAGTAGCGGGGATTTTGGATTGACAATTGACGATCCACGAATTACAAATTACGATCCACGAATTACGATCCACGATTCACGATTCACGATTCACGCATGACTCATGACACATGACACATAACTATTTTCAGGAGGGGAAAATCATGAAAATTGTTGATTGGAAAATAGGGAGCAAGTTGATTTTGGGGTTTCTGGCGGTTGTCCTGATCTTCGGGTCGACCTCTGTTTACCAGATCATTCAATTGCGCGTCCTGGCTGATCTTCAGGATGAAGGCGCCAAGCGGGCAAAGGATGCCATGGAAATATCAAATATCGCCGACCGTGTGACAGAGTTATACTCTTTGATAGCGGACGCGGTGATCAACCGGAATTTGCGCAGGACAAGGGAGGAGTTTGAGCCGCATAAGGCCCTTGCGCAAAAGGATATCGCAAGGCTCAAGGAGATCGTGGGGACCGTGAAAGAGGCGACGGACAACGTGGCGTCAGGGGCGCAGCAGATGAGCTCCAGTTCCGAGCAAATTTCCCAAGGCGCTAGCGAACAGGCGACAGGCGCGGAACAGATCAATAAGGCCATTCAGCAGTTGAGCCAAGTGACCCAGCAGAACGCCGGGGCATCGGAGGAAATGGCCTCCACCTCCGAGGAGTTGTCCGCTCAGTCCGTCCAACTCAAGGACTCCATCTCCTTCTTCAAGGTCGACGGGGCGGGGCAGGCGAAGGACAGGAGGATCATGACCCCGGTAAAGATGGAGCATAAGGCGATTTCCCATCCCAAGCTCCATATAGCGCATTTGACCGCCGGAGAAAGGGAGCATCCAGGAAGGCAAAAAGGCAAGAAGACCGGCAGGGTGTTGGAGAAAAAAACCGCTGGCGCTGTCTTGGATTCAGGCGAGGATGAACACCATCCTCTGGACGCCGAGTTCGAGAAGTTCTGATTTTAATGGAACACGGCGCGGCTTCGCCGCAACCAAATTAAAAGCGCCTAAAGTTAAAAACAAAAAATTGCCTTTCTACCACAACTTTAGTTCACTCTGCACTTTAGTCACTTTAAACTTGAACTGTATCTCATTATTAAGGGAGCTTGGGGAAATTGCATAGCGCGCCGGGGACCGTGAAAAAAAACGGAGAGGGAGTGGTCCGTATGTCCGGCGGGGAATTCAGGCTCTTCAGCGAATTCATCCAGGGCCGTTGCGGCATAAGAATGCCGCCCGCCAAGAAGGTGATGCTGGAATAGCGGTTGCAAAAGAGGTTGCGGGCATTGTCCATGAGGTCATTTTCGGAACACTGGGATTATGTGTTCAGCCTCAAGGAAGGCATGGCGGAATTGTCCACCATGGTGGATCTGGTGACAACCAATAAAACGGATTTCTTCAGGGAACCCATGCATTTTGAATATCTGTTTGAGAAAACACTGCCGGAGTTGGCCGCGAACAATAAAAAAAAGGTCCGGCTATGGAGCGCTGGATGCTCCACCGGAGAGGAACCTTATACCCTGGCCATGGTATTGAGCGAATTCGCGGAGAGGCATCGCGGTTTTTTTTTCTCCATACTGGCCACCGACCTGTCCGGGCATGCCCTGGAAACCGCGAAATCGGGGGTGTATGAAATGGAAAGGGCCGGGCCTGTTCCGTGGGAATTCAAGAAAAAATACCTCCTGAAAAGCAAGGACCCGAAAAGAGGACTGGTCCGCATTGCCCCTGAATTAAGGTATTTGGTGGAATTTCGCCGGCTGAATCTGATGGACATGGATTACGGGTTGCGGGAATCAGTGGACATCATTTTTTGCAGGAATGTCATAATCTATTTCGACAGGGACACGCAAGAAAAGCTTGTCAACAGGTTCTGGCGGAGTCTTGCGCCTGGAGGGTATCTTTTTATAGGGCATTCAGAGTCCTTGAGCAGCCTGGACGTCCCCATGTCCATGGCCGCCCCGACCATATGTAAAAAATTTTAGTTTGATTAGTTTGATTAGTTTTGTTGGTTTAATTGGTTGGGTTGGTTTTTCTAAATAACCAATTAAACCAATTGAACCAATTGAACCAATTGAACAAAAAAACCATGAAAAAAATCCGCGTCTTGATAGTTGACGATTCCGCCGTGGTCCGGCAGACCATGGAGAAAATCCTTTCCTCAGAGCCTGAGATAGAGGTGATGGGCGTCGCGGCCGACCCTTACATCGCGGCAAGCAGGATCAAGGAGGAGGTCCCTGACGTGATCACCCTTGACGTTGAGATGCCGCGCATGGACGGGCTTACCTTCTTGCAAAAGATCATGCCCCGGCATCCCATTCCAGTGGTTATATGCTCAAGCCTGGCGTACAGCGGATCCGAGACCGCCTTCCACGCCCTGGAATACGGGGCAGTGGACATCATTCAAAAACCCAGGCTGGGAACAAAGCGGTATGTCCAAAACGATTCCATTTCCTTGTTTTTGTTCTTTGTAATTTTGGTTATTGGGATTTATTTGTGGTTTGACAATTGTGATTTGGAGCTTCATAAACTTTGCTAAAAAACAAAATTTTATGGATTTGTAGTACGGATGGCTTGAACAGATTTGCTTTTTCGCGGGTGATTCCATGAAAGAAAAGCAGGCGCTGGAGGTCATGATAGAGTTCCTTGACGAAAGCAGGGAAAATCTAAGGCGCGCCGAGGGGGACCTCGTCAGGCTCGAAGAGGACCCCGGCAACGAGGAGCTTGTGAACTCCGTGTTCCGCGTCTTCCACAGCATCAAGGGGAGTTCCGGTTTTTTGGGGCTGGCCGCGGTGGCGCAACTGACCCATAAATTGGAAAACATCCTTTCCGCCATAAAGGAAAAGAGAAAAGGCGTGGATGATGAGGGCGACCTTTTATTGCAAGGAGAAAATCTTGTCGATCAATTCCTGCAATTGGCCAAGAGCATGAAAGAGGCGGATATCGATATTTCCAGGCACCCCCTTATGAGGTCCATCGCCGGGAATATGGATTCCATCCTGAAGGAAATATCCGTTAAGAAAAAAACCAGGCGGGTCTCCTTCGACTGCGTCTTCCAGGGCAGGGATTTCAACCCGCAGGCGCGGACTATTTTTGAGTGTGCTGAGGCAAATCTTTCAGAAATTTCCCCGCCTGGTGAGGGAGGTGTCCGGGGTGGCTGGAAAGCAGATAAGGCTGGAGATCAAGGGAGAAGACACCTTGCTGGATAAAAACCTCGTGGAGTTGATCGAGGATCCCCTGGTCCCCATACTTAGAAATTCCATCGACCATGGAATAGAGGCGTCGGACGGGGAACGAAGCAAGGCTGGAAAACCTGCGGAGGGCAGGATATCCATCTCCGCTTCGGCTGACAAGGAATGGGCGCGGATAATACATAGAGGATGACGGGAGGGGAATAGATACCGGGAAAATAAAAAGAACAGCCATGAAAAAAGGCATCCTTTCCGAAACGGAAGCGGAGGCCATGGCGGACGGAGAGATTCAAAAGCTCATCTTTCGGCCCGGATTTTCCACGGCCGAGAAGGTGACGGATATATCCGGCAGAGGGGTGGAGATGGACGTGGTCATGCATAACCTGAAAAAATGCGATGGGCGCCTGGACCTGGAGTCCGCCTTCGGCGCGGGCACGCGGCTGACCCTGAAACTCCCGCAGGCCCTTACTCTTGTGACCAAGGACGCGGTGGTGGTCAGGGTGGACGGGGAACTCTTCACCTTCCCCACTGAAAATGTGGAAGCCGTGATCGATTTGAAGGAAAGGGAAATCAGATATAAGAGTCTGGACGGGCTTTATAATTTCAACGGGCAAGTGGTCAAGTTGGAGCGTCTGATTGAAGGGCTGCTGAAGGAGAAACGGTAAGAAGGGACATTTGGATTTCAAATTTAAGATTTGAAATTTAAGATTTAAATTATCGCCCTTCGGGCGAAGTCATTAGCCATTGGCCATTAGGCCGTCTTCCTGTTTATCAATGACTATTGACCAATGACAAATGACCATTAAATTCAGCCAATGGAAAAAACAAAAGAAAACATTCTGGTGGTGGATGACCCCAAAAGCGTTTGCTATGCGCTAAGGGAGCATTTGGACGCTATGGGATATCGGGTGGAAACGGCCTTCAATATATTGCCAATGTTTTGGTTCAGGTGATTTTGCCTTATGACATTCGAATTTGTTTCGTATTTCGATATTCGATATTCGAATTTTGCCTGAACGGGGGTTTTCGTTCAGGCACTAAATTATGTCCTTTATATAACCGTCCATTTCCCCCCTTCGCGCCCTTCTGAACTTGGTCTTGAGATTCAACCAGCAAATCAAAAGTCCAATGTACATCAGGGCCAGGGCCAGGAAGGCCAGGATCTGATTGAACACGGGAAAGGTGACGGCGAAATCGTACAAGGCATGGAGAAACGCGGAAACGAGGAGTCCGGAAATAAAAAAGGGCCAGGGGCTTTTCAAGGGATAAAAAGTCGGCAGTCCTATGAAATAGGCGAAGATCCCGGAAAGGCACGAGTGTATGAACGGAGTCAGGGTGCTGCGCGCAAGGGAGGTGATCGCGCCGTCCCCCACTGATCCCCCAAATACGTCCCTGATGACCGCCATGCGTATGTACCCGAAATTTTCCACTCCGGCGAAGGCCAGGCCGGACATGATTCCGCAAAGGAGATAATCCATGCCGGAAAGCCGCTCTTTTTTTCGCCTGGTAAACGCGGCAAGAAGGAATATGGGAACGGCCTTGGTCAGCTCCTCCGTTATCCCCACGCCGGCGAAAAAGCCGAGGAACCGCAAGACCGCCCCTTCGGAAGAAATAAAGGAATAGAAGGGAGAGGTCGGGGAATGGATCAACAGGAACGCGGGGGAAAGGGATATAAGGGAGAAAAAATACACCCCAAGGTGGAGCTTGAAGTTGGAACCCTCGTATTGAAAAAGTTTTATGAAGACGAAGAACCAGATCACGGAAAAGTAGATTGTCATGCCGCGCACTATTTCCACGTTCAGCATGTTAAGGATCATTGGCATGCCGGCCAGTATCAGGATCAGCCAGAAGACCTGGCTTTGAAGGAGCTTCCAAAAATCGGGAATGTCCAGGGAAAAGAGTTCGTCCCTGACCACTCCCACCACGGAGTCCGGCTCCCCTGCCTTTCCCTCCGTTCCCGGCGACAGGTGAAAAAGAAAGGTCCCCCCGCAGCCTGGACATCGTATTTTGATCCGGTCGGAATCCGGAAGCCTGCTTTCGTCCACCTTGAGCGGCTCGCCGCAAATCTGGCAGAATAGTTTCAGCATTGTTTATTAGCGGCCTATTGATTGAATTATCGCCAAAATGGCAAGAACATCTTCACCACAAAGACACAAAGGCCGCAAAGAAAAAAATTTTGTGCTCTTTGTGACTTTGCGGTTAATTTTGGTTCCTTTGGTTCCGGGGAAGCCGCGCCATGAATTTCCGTGGCAAACAACGCGCCTTTGATTTTAACTTTATGTTATCATAGAGCCTGGTTTAATAATAAGATTCCCATCTTTTTCACTGCAAAAAATTTCCATGAAAAGCGCTAAACGAATTTTAATCGTTGATGACGAGGACGCCAACAGGGAAATCCTGTCGTCCTTCCTTGGGAACCAGGGATACCAGCTTGAATTGGCTGGCGACGGTTTCGAGGCATTGGCCAAGCTGAAACTTGGGATCGACTTGATCTATCTGGACCTCATGATGCCTGGAATGGACGGGTTCGAGGTGGCCAGGCGCGTTCGCGAGGACCCGGATTCTTGCGATATCCCCATCATCATGGTCACCTCCATGGCGAGCAAGGAAAACCGGCTCCGCTCCGTGGAGGCCGGGGTCAACGATTTCATCTCCAAGCCCATCGATATGATAGAACTCCAGGTCCGCACAAAGTCTCTTTTGAAGATGAAAGAGGCCCAGGACGCCTTGAAGAAGCACAAGTCGGAACTGGAGGAGCAGGTGCAGGAGAGGACGTCCGCCCTCCGCCAAAGCCTGGAAGCCATGGCCTCGGCCCAGAGAAAGACGCAAAGCGCTTATCTGGACACCATCCGCCGCCTTGCCCTGGCCGCGGAATTCAAGGACGAGGACACCTCATCACATATTCAGCGGATCAGCGGTTATTGCGTTCTCCTGGCCGAGACCCTCCACCTCCCCCCCGGCGAGGTGGAAACATTAAGGCACGCGAGTCCCATGCACGACGTGGGCAAGATAGGAATACCCGACCGCATTCTTCTCAAACCCGATAAATTGACCGCGCCGGAATGGGAGATCATGATGCAGCATGCGGCCATCGGCGCCCGCATCCTTGGAGGCTCTTCCTCGGAGCTTCTCCGCACCGGCGAGATAATAGCCCTGTCCCACCACGAAAAATGGGACGGCAGCGGATATCCCAAGGGCCTCAAGAGAGAGGAAATTCCCCTGGAAGGAAGGATATGCGCCGTGGCGGACGTGTTTGACGCCCTTACCAGCAGGCGTCCTTATAAGGAAGCCTTCTCCAATGAGGAGGCCCTGGAAATCCTGAAGGAAGGGTCGGGCAGGCATTTCGAATCCAGGCTGGTGGACCTGTTCGTTAAGAATTTTGACGAGGTATTGGCTATCCAGAAAAAGTATCGCGAGGGGTAGTAAAAAAAATAACTTCCTAAACTTTAGCTCACTCTAAACTTTAGTCACTTTGAACTGGACTTTCGCATGAAAAATCAAAACTCTCTGTGGATTTTAATGGCCTCCACGGTCTCCATCGGGGTGCTGCATTCCCTTGCGCCGGACCACTGGGTCCCGTTTGTCGGCATCGGACACGCCCAAAAATGGCCGAAATTCAAGCTGGCGTGGATGACCATTGTCTGCGGCCTTGGGCATGTGGGTTCTTCCATGCTCATCGGGACCGTGGGCCTGGTCCTCGGATTCAGCCTCGCTAATCTTGAAGGAATGGAGTCGCAAAGGGGGCATGTGGCGGGATTGCTCCTCATCGGGTCCGGCTTGGCCTACGCCGTGTGGGGACTAAAGCATATACACCACCATCACGGGGAAGTTGACCCTAAACGTTCCGTTACATTGTGGGCGTTGATGGCCATATTCGTTTTGGGGCCGTGCGAGCCGCTGATTCCCTTGATGTTTCTGGCCGCTGCCCACGGCTGGCTGGCCGTGGCTTTGGTGTGCGTCATCTTCGGGCTTGTCACCCTGGCCATGATGGTCGGCCAGGCGCTGATAGGCTACAGCGCCGCCGCGCTCATGCCGTTTAAAAAACTGGAGGCATACAGCCACTCCGCCGCCGGTCTCGTCATCGCCGTCACTGGAGGCATGATCATGTTTATTGGGATTTGAACCGCTGACGGAAAAATAAATTCGAAATCCGAATAACGAAATCCGAAACAATATCAAAATTCAAGGATTCAAATTTCAAAACCTAGGCCACGTGCGTGTTTTGGGATATTGGAGTTTGGTTATTCGGATTTGTTTCGAATTTCGATACTCGGTATTCGAATTTTGGCTGCGGCGAAGCCGCGCCATGAATATAAAAATTCAAACCTCAGCCGCCCTTTCTTATTTTCTCGATTTTATTCTCCATCTCCCCGGTTAAAGCCTTTTTTTCCCTTTGAAACTCCTCCTGCAATAGGCGGCCCTCTTCCGGCGTCGCCATCCTAAGCCTCTGCCGGAGCATGACCTCCCTTTCCGCGATCTTCGCCTCGTATTCCTTGCGGACCTCGCTGATTTTAATTTTTTGCCCATCGGTGAGGACTATTTCATCCTCCTTGCGGCCGTCGATCGCCGCCGCTTTTTCCTGGGAAATTTCCCACGCGCTCTTTAGTGCCATGGAGTAACTCCTCTGCTATATTTTTTTAATACCCGGCTTCCCGGAAAGTGTAATAAAGCCGGTAACGTGATCTTCTACTATTAATAATTCCAATGGAGTGTAATGTCAAGGCCGGGTATTATATTATTACGTTCAGAAATTTACATTTTCCGCAAGGAACCATCCTTCTTCGCATCGACTCGCTTACCGATACCGCTATGTTTCTCGTGCTCCATTACTTTCATACGCCAAAGCGCAGCTAACGTTCACTTCAAACGATCCTCCCGTGAATTTGCGTTATCCCGCCGTCTTGTCCAATTTTTCAATTAGTCCCGTTCGCGACATTCGTGTTCCAAGTAAATTTAAAATATTCCTGATCCCTCCAGCCTGTTCCAATTTGGACACTCCCGCTATATAATAAAGACCTGTGGGATGCGCGAACCAGTTAAGAGATAGCCTCACGCGAAGACACAAAGGCACAAAGAAAAAATCTTATTGATTAATAACCAATTTCAGCTTATTAACCGTCTTAAAATAGAACACACATAAAAATTCCCCTCCCTGGAGGGGTGGCGCGGAGCGCCGGGGTGGGTTATATCAATACTATTTTGAGACGGTTAATAACTTAGGTCCATGGCCATTAATGGCCAGTCAAACTTTCCTTGATTTTTTCAGAACAGCGGAATATCGAACAAGGAATGATGAATGTCGAAGGACCGGGATTTGAAACAATTTTACCTTCAACATTCCTTGTTCGATATTCGATATTCAATTTTAGCCGTTGGAATCAAACAGTCAGCGATCCAAGCCAGATCGTATCTTCATTTGAAATTCGTTATTAATCAAAAAAATCTTAGTGGCTTTGTGTGAGACATCCTTTCAAATAAATGGGTAAACATTTTTAAAAAGCTAAAATGCTGCTCGAAATCAAGGACGAAAAGGACCAATCGCTCAGGGACTTCAAGGGCAAGAAAAAAGAAGAGGTGAGGTCCCTTATCCAGGAACGCCATTCAGGCAATGAGGGAAGGGACCTCCTAGCCTTCCTGGGCGTTGTGTTCGAGTCCTTCTCGGACTTCCACTTCATCCGTGGATTGGACGCGGACGGCCTGTACCGCACGGTCCTTAATTATTACAAGTTTTTCATGCGGGACCTTCAGCCGATGGACGAGCGGTTTGAAGACATGCCGCCCGCCGCCATCCGCGTCTTTAATCCCTCCCAGGAAGCCGAGTACAAGGAAATCGCCAAGCATCTTGAATTCGAGGCCACCGTAATCCAGATCCACACCAAGGACGGGCCTTTTATCTTCGAGAGCATCTGGAACCTGCTGAAGAAAAAAGGGACACACGTGTTCAGCGCCATCCACCCCGTGATCTCAGTCCGCAGGGAAAAGGGCGGGATCGTTGAGATCCATGAGGGCCACGAAAAAGGGGAGCGCGAGGTCCTGCTGAACATCCACGTTGAAAAAATCGTGAACCCCAAGAACCGCAAGGCCCTAGAATTCGAGGCGCTGAGCGTTCTTAAGGCGCTGTTTTTCTCCATTATTGATTTCAGGAAAATGCTGGGGACCGCTGAGGACTTGGCCGGGGAGCGGCTGGCGGCTGATCCTCCCGCCGGCGCCGGCGCTAAAAAGGACCTTGAGGAGCAGGCTGATTTCCTGAAATGGCTGGCCGCCGAGAATTTCATCTTCATCGGGACCCAAAAATACGTCCCGCGAGGCAAGGGCAAAAAAATGAAACTCGCGCGCGACGAGGACACTGGACTTGGAGTATTCCGGGACCCGGTCCTCATGGACACGGTCTTTCCAGGCCAGGCCGGGGAACTGGAAGAGAGAATCAACAATAATTCACCGGGCCATTCCCCTTCCATCCACTTCGAGTACTACAACACCTGCTCAAGCGTCATTTACCACTTTGACCCGCTCGATATCATCCAGGTGGACTCCTTAAACGGCGATGGAGAAACCGTTTCCAGGACCGTGTTTCTGGGCCGGTACTCCAGGGGAAGCATGTTCCAGAAATCCTCCCTCGTGCCCATCCTTTCCGGAAAGATCGCCTATCTCC
This sequence comes from Nitrospinota bacterium, assembly GCA_016212295.1. Taxonomy (GTDB): domain Bacteria; phylum Nitrospinota; class Nitrospinia; order JACRGO01; family JACRGO01; genus JACRGO01. Next base: position 1,587 of record JACRGO010000136.1, on the reverse strand, counting down.
TGCAAACAGCGGAGAGGAAATTTTCCTCCCACTACAAAAGGGAGACCCTCACCATCTTCAACCGGTTTCCAAAAAGGGAATTGCTGTATCTTGAACGCTCAGAGCTGCGCGACCTGATTCAACAGGTCCTTTCAGTGGAGAGCGATGAAAACGTGGCGCTCTTCGTGAAGTCCGATCCGCGCGATTATTATTTCGCCCTCTTCATAACCATATCAAGGGGCAAGTACTCGCGCGAGGTCCGCGAGCGTGTCAAAAATTTTCTCCTGGATTCCTGCAGGCATCCCATCACCAGGTGGGAGACAATAGACTGTCTCCCGAACACCGTGCTGGTTTTTTATTTCGACACGAGAAAGGGAAACAAAATATCACTGGACATTGCCGCGCTCGAGGCGGAGGTCCAGGACATCATCTCCACCTGGGACGACCATCTTGTCCGCGCCCTGGTCCACGCCCATGGCGATCGCGACGGCTTTTCCCTTTACAACAAATACAGGCGCGCCTTTTCGGGCCTGTACAAGGAGATAACCGGCATTCAAGACGCGGTCCTAGACGTCTTCTGCCTTGACGAGCTGGAAAAAAAGCGCGAGGTCCGGATCAACATTTTTCCGGGCGAAACCGGGCGCGTGGCCATCAAGCTGTACGCGTTCGTTGAGATCGACCTGATGTCCATCATCCCCACCGCCAAGAACCTGGGCCTGTACATAGCCTCGGAGCAGATGCTGCCCCTGCGGCTCACATCGGGCGAGACGGCCTATATCCACATCTTCGAGGCGTCCGGGGACGAGGCGGCCCTGGGCCGCGTCATGGAAAGGCGCGCCCTGCTGTCCGATATGCTCCTCAGAATAATGGCTGGAACCACGATGAATGACCGCCTCAATCAACTTGCCCTCAAGGCAGGCTTCAACTGGAAGGCAATCGAGCTTTTCCGCGCCGTCAAGAATTACCTCCTGCAGATCGACAACGCCAATTCCCCGAATTCCATGGACGACGTAATGCTGAAGTTCGTGGACATCACCGTGAATATTTTCTCTTATTTCGAGACGAAATTCGCGCCAGGGAAAGGGCGGGATGAAACCAGCGCCAGGGAGAGGGCCCTTGCGGCCTCGGAGCAAAAATTCCTGGAATCGCTTACCCAGGTGGCGAGCCTGCAAGAGGACCAGATATTCCGCGGACTATTCGACGTGGCTAAGAATATGCTGAGGACGAATTTTTATAAATCGCCCGACGTCAATTATATCTCCTTCAAGATCGATTGCCGGTCCGTGGCGAAGATGCCGTCCCCGCGGCCTCTATACGAAATTTATGTCCACAGCCCGGAGCTGGAAGGGGTCCATCTGCGCGGAGGAAAGGTCGCCAGAGGAGGGCTGCGCTGGAGCGACAGGTATGACGACTTCCGCAAGGAGGTCCTTGGCCTCATGAAGACACAGACGGTGAAGAACTCGGTCATCGTGCCGGTCGGGTCAAAGGGAGGCTTTGTCCTGCGGAAAAAGGACTTTAAAAATCCCAGGGAGACGGAGCCATATCTCAGGGAGCAATACCAGATTTTCATCAGCGGACTCCTGGACCTGACGGACAACATCGTTGCCG
>JACRGO010000133.1 GCA_016212295.1 Nitrospinota bacterium | reverse complement strand
GTCACCTCCGGTTGGTTAAAACCGGAAGTATGCCAAAAATTCAATTTGAAATTCAAATCGTGGACACCCATAAATCTTTTGAAACTCGCTTCAATATTGGCTTTGCAGTTTACTTCGTTCAAATAAACCGGACACTACTGATTATATGAGGCATGGGGTTAAAAATCAAAAAAAGAGGTTAATTCCGCACTAGGGAGGATTGGGGAATCAGGCATAAAAAAACCCGGATCAATGCGCGAAAATTCATGCAAAAATCCGGGGTTTTTCTAACGGTAAAAAAAATAAGAAAATCAGGTCCACGGACACTTTTTTTAAAGCTAACTCATTGATTTTAAAAGAAAAAATGGTGCGAGAGGGGGGAGTCGAACCCCCACGGTTGCCCACTGGATCCTAAGTCCAGCGCGTCTGCCAGTTCCGCCACTCTCGCTTATTATGAAATTCAGGAGTCAGTAGCCAGAATTCAGAATAAAGGAAGAATTTTTGTAACTATTCAGCGTCTTTTTATAAAAAATTCACTCAATTCTACCCCGAAGGGGTTACATAAGATAGCCCAGGGTAGCCTTCGGCAACCCTGGGCTGAAATAAATATCCCCCGAATGAAAAAAACACTGAATAGTTATGAATTTTTTTCATATTCTGGCTCCTGGATTCTGGCTTCTTTTTTTGTCCGCCCGGAGGGCTTTAATTCAGTCCCGTTTCCGATGTAGAGCCTTGATTTTCAGCCTTTTGGGGGGCAATGGATTTCAGGCACTCTTCCACGGTTTCCATGTATTTTTTTTCCTTCTCCAGCAATGCCCCTTCCGGCCCATCGACAAACTCCACCTTATACCCGCACTTTTCCAGACTCTTCTTGTGGTAGTCCAGCCGGTCCTTGAAATCAAGATGCGCCTCGTAAGGCCCTTGTATTACAGGATAGAAAATTTTTTTTTCGGATTCCATGGCTTCCACCGGATATTTTTTCAAGGAAACTTTATTGTCAACAAGCAACGTCAGGTCATTCGCCGGATTCTGGGCCCACTTTTTCCCGCAAAGATGGGAGAAATCCATCTTTTCATATAAAGACGCGCCTGGGGCTTCTGGAAGTTTTTCTTCCTCCTTAAGAAGGACCCTGATTGTAAAATAAAAAACAATTGAAAGCGCGAGAAAAGACAGCGTTGCCACTGAGGCAAGCTTCATCATGGGGGAAACCACGACTGCTACCGTCTCTTCCTTTGGCTCTTCTTCCGTTACCTCCGCTACCGCCTCTTTTTTTAATTCGACGATTTCAGGATTTTTCCGCAGCCTGATCGCTTCCCAGCAAAGCATGGCCGCCGAGGAAAAAATGGTCTCAAACCATCTCTTATAAATCTTGATCAGCTCGGGATCGCTTGCCCTGTTCTTCGCGAAGCGATGGAAATCGTCGCTGGAAAACCCCCCTTGCTTTTTCCAGGCTTTTTTCGTCAGATCAAAGGCGTCCTTGAACATTTCCTGCTCGTCCTTCGAGCTCTTGGAGCCCAGGGATTTTTCCTGCACGAATCTTTCAAATATAATCTCTTGTTCCCTTCTTTTCTCTTCCTTCCCCTCTTCCGTGTCCGGATAGAGCGTATCAAGGTCCTTATGTGAGAGCAGTTTGTATTTTCTTCTCGTGGGCTGGCTTAGCTGGGAAAAAATCACCTCATCTATGACCACTTTTTCAATGAAGTCCCGATCCAGGCGGAAACCTTTCTTGACGATTTCATCGGTGTGCAGGACCCCTTCGTACATGAGGACCCTGAATTTGAAGTCCCTGTAGAACTCCGCCTCAAGGCCCTCCAATCCTTCAAGGATACCAGTTTCATCTTCCAGGACTTCCGTGGTATCAATGGTAAGTTCAGTGTCTTCCGCCATTTTTTCTTACCTCGACAGCATAGCGCGACGCGGCCGCAAACAAAATAAATTTCGATGAATTAGAACAGCATGGGCAGTTATTAACTCCAGCCTTCAGGCTGGAGCGCGAATGAAGCAAATAGGGCTTTAGCCCTGAATATATCCTTGCCAGTCCGCGCTCAACGCACGGGTAAGAAAGTCATGGCTAAAGCCTGGTATTAGTTTCCGCTTCTCCGCCATAAATGGCGGAGTTATTAAAAATCAATATACCGGCCCATAAGGATCAGGCATGGCTGAACTGCTACAAAATATCTCGTATCCTATCCGTCCATCAATGCGTTCGTTTCAATCCGATCCTCTGTCAAAACAGTCAATAATCGTTTTAAGATGGATTATCATTAACCCCTTGTTCTCGTCCCTGACAAGATACTCCTCAACGTCCTCGCCCATTACATCGCATTCCTCTTCCATCACCGCGTCCAAAATATATCTCAGGACTTCCGGCTGATTATAATTTTTTATCATCAACTCAGCGGCTTCAAAAAATCCGGCATCGGACTCCTTTTCAAAATATTCCAGCATCTTTAAATTGGAGTTCTCGGCTTTTTGTAAAATATCTTCCGTTATACTGCTTAAAGGAGTGTCCCCCTTGGACATGATCCGCCATACGACCAAGGCCAGATAGAGAAGCAATTCCCGCTCCGCCTGATTGAAAACATCCTGGTCAACGGCCAGGATATAGGCGATGATGACCGGCTGCTGCTTGCCCATCTTGTCCACCAATTCAGGGACCTGCCACGGCTCCATGCCGCCGACTTCCTTCCATGTGTTTTCAACAATATGAGAAGATATTGGTTTCATGGCAATGTTGAATTTAAAGGGGTCAGGGGGCAGGGGGCAGGGTACAGGAAAAATTTTTCATATTTGCTGACCCCTGGCCCCTAATTCTTTTTTATACGCCCAGAGAGCGATAAGTTAAGTATCGGATTGAGGAAACAAAAGCCCCCACGCCAACTTGAAGCAATGAAAAAAAGCAACCCACTGCTAAAAAAGCGCGTAAACGAACGGGGCCATGGCGGTGCCTTCAGTAAAAACGATAAGGAGTCCAAGCATGAGCAGCATGATCACTATTGGCGCCAGCCACCATTTTTTTCTGTGCTTCAGAAAATCCCAGAATTCAGATAGTATCGAAAATTTTCCCATGATGCTTCTACCCTCCTTTTCAAAGTTAATCCAGTTCGTATTCCTTTTGCCAATCTATATCATCGCCAAGGGGTTTCATGTCCTTTTTATCCAGAAGATAATTCCCAATGGCAAGATAATCCATGTTGGTCCGCATGAAACAAAGATACGCGTCCTTGGGCGTGCAGACTATGGGCTCTCCCCTGACATTAAAGGACGTGTTAATGATCACCGGACATCCGGTCAATTCATCAAAGGAACGGATCAGGTCATAAAAAAGCGGGCTCGTTTCCCTGGAAACGGTTTGTATCCGGGCCGACCCGTCCACATGGGTAACCGCTGGAATGGTCTTTTTGCCTTCCCGCACCTGCGCCACCAGCAGCATATAGGGGCTTTCCCTGTCCAACTCGAAATATTCGGACGCCTTCTCTTCCAGGACCGCCGGGGCGAAGGGCCTGAAGCTCTCCCTGAACTTGATCTTCATATTGACCACGTCCTTGTTCGCGGGGTTCCGGGCGTCCGCCAGTATGGATCTCGCCCCAAGAGCCCTTGGACCGAATTCCATGCGGCCCTGGAACCATCCCACCACATTCTGGGAATCGATGAGCCGGGCCGTTTTTTTAACAAACTCCTCGTCTGGCAACTTCTCATATATAATACCATGTTCATCCAGGAATTTCCCGATCTCCTCGTTGGAGTATAGGGGTCCCCAGTAGGCATGCTTCATGGGGGTTCTTCTTTCTTTTCCCAAAAGGGCATGGTAAACAAAGGCCGCGGTTCCAAGCGCGCCCCCGGCGTCCCCGGCGGCCGGCTGGATGAAAACATTTTCAAAAGGCGTCTCCTTTATAACGCGCCCGTTCGCAACGCAATTAAGCGCCACCCCTCCGGCCATGCACAGATTCCTGCTCTTGGTGAGGGCGTGGAGCGCGCGGCACATCCTGAGCACGATTTCCTCTGTGACCTTCTGGACGCTTGCGGCTATGTCCTTATGTATTTGCTCCAACGGCCCTTCGGACTTCCTCACTGGAATCCCGAACAGTTTATTCATGTTCTTATTTGTCATGGTCAGGCCATAATCGTAGGCAAAGCACTTCATGTTCATCCGGAAGGAGCCGTCTTCTTTTATGGAAATCAAATTGTCCTTGATCAGGTCCACATACTTGGGCTCTCCGTAGGGGGCAAGGCCCATTACCTTATATTCGGCGCTGTTGACCTTGAATCCAAGGAAATAGGTAAAGGCGCTGTAGAGGAGCCCCAGGGAATGCGGGAAGTTGATCTCTCGCAAAATCTCTATATTGGTCCCCTCCCCTTTTCCCATTGTCGCCGTGGCCCATTCGCCGACCCCGTCCAGGGTCAATATGGCGGCTTCCTCAAAGGGGGAGACGAGAAAGGCGCTTGCCGCGTGGGACTCATGATGCTCCGTGAAGAGTACCTTTCTGTGGTAGCCCAATTTTTTTTTGATATCGTTCGGGATCCAGAGTTTCTGGTGCAGCCACATGGGCATGGCCTTGATGAAGGAAGGAAAGGACCAGGGGAATGTCGCCAGATAGGTGACCATGATCCTCTCGAACTTGAGCAAGGGCTTGTCGTAAAAAGAGACATAGTCCACCTGGCCGATATCGATTCCGGCCTCCTGAAGGCAATACTGGACGGCTGACAGCGGGAAATCATGGTCGTGCCTTTTACGTGTAAACCGTTCTTCCTGGGCCGCGGCGATCAGTTCCCCGTCTTTTATAAGCGCCGCAGCCGAGTCATGGTAATAGGCCGATATGCCGAGAATATACATTTAAAACTGCCTTTCGTACCGGGCCAATTCCCTTTCGCTGTGTTCCTTGGGCTTGAAGAAGGTTTCCGCGTCTTTTGCCTTTTTGTCCAGAAGGTCTGTCCTGAAAATAACGCCGAAGATTCCGTAAACGCCGATCCCCAGGAAATAAAGCACGAAAAGAATAAGGCGCGTCTGGACATAAGCTATCTTGTCGGCTATATAAAGCCAGCCTTTATAGATTTTTTTAAGAAAGGACATCATGTTATATCGATGAACTTGTCGCCCTCCGGGCGGACTTTAAAAAATTGAACATCGAACGTCCAACACTGAACATCAAACGTCGAAATGAGTCACGCGCCAATATTGTGCGGATCATCTTGCCCCGCATGGTGTACACAACAGCCAACCGCCGCCCGTTGAATGTCTGTCCCAATGCAAAAAAACGTTTTTCCGCAGTGGAGCGCTTGCTGTCCTCTTTTATGAATAATGGGGAATTCAGGAATGTTTCCTCGCGCTCCGCCCGGCTAACGCCATGTTTTTCCCTGTTCTTGTCGACATTGCCCTTGTCCCGGTCAAACCCTTCGGCCTTTTCCGCTTCCGCATATATGTATATTATTGTAATATGCAATACGGATCAAGCGGAATTATGTGCTTTTGATCCACTCGGAAAGACGGTCTTTTATCATAGCCAGCCGCTTTTCATTAATTTCCCCAATCGCGCCTTGAAGGGTTTTTCTTTCGACAACAGCAAGCCTCCCTGCCCTGACAAGGCTCGGCATTTTAAGGCCGGATTTTGGAAAATCATCATCTTCTTTGTTTATGGCTTCATCAAAATCGGGAATTCTTTGCGAAAGCTGAGATGAAATCATGCAAATCAGCCAATCATCAAACACACCGGGTAATTTTCGTATGACAAGAGCAGGTCTGAGTTTTTTGGAAGTCTGGCCTGTTTCTGGAAAATTAAAAAGAACTACTTGTCCTTCTTGAATCATGAGTATTTTTCCTTAATATCCTCCACCGAGTAAGGTGATACTTCGTTTTCCATTCCGCGCATCGCGCTGGATAAAGAATAAGATAACCACTCCTTGTTTTCCTTTTCTTTCTTCGATTTTTCATCTTTTAATTCGAGATATTTAACAAAGTCAAGCACTTCCGCTTGAAGTGGTTCGGGAAGGCTTTGCACATGTTGAAAGATTATTTCAGATAAAATCATTTGAGAAATCCTCCTCTATATAGGAAAGTATTTTACTTTTTGTCGAATAATTTTCGCTGCCTCCAAGCCGTCCATTCCATTATCAGCATGTCAATGTCCATAAGACAAAGATCATATTCTCCTTCATTTTTTTGCGCATGCTCCACAGCCTCCCTTCCATTGGAGGCCATGTCGAAATCATATCCACAACTCTTCATTAATTCCTTGTCAAGCATCTGAAGAAGCTGATTGTCTTCCGCTATTAAAATCTTCATTTCATTAATCCTTTTGCAGCATAACGCTGAACTAAGCGGCACGCGGCTTTTTGCGTGTCCGCTTCAGTGATTTGTTATCTGGTTTTCAAATGGCGCTGACCGCCTCCTTTGTTCAATGTGAATGGGTAGGTAAGTCGTCATGTTCGTGCTCATCAATGCGGTG
>JACRGO010000017.1 GCA_016212295.1 Nitrospinota bacterium | reverse complement strand
CAATTGACTAAACAAACTGGATACCTTTACCATAGTCTTGCCCTCCTTAGGTTTGTAATAGAATGATGGTTTGCAACTACATTCTATAACACATTCCCTACAGGAGGGCACTTTAATCAATTTCTATTTTGGACAAGAGTGGGGAAGTAACTGATTTTCACATACTCTGTCTTCTTATTTCTTTGTGCCTTTGTGCCTCCGTGTGAGAATCCTGGCGAGGCCCAGGTTGCAGTCCGCCTTTATTTTTCCGACAAAATATTGGCTCAGGGGCAAATTTTGCCCATGTTTTTCTCCAGCCAGAACAGTTTCCAGCTTTCCGCCAAGCAGCGCCATGAATATCCTCAGTGGAGGAAATTAAAAAAATACCAGGGAACCAGCGGGGAAAAATATTGTGTAACTCCTTGTTTTTCAAGAACAAACTAAGTTTTTTTCTTTTTCGGGAAATCTAAACGCGCGGGCGTTGAAAACTTAATGGCGTTGGAACAGACCCTTCCCCTGTCTTTTGGTATTCAAATTGCAAACTTTCCATCATTCCGTAAAAAATACATTTCCCGGAGAAATTCATGTCCATTCAAAAACTCCTCTTTTCCGATCCGGCCAGCGCGATACTTAAAAAGGGCCTGGACATTGAGATGATGCGAAACAGCGTCATTGCCTCCAATATAGCCAATGTGGAGACCCCAGGGTACAAGGCAAAAAATATAAATTTTGAAAAGACCTTTCAGGACGCCCTGGGAACCAAGGGGCAATTGAAAATGTCACAAACCAATCGCGGACACATCGCCACCGGAATAGATACCCTGGTTAGGACCCAGCCCAAGGTGGAAGTGGAGACGGACCCATCAAGGCCGGATGGAAACAACGTGAATATAGACAAGGAAATGACGAAACTGGCGGACGTCCAGCTTGGGTACGACGCCCTGTCCACCGCGATGGTCAAACGGGGGGCCATCCTTAAGTACGCGATTACGGACGGCAAGGGATAATTAGAGCTTGGCCGAACATCATGATTTTCGGCCAAGAAATTCGAAATACGAAGCTCGAAATACGAATAACAAGGTTTTGGTTTAGGTAACTTCGTGATTTTGACATTCGAATTTATTTCGGGTTTCGATATTCAATATTCGAATTTTTTTTATTGACAAACCGCCGGAAGCTGACTTATATTACTTTTAGAAAAACCCGGCGTTATCTTTATCAGGAAGGAAATCCGGAATGAGCGATATCACAATACAAAGCGGTCTCAAATCCTTGCTGGGACCAGGAATAACCAGCGGCGGCCAGGCAAAGGCGGGAAAACCCGGCGAGGGCGCGAAATCCTTTGGGGATATCCTGGGCGAATCCCTGAAAGAGGTGAACAACCTCCAACTCGAGGCTGACAAGGCCATTGAGGATTTCGCAACCGGCCAGACCAAGAACGTGCACGAAACCATGATAGCGTTGAACAAGGCGGACACCGCCTTCAAGATGACCATGCAGGTAAAGAACAAGATCGTCGAGGCTTACCAGGAAATTATCCGCATGCAGGTTTGAGGCAACGGGTTTTTATTGCAGGCGCACCTTCCTTTTTCCAGAGCCCATTGCCTCCCCTATCACAATCGCGCTCTCTCCGTCTTCTTGCAGCGCCTTCAGCGCCTTTTCCGTTTCTTCCTCGGCGATAAAGAGGACCAGGCCTATACCCATATTGAAGGTCCGGACCATGTCCTCCTCAGGCACGTTGCCTGTCCTTTGGATGAGTTGAAAAATCGGCGGCGTCTCCCAGGTGTTCCGTCTTATGCCGGCATCCACTCCTTCCGGCAGAATCCGGGGGATGTTTTCCACAAGCCCTCCGCCGGTTATGTGGGCAATCCCCTTGACCTCCACCATCTCCATCAGGCGTAACACGGAAACCGAATAATTTCTGTGTGGACGTAGCAGAGCGTCTCCCAAAGTTGTGCCCAACTCCTTGATGTGGTCATGCACGGAATACCCGGCATGGCTGAAGAGCGCCTTGCGGGCAAGGGAATAGCCGTTGGTGTGGAGTCCGCTGGATTTCAGTCCGATCAACGTGTCACCGGGCTTGATCTTTCTTCCGTCCACAATTTTTTCCTTTTCCACGACGCCGGTCACCGCTCCCACCAATTCGTACTCTTCCCCGGTGTAAACGCCTGGGAGTTCGGCTATCTCACCCCCTATAACCGGAAAACCGGCCTCCTTGCAGCCGATGCTGATTCCCTTGAGGATTTCCTCTATGTGCTCCGGGCGGACCTTGTTGGCCGCGATATAATCCAGAAAGGAAATGGGCCTGGCGCCCTGGCAAAGGATGTCGTTGCAGCTATGGGCGACCATATCGATCCCGATGGTATCGTGTCTCCCGGCCATGTTGGCGACCATGAGCTTTGTCCCGACGCTGTCGATGCTCTGGACCAGCACCGGATGTTTATAGCCTTTCAGTATAAGGCCCAAATCCACCATGCCGCCGAAGCCGCCTATCCCTCCTAGCACGGTATCGTTATAAGTGGCCTGGACCAGGGACTTGATCCTTTTCACGCTTTCGTTACCGGCGTCGATGTCCACGCCGGAGTCCTTGTATGAAATTGGTTTACTCATTTATTTCTCCAAACGATAGCCAATAATATTTGAAATTTAAAAAAAACGCGATAATTTTTCAACCGCGAAGATAATACTGATATCACTATGGCGTTTGATTGTCAATTCGCAGCGCCGCCAGGGGATTGTTTTTTCACTTTACTACGCAAAATTTTTCAGCCTTTTTGATGATCAGGGTGTTTTTTGTTGTTTTTTTCGTAAAAAGACCTTTAAAATAGGATGGTTATAAGGCTATGTGACAAAGATCACTTTAAAGATGTGACCCAGGTCCTTTGTTAAAAAGGACTTTATCCAATAAAATGAATTATTTCAAACGCAAAAAATAAGATGAAATTAATTTTAGATTTGCGATTTTACCAGAGGGAAAAAATTGCTGGACCAACAAAAAATCTTGTCCTGCGTGGATAGCGTTCCCAGTCTTTCACCCACTGTAACCAAGATTATTCAAATCGCGAATGATTCGACCGCCTCGGCAAACGAGTTGATTCAGGTGATTAAGCTTGATCCCGTGCTTACGGCCAAAATCCTCAAAATGATAAATTCCGTTTATTACGGAATGCCGCAGCAGGTGGTTTCCCTGGCACGGGCCGTGGTTTTGCTGGGGATAAACACGGTAAAAAACCTCGCCCTGAGCACGGCCGTTCTCGGCAACTTCAAAAAAAAAGGGAAAATAGGCGAATTCAATATGAATTTGTTTTGGGAGCATTGCCTGGGATGCGCGGTTGGAAGTAAATTACTCGCCAAATCAAAAAAAGTCAATAAACTCCTTTTGGAAGAGTACTTCATCGCCGGTCTTTTGCACGACATAGGGAAACTTGCCCTGGTCCAGTTCGCTTGCGAGGAATATGCAAAGGTCATGATAGCGATGGAGGGGGAGGCGGGGGCCAATGAATTATGTATTGAGGAAGCGGTGCTGGGAACCAATCACGCCAAGGTAGGGGAGATGATAGCGGGAAAATGGCGCCTGCCCGCGCCTTTGCGGGAAAGCATCCTGGAACACCACCATCCAAAGGCCACCGGCGCCGCTCTGAATATCAGCGCTGCCGTCTATATAGCCAATATAAATTGCCACAGAAAAAATTTCGGGATGTCTTATTCAGGCAGTTGCGAATATGATCCCCTTATACTTGAGAAGATGAATTTTTCCGAGGCGGAACTTGATACCGTGTTTCTTCCTCTTGAAGATGAAATTCAACTGGCAAGGTTTTTTCTGGAGGCGGCATGAAAATAAAATTATGGGGGGTCCGGGGGTCTATCCCCTCACCAGGGCCTACTACCGTGAAATATGGAGGAAACACTCCCTGCATTCAGGCTATAAACGAGGAGGAGCCGGGGGAGATCATCATCCTGGAGGCCGGGACCGGCATAAGGGAGCTTGGTTTGTCCCTGATAAAACTTAAACCAAAACCAAGGATACACATTCTTCTTTCCCATACCCACTGGGACCACATACACGGCCTTCCGTTTTTCATTCCTATTTTCGCGGCCGGTTTTGATATAAAAATATACGGTCCGGTGCACTACGATAAAAAACTTTCCGAAATTTTGGCCGGCCAGATGGATTACGCATATTTCCCGGTCAGGACAGCCGAGCTTTCATCCGATATTTCATACAGGGATTTAAAGGAAGAGCGTTTATCAGTGGGAGGGTTGGAATTCCAGACACAATACATGAATCATCCGGTCATGACCTTAGGTTATAGAATTACGCAGGGAGGGAAAACCTTTGTGTACACCGGGGACAATGAGCCTTATTCAAATTTCCAGAAAGAGGGGGAAATCCTTGACGACGAAAACATAGACGAGTTCGTGGAGGAACAAAATAACCGGGTGGTGGAGTTTGCGCGGGACTGCTCCCTGCTTGTGGCCGATTCTCAGTACACCGACGACGAGTATTCGGCTAAAAAAGGCTGGGGCCATAGCTCGATCGGGCACGCAGTGGCCCTGGCAACCAAGGCCAACGTAAAAAGGCTGGTCCTTTTTCATCATGAACCTGAGAGAACCGACGGACAGTTGGAAGGCATGCTGGCCTCCGCCGGACAGAAAAAAGAAGAACTGAAAAACAGCTCCCTGGAAATATTTTTAGCCAGGGAAAAAGATGAATATGAGATTTAATCCTGCCCCTTTTTTCAAGCTGATTGCTATTCTCCTCCTTCCCGTATCCTTGCTAAATAGCGTGATCCAATCCGCCAGGGCCGCGCTTTATAATCACGGTTTGTTAAAAAAACAAAAACTGCCGGCCAAGGTCATAAGCATCGGCAATTTGTCCATGGGCGGGAGCGGCAAGACCCCAACCGCCGCTTTAGTTGCCGAAATCCTGTTGCGAGGCGGAAAGAAGCCGGCCATCCTCAGCAGGGGCTACGGCGGAAAAAGAAAGGAAAGTTCCCCGCTCGTGGTCTCTGATGGAGATAAAATCTTCGCCACATGGAGGACCGCGGGCGATGAGCCCTTCCTTTTGGCCAGGAGTATAAAGGGGGTCCCTGTTATAGTGGGGAAGGACCGCCTGGCATCCGGGAGAATAGCGCTGGAAAAATTAAAGTGTGATGCGCTTATACTTGATGATGGTTACCAGAGGTTGGGGTTGGAGCGAGACCGCAATCTTTGCCTGATTGATTGCGCCGCAAAGGATATCTTCGAGGACCGGCTATTCCCTTCCGGGAGGTTGAGGGAGCCCGTTTCCCAATTGAAAAGGGCGGACGCCATTCTCCTGACCCACTGGGAAGAAACGCCGGGTAACAAAAAAATGTCGGAAAGGCTGGAAACTGAATTCGGAAAAAAAATATTCAGGGCCAGGCATGTCCCTTGTTCCTGGCTGGACACGGCCACTGGAAAAGATATGGCATTGGAAGAGGCCAAGGGAAAAAAGATACTGGCCTTTTGCGGGATCGCAAACCCGTCGTCTTTCCTGGATGCGCTTGAGGGCATGGGCTGTGGACCCGCCGCCTTTTTGTCCTATCCTGACCATTATTCCTACTTGCGGACCGATATGGAGTCCGTGAAATCAAAGGTGGAAAAGCTGGGGGCAAATCTTATAGCCACAACCGAAAAGGACTGGGTGAGATTGGAGGGTATGGCTGATTTCCCGGTATCCTTGTGGGCGCTCAGGATAAAAATAGAAATATTGGAAGACGCCTCATTCCGTTCTTTTTTATTGGCCGGAGATAAAAATATGCGCGGGAATTGAATGAAAGGGCAGAAAAGCTTATAATTCAAGAACTTAATAATATATACGCAGTTGCTGTCTTTGCCTTGGATAAAAAAATGTGAGTTCCGCGATCAACAGAGTATTTACTGTTTTTTTGGCCGCTCTTATTTTTTGGGGTATAATGGGCCAGCCCGGCCTTGCCCAGGAGGAAAAGGCGGAAAACGCTAAAGCCGCCGAGGATGCCAAGGGCCCGAAAAAGGAGGAAGCCGGGGAGAAGGAGGAATTTACGAATTCCGGACTGATCTCCATTTCCAACAAGTCCGAACTTTCCAAGGACAGGCAGCACATTTCTTTTAATATTATAAATAACGCGGGGAGGTCCATAGCCAATCTTTTCGGTTGGGTTTACAAGTACGAGGAGGATGAAGCCGGCAGGAAAATAAACTTTGTCCTGGCCAATTATCCCCATAAAGGCGGTGTTTACACTTCAGGGGGATTTCACAAGCCCGGCGGGAAAGGCAAGTGGCGGTTTATTTTAAAAGAGGCGGTCCCAAATGAACAAACCCTGAAATTTCTTCTCCTTGTGAATATGAATTCCATTTTTTTCGCGAAGGTGGAAACCCTGGAACCGGCAATTACGCCTCCAGCCGAGGACGGAGGGGGAAAGGGAAAAGAGGGAGAGAAAAAAAAGGAAGTGGAAAAGAAGGAAGAAGAAAAGAAGACCCCGGAAAAAAACGGGGAAAAGCCATAGCCCATGGCGCGGCTTCGCCGCAACCAAAAAGAAAGCAAAATCCCAAATTACAAATAGCAAATTACAAATAAATCAAAAATTACAATTACCGAATGTCCAAAACAATTCCATTTTCTTGTTTGTTTTTTGTAATCTTGGTTATTGAGATTTATTTGTTATCTGGCAATTGTGATTTGGCGCTTAAAATTTAAATTCTTGCCGTTTCAGCAAGAATTTAGTTGATAACTTTATTATTCGCTAAAAATAATTTCATGGGACTCATTCAATTCATAATGGACCTTTTCGTTGAAAAGGACATAAGATTTTTCAACAACGGCCAAAAACTGATGGCCAAGGGCGAATTTCTAAAGGCGTCCTATGAGTTCAAGGAGGCATTGAATCTAAAGCCCACGGAAGAAAAATACCATGACGGCTTTGGCCAATCCCTTTACAAAAGAGGGATGATGCCTGAAGCCGACGTTTCCTTCGCCATAGCGGACGATCTCAAACTTGTCGGCTCCAATCCAAAAGACGTCAAGGCCCTGTGCCGCCTGGCCAAGGCGTTTCAAGACAAGAGGATGTTTCCGGTTGCCCAGAACTATATCCAAAGGACGCTTAGCCTGGAGCCGAACAATGACCAGGCGCATTATTTGCTCGGGCGCGCCAACTTCATGGGCAATAAGTATAAGGAAGCCGTGCTGTCATACGAAAAGGCCATCTCGCTGAATTCCTATTGCGTGGAGGCCTATCATGGACTCGAAGACCTGTACCGGTCCCAAGGGAAAAAGAACAAGGAAAAAGAGTACGGTGACCTTGCCAAGAGCATAGCCAAAATGCGGAAATCGCCTGGGGACGCCAACGCCCATTCGGAATTGGCGGACGCCTTCCGGAAACATAAAAGATCCGTTGAGGCCGAGGCTGAATACAAAGAGGCCCTGCGGCTGGATGAAAAATGCTCCAATGCCCTGGTTGGGTTGGCTATTCTCCAAATAGATGAAAGCAAGTTCAACGACGCCAAGGAAAATCTCGTGAAGGCCATCAAGTTGAACAAGTATAACTCCCTTGCCCATAGCTACCTTGGACTCCTCTATAAGGATGATCCGAGAAACAAGAAAGAGGCCGAGTGGGAGATGGCGCTGGCGAAACAACTGATCGCCGTGGAAAAAGCCAAGGACCCCCTGAAAATGTATCATGCTTATATGGACCTGGGGGATTTTTTCGCAACGAATAAAAAAACGGAAGACGCGGAAGAGGCATACCTTCGCGGGATCAGGGCCAATTCAAACGTCCCTGACGCATACGTGAAACTGGCGCTCCTTTACTCGGCCTCAAAAAAAGCGGAACAGGCGCTGGGTTATTGCGACCATGCCATAAAACTAGCGCCGAAAAAGGACGTTGGCTACATAGGAAAAGGACGTGTTTTCATCGATTTGGGGGATTTTGAAAAAGCCATTTCCCATCTTCAGGAGGCCCTCAAGTATTCACCCAATAGTCCGGATGTGCATGGGTTCCTCGCGCAGGCATACCAAAAGAAGGGATTGCTTAAGTTGGCGGAAAAGGAACTGAAAATCGTTGATTCCATTAAAAGCACCCAGGATGGGGCGATTTGAACTTAACGCCCTTCGGGCGGATAAAAAGAATTCAGGGGGCAGGCATCAGGTATCAGGGCGCAGGAAAAAAAATCACATCTGCTGGCTCCATAGCACTGGCGGGACTACGGAGCCAGCAAGGATTTTCATATTCCGCCCCTGCACCCTGATACATGACCCCTGAGTTCAATATTTTTCAATCATCGCTTTTGTTATTCTTCCCTCCCTGACAAGCAACGGCCTGCCGCCGGACACGTCAACAACGGTTGAAGGCGCCCCGCCTTCCAGCGTTCCAGCGTCAAGATAAAGGCCCACTCCTTCACCAAAATCACTAATGGCGTCTTTTATATTCGAGGCATCAGGCTTTCCAGAAACGTTCGCGCTCGTTCCTATGAGCGGCGCCCCGGCCGTTTTTATCATTTCCCTTGTAAACTGGAGGCCGGGGACCCGGATTCCTATCTTTCCCGTTCCTCCTGTAACCAAGGCGGGCGCCAGGGCCGATGCCTTGAAAATAAGGGTCAAGGGACCTGGCCAGAATGCCTCCATTAATTTTTTCCCCGGGTCCGGTATTTCCTTGACCAAGGACGGGAGCTCCTCCGGGCCGGAAATCAAAAGGAGCAGGGGCTTCATGGAGGGCCTTGCTTTTAATTCGTAGATATTTTTCACCGGAGAGGCATCCAGCCCATTGCAACCAAGGGCGTAAAAGGTCTCAGTGGGAAAAACCAGCACCCACCCTCTTTTAACGGCAGCCGAAACTTCATCAAGACATTCCACCCAACTTTCTTTATTACCGAGATCAACTTTGATGGTTTTCGACATGAATATAGCCCGGAATTAACTGTATCTTTATTTTATATCATCGCCATGTCGCGCTATGCGGCTGGCTCAAAAAATTTGCGCGGACAACGCAAATTTCTGAACGTAATAATATAGTATTGCAAAAAGCGAAATCTGAAATCCAATGTAATTGACAATCCTTGGGGTTGTTTATAGAGCCTACGCATAAATTAAAAAACAACAAATCAATTTTAAAAAACCCAACAAAATCAATGAGTTAGGATTTTAGGGTCTATGGGTAAATTGAAAACCAGTAAATATAAACTTGTCAATTTTGAAGCAGTCCCAT
>JACRGO010000132.1 GCA_016212295.1 Nitrospinota bacterium | reverse complement strand
GCGTTGTTTGTGGCATATTCCCCACCAGTTGAAATATGTGTTATGGAAGGACAAGGCAGCGCGCAAGACAAAGGATTGGCTGTATATGTTGGCGGAAGTCCTTGAGATATGCGCGATCCGTTCCCTGGTGGATTGCGAGGGGACGATAAAGGCGATGGTGGCTTCAAAACAAAAAATGCTGAAAACTCAGATGCGCATGACTGGCAAGCAGGCAATGTGCAGACCAGTGGAGGGCTTTTTTACAGGTCTCTTATTGACAACGCTACCAAAAATTTGATAGCTGTTCGACGGCATTACGATTTGCAAGCTCAACGGTGCTACCTGATGGTACTATATTGCATACCCTGCCTGAACTACCCACGTTGTTTCCACAATCATATGCAAATCTATCTTTCGCCTTGCAAGGTCATCCTGATGAATTAAATGAATACAAAGAGAGTATTACAATTCGTCTTTTCACCATCTTTGGCACACGAGATTATCCGCTCATTATACGAAAACATATAAAAAGCCAATAAAGTCTTTAAAAAGAAGTCTTATAGCGCTGTTTAGTTTCATTCCGCTTGTTATGCCTTAATTGGTTAAGGCAGCCGTTATCTCCCATAACTGAAACGAAGTGGTGCAACCGTCTGCGACCCCTCCGGGGCCGGATTAATTGATTTCCTTATACCGGGGGTATCGGGTTACGCCTAAACTCCAGGCTAATAGCTGGCATTCCGCTGGAATATTTCACCCGCCGAACCCGGAGGGTTCGAAGCTGTTAGCCGGTGGTTGAGCCCGTGCCAACGGGCGACACCACCGGAAAAAACACGACAACGATCGCACCCCGGAGGGGGGCCAGACAAGGCAAGGCAATGCCATTATTACCTGAACAGCGGCAACTGGGCGTCGGGGCCGGGGAGTTTGCGTGCCTCGCGTTTATCGCGAAACAATAAATCCTTTTCCATGCGGTCCAGAAGCGGACTCTTTTTCTGCTGCAACACCCTGCCTCGAAAAAATCTCTTCGCGGCGTGGGACAGGAAGAGATATTTTTTCGACCTGGTTATCCCAACATAGAAAAGCCTGGCTTCCTCCTCCAGTTCAGCCTCCTCCTTCTTGCCGAAGACCTCAAAGGGGATGATCCCGTCCTCGCAGCCGGGGATGAAGACCACGTTGAATTCCAGTCCCTTGGAGGCGTGAAGGGTCATGAGAGAAACAGCCTCGGCCCTCTTGTCGTAATCGTCCATCCCAAGGCGTGTTGCAACGGATAGGAAGAACCGTTCACAGTCATTGCCGAATTCCCCGGCAAAGGCCTTCATGCGGTCCATGTCCCGCTCCGGCGCGTCCTTTCCCTCAGCCAGAAAACACAGAATTTCCCTGACATCCACTTTATCAGCTATCCTCCGCCTTAGTTCCGCATCAAGGGGATCATGGGTCCCCTCCCCTCCTTCTTCTTTTCCCGTGAAAAAAATACGCCTCAACCTGTTGATCATTGGCTTCCAGGGTTCCCTTTCGTAAAAAGGCCGGGTCCCCACCACCTGGCAGGCGATCCCGTGGGCCGCGAACGCCTTCTCAAGCGGAGCGAACATGGCGGAGGTCCGGCACAACACCGCGAAATCGGAAAAACTCTCCGCGCCCTCGGACGTGTCCCCGTCGCTGATCCCGCTATCCATGGAAAAACTTCTCACTCCCCCCATCATCTTTTCGATCCGGCCCGCGATCCAGTCCGCCTCGCTCGACTCAGTTTCGCACAGTTGCACATGCACCTTCCGACTTTCCGGCCTGCCATCAAGGGCCTCTTCCTTGCCCAATGCCTGGCCCGCGGCCTTAAGGAACACCGCTGGACACCTATAACTCCTGCCCAGCGAAATGAGCCTGTGGTCCGGGTAGTCCTTTTGAAATCGAGCCATGAGCCGGACGTCTGACCCTCGGAATCCGTATATGGCCTGGTCCGGGTCCCCTATCACAAAAAGGTTGGGACTCCCCTCTCCCGCCAACGCCCTGACCAATTCATACTGGACCGCGTTGATGTCCTGGAACTCGTCTATTAGAATCCAGGGATACCGCAGCCTGTATTGCTCCAACGCCCGCGCGTCCTCGCGGAAGAGTTTCAGCGGCAGATATATGAGGTCATCGAGATCAAAGACGCCGGATTTTTCAAGCTCCCGTCCGTACCGCTCAACAAGCGGCGGAATTTCCGGTTGATACCCGTCCTGCTTGAAGGCCGCGATCTCCCTGATCCCGGCCTGTATTTCCCGCGCCTTCCAGCCTGAGATCCTCTCCACCATCTCCCTCTTCTCCTCTTCATCTATTATATGGATGGGAGGGCGGCGGTTGAACTTTTCCAAATGTTCTTGCAATATCGAAAGCCCAAAGGCGTGGAAGGTGGATACGCGCGCCTCCGCGTCCGGCCTTTTTTTCAGGACCCTCTCAGACATCTCCTCAGCCGCCTTGTTGGAGAAGGTGAGGGCCAGGATGCTTGCGGGGTTGATCCCTTTTTCTGTTATGAGATGAATGATGCGCTCAGTCAAGACCCTTGTCTTGCCTGAGCCTGGACCGGCCAATACCATGCATGGACCGGCAAAGAATTCGATCCCTTCCCTCTGCTCTTCCGTTTCCACGGAAACGCCTGGCGAGGGGTCCGCTATTTTAGGGCCGACTGAATATTTTTCGCGCAGCTTCTGGAATCCGTCGATGTCGAATTCCACTGACCCCTTGGCCTTTCTGTCCCTGGAAATCATGGCCTGTGGCTCGGCGGCAAAGAGGGACGCGCCGGAAAGGGACTTAAGCTCCTTGGCGTCAAAGACCCTGGCCTGCCCGAACTCGCCGTCGAATCCATCTTCAATTATGATCTCCCCGTTCCGGATCTTCTCTATTCCCCTGGCGAAAAGTTCCCCGCCCGCCCTTCGGACTTCGTCCAAGGGGGAGAATAGGAGCGCATGAAACTCCGGTCCCAACTTGCCGATGAGCCTGTGGTATTCCTCCTTGACCGACTTTGAGGAACTGCTCTTCTTGCCCTGAATCTCGGCGATCAGGTCCGGCAAGGGAGTGATGGAATAGAAGCCGCGCCTGTTCGGGGCTGAGTCGAGGTCCGACCGCTCCGCGAGTTCCGCCACGCGGTACATGACCCCTTTGGTGACCGGTTTTTCGCACTCAGGGCATATCCCCTTATGCTTGATGGTTTCCATCGGGTTCCAGCAAACGCCGCATTTGCGGTGTCCGTCAAAGTGGTATTTTCCAAGTTGAGGGAAGAACTCTATGGTGCCTAGAAAGCCCTCGCCGCCTTTCAGCGCGCTGTGAATGGCCGTGTATGACAAATCCGTATCGAAGATATTGGCCTCACGGCCAAGCTTCTCAGGGGAATGGGCGTCGGAATTTGAAACGAGGCTGAAGCGGTCGAGAAAAGGACAGGTCCAGTTCATGGGCGGATCGCTGGAGAGTCCGGTCTCAACCGCGAATATGTGCGGCGTGAGTTCGTCGAAGCATTCCTCTATGCGGTCGAACCCGGACTTCGAGCCGAGGACCGAAAACCAGGGGGTCCAGATATGGGCCGGGATAAGGAAGGAGGAGTCAGAGGATTCCAGCACAATTTCCAGGAGATGCTTGGAGTCGATCCCCAGGATGGGCCTGCCGTCCGACTCTATGTTTCCCATCTTGCCAAGGCGGGTTTGAAATTTTTCCGCGGATGGGAAGCCAGGGAAAACGCAAAGGTTGTGGACCTTTCTCACCTTTCCGTTCTTCTTGTAGATGCCGCTGATTTCGCCTGTGAGGATGAAGAAGGGGCCGCCGTGGGGGTCTTGCGGGGGCATGACGTCCTTCCGCCGGTAATCTTCCTTCAGCCGGAGGAAACCGTTCCCGGCTGGTTCCAGCTTTTCCTTGAGTTCCCTCAGCCAGCCGGGGTGGGCGCAGTCGCCTGTCCCCACTACATTGATTCCTTTAAGCCGCGCCCAATATTCGAGTTGTTCCGGTATCAGGTCCTTGCTTGTGGCGACGGAGAAGTGGGAGTGGATATGGAAGTCGGCGATTATTTTCAAATTGGGTGGTGGTGAGAATTATGAGCGAAAATAAATGGAACGCGGATGGCACGGATCCACGAGGCTCTGCCTAGTACAATCGGAGGCGGAGCCTCCAGAATCAACGCTCCCAGGGAGGACCCTGGGAGCGAGAGAAAATCACAAAGTACAAATAACAAATAAATCACAAATTACAATTACCGAATATCCAAAACAATTCCATTTCCTTTCCTTCGTTTGTCATTTGTAATTTTGGTTATTGAGATTTATTTGTTATTTGACAATTGAGATTTGAAATTTTGTAATCCTTTTTAGTTTAGTTCATTTTAGTCACTTAAAACTTAAAACTTGATCTGCTTTCAGCAATGCCTTGTTTCCTCCACAACCCTGCCGTCTTCCAGTCTGATGGTGCGCTGCATCCTGGCGGCGATCCCCTCGTTATGTGTGATGATGATGAGGGTGCAGCCGGTCTGGCGGCGCAGGTCCAGGAGTTTTTGAAAGACCATCTCGCCCGTGTGGGTGTCCAGGTTGCCGGTGGGTTCGTCGGCCAGGATCACTTCAGGGGAGTTGGACATGGCGCGGGCGATGGCCACGCGCTGCTGCTCTCCGCCGGAGAGTTCCCCTGGTTTATGTCGGAGCCTTTCTCCAAGTCCCACCTTTTCGAGAAGTTCAGTGGCCCTTTTCTCCGCCTTGCCCCTTTCCTCCCGCGCGATCAAGCGCGGCATGGCCACGTTTTCCAGGGCTGTGAATTCAGGGAGGAGATTATGGAACTGGAACACAAAGCCGATCCTTGCGTTCCGGAAGTTGGCCAGCTTGACGTCGTTTTGGGCGAAGATGTCCTTATCAGCGAAGAGCACCCTGCCGGAAGTGGGCTTGTCCAATCCGCCCATGATGTGAAGAAGGGTGCTCTTCCCGGCGCCAGAGACGCCGACTATCCCCAAGGTCTCCCCTTTGCTCACGTTCAGGGAGACCCCCTTGAGTATCTTCAGACATTCCCGTCCCACGCGGTATTCCTTGCACAGGTCCGCAATTACTATGTCACTCATATCTGATGGCCTCTATGGGGTCCTGGCGGGAGGCGCGCCAGGCGGGGTAGATGGTGGCGATGAAGCTGATCGCCATTGAGCCCAGAAGGATCACGGTGGTGTCCAGGGCCTCCATGCGCGCCGGCAATTTGTCCAGTTGATACACGTCCCCTGGGAAAATCCGGATGTGGAAGAGTCCTTCTATAAATCCTATTATGGGGTCCAGGTTGGAAACTATGGCGATCCCTCCGATGAAGCCAAGCAGTGTGCCCAGGGAGCCTATAAGGAGGCCGTTCAAGCTGAATATCCTCATGATCTGGCCGTTTGTCGCGCCCATGGATTTAAGGATTGCGATATCGCGCCCTTTTTCCATGACCACCATGATGAGGGTGCTGGCGATGTTGAACGAGGCCACGAGGACTATGAGGGCGAGGATTATGAACATGGCGATCTTTTCCATCTTGAGCGCGGAGAAGAGGTTCTTGTTCATGTCGATCCAGTCGCGCACGTGGTAGGGATATCCGAGTTCCTTTTCGATCTTTCCCAATATCAGCCTGGTCTTGTAGATATCGGAGACATTGACTTCCAGGCCGGTCACGCCCTTGCCGAGACGGAAAAAGTCCTGCGCCGCCTCCAGCGAGGTATAGGCCAGGCTCGAATCGTATTCGTACATCCCGGAATTGAATACGCCGCAGACCTTGAACTTCCGCATCCGTGGGACCATACCCATCGGGGTCATCTTTCCAATTGGAGAAATCACCGTCACCTCCTGGCCAAAGGCGACGTCCAGGGACTCGGCAAGCTCCTTTCCAAGGATTATGTTGTAGCCGACCCTTGCATCTCCCGCCTCTCCATCGGGCGCGGCCTCTCCCTTTGCGGCTTCAGGCTCGTCGGACTTCACGGTAAGGAAACGTAGTTCGCCGGAGACGAGGTTTTTCTTGAGGTCGGTGACCTTCTCCTCAAGCTTCGGGTCGACTCCTCTTAGGACGACGCCTGAGCTCTTACCAGGGCTTGTAATCATGACCTGTTTCAGCACGAAGGGGGCCACGGCCACCACGCCGTCAACCTTCCCTATCTTCTCCATCATCCAGTCGTAATCGCTGATTGTGGAGCTTCCGAATTCTGTCACCACAATGTGGGAGTATGCCCCCACGATTTTTTTCTTCAGGTCCTCGCCGAACCCGGCCATGACGGCTATCACCACCAGGAGGGCGGTGACGCCGACCGCTATGCCAAGGACGGATATCCAGGTGATCATTGAGATGAACGCCTGCTTCCTCTTGGCCTTTAAATACCGCAGCGCTATTAATGTCTCATATTTCATTTTTTAACCAGTTCCTCCCCAATGGCGCCGCCAAGCCTCTCCACGGCCATGTTGAAACTGTAGACGCCCTTCACGTAGTCCCTGACGGCCCTGTTGTAAATATACAGGGCCTCGAAAAGGTCCTTGCCCTCCCCTATCCCCATGTCGAAATTGGCAAGGGCCACAACCAATAAACCGCGCGAATACTTCCTGCCCTCCTTTAAAAAACCGATATTCTCCTTGCTTTCCATGAGGTTGATATAAGCTGTTTCCAGTTCCACCGGCGAAGAGGAAGAATGGTTCTTTCGCGCCGATTCGCGGCATGACTCCAGGGAAGGGACCTCCAGATTGATTTTCTTCAGGCCGTCCTCTGAAAATTCCAGGGGAGTATCGCGATCCAGTCCAAGATATTCCAGCAGTTCCACCTTGGAACGTTCCAGGTCCTTTTCGGTTTCATTCAGGTCCTTTTGCACGCCCATAAGTCCCAATTTCAATTTCAGGATATCCGATTGGGTGACGCCCGGCTCTTCCTTCTCGAATTTTTTCTCCGCCTTTTCCACGGCGGTCTCAAAATTGTCCCTGACCTCTTTTGCGTTGACGCTCAGGTCCTCGTCCATCAGATAACGGTAGTAGCGGTCCTTTGCCAGAAGCGCCAATTCAGACGGCTTGGCCGGGTTCCCTGTCTTCCTTGGGTTCTTCAGCGCCATCCCGGCGCATATTTTGGCGCTCAGGATTATTTTTTTTGTCTCCGAGGCGTGGCATAGCCCAAGAGAGATCGTGGAAAAAACAAGGAAAAAAATAATTCTCTTCAACATAATTCAAGCTCCGGAATTTTTTTGTGGTTATTTCTTGTTTTTGCTTAGCGCTAACAAAAAATATTTTAAATTTTAATGGAACGCGGATGACGCGGATGAGACGGATTTGCGCGGATAAAAAATTATTTTTTTAAAATCCGCGTTGATCCGTCTCATCCGCGTCATCCGCGTTCTATATTTTTTTACACAGGATTTAATTTTATCTTATCCGCCCCTTATTTTCACTAAAGAAAGATTATGTTACCATATCCTGCCATACGAAAATATAATATTCGAATAAGAAGCTCCCGACACACCCCGGCCTTCGGCCACCCCACACAAGAGGGGAAATTTTTAAAAAGAAAAATTTTCCGGCCGTCGCCGACTGTGTGATATACCGCGGCTTGCCTGTGAGCCGTGTCAATTATCACGGATTGGAAGGGCGCCACCATCTATAAATTCCCCTCTTGAGAGGGATGGCCGAAGGCCGGGGTGTGTTAAGTATTTCAACGGCTATTTACAAACCGGGCGCTCTGGCGGCTGAAAAAACATGAGATACATCGCCATCACTGACAATCCATGCCTTTGGGAAAATTTCAAGAGGTTCCCGGATAAATCCGACGCCTACCTTGTAATCCACCACTCCGGCAAGTACTTCCGGATTGAGGAAAGCCGCGGGTGGAGGAAGAAACCGCGGGATTCATCCCCTCGTCTGCTCGATCTATTTCACCTGAAACCCAACGACCGGCTTTTCTTCCACTTCAACGGCAGGGACGCCCTTTACCAGGTCCTTCAGAATATCCTGGTTAAAAAAACCGATTTTCAGGGACTGGTGGTCTTGAACAAAAAAGACGACCTTGCGCCGCCCGTCACGGACCCCAGGATATCCGTTTTTCCCCTATCTGAACTTTTGGACAGCGGCCTGCATTTCAAGTGGGACTTCATCGAGACAAACAGAAAGGTGAAAGCGCTGCAATCACTTTTTGAGTCAGCCAGGAACGTCCTGATCCTTATGCAGCATGATCCGGACCCGGACGCCATCGCGAGCGCCTTGGCGCTTCGCGTCCTGTTGAACCGGAACAAGACCACAGCCCCGATCGGGACCTTCGGGAAGATCACATGGAGGGAAAACCTCACAATGGCGCAGCTCCTGGACATAGACGTCGTTCAGGTAAGTCCGCAATCCTTGGGGCAATTTGAAAAGATAGCGGTGGTGGACGCGCAGCCGCGTTATTTCAAGGGTCTGTGCGACAGATTCGACGCGGTAATCGACCACCACCCTGACGTCACCACAACGCCGGTCCCTTATATCGACATAAAAACTTCCTACGGCTCCACGGCCACAATCCTCACGGAATATCTGCTGGCCTCCAACATAAAGCTGAACCAAAGGCTTGCCACCGCCCTCCTGCATGGAATAAAAACAGACACTCTTTTTCTGGGCCGGGAGGTCTCCGTGAACGACTTCGAGGCGTTCAAAACCGCCTGGCCCTTGGCCAACCACGCCCTTCTGAAAAAAATGGAAAGCCCGGAGTTGGACCCAGGCGAGATAGCCCTATTCACAAAGGCGCTGAAAAACAGAAAAATTTTCGGGCGGGCCTTGTACACTTTTTTAGGGGAAACGGAAAAAGAGGACATCATCCCCAGGCTGGCGGATTTTTGTTTGCAGATCGGGGAAATAGACTGGTCAATGGTTTGCGGTATTTACGAGGGGAACATCGTTATTTCAGTGAGAAACATCGGAATCCCAAGGAGCGCCGGGTTACTCGTTCAAAAACTCTTCGGCCAAACCGGCCAGGCAGGCGGCCACAGTTCCATGGCCAAGGCGGTGGTTCCCTTAAAAAAATTCAAGGAGATACATGGGGCGGCCTCCCTTAGGACGGTTTCCCATATAGTAATGGAATCATTTAGAAAGGAAGTGGGGTGAATGCTCTTAAGGGTTGTGCTAGGCTTGGCCTGCCAGCCAACGCCCGTCTGATTCCTGTTCCATGATAAAATCCATTTTGTTTGCGGCCATGCGCGCTCCATGGCGCGGTTGAAAAATTTGCGCGGATAACATGAACACCCACCGCACATGGGACGTCGATTTCAACGGCTAAAATACTCATTCCACGCCTCCAGCAAGTCTTCGTGATTTTCCTCAATTATAGCTCGAAAAACCGATATGGCCCTACCCTCAAAACAGTAGGCATTTTCTTTCCTTATTTTGTTATATTGGTTGCCGGTCGGTTTCCTCGTAGTGAACCGCTCTTTTTCGCGCATGACCGAAGGAAATCACTTACTGTAGAACCCGTACATTTGGGGGAGTTCGGGCTTTACATCTCGGATTACCTCTGAAATGAATTTATGGGTTTCTTGGTAGATCTTTAGCCTTCGTTCATACCGTTCCATTCTCATCTTCAGCTTCGTTGCATTCCATTGCTGCCATGCAATGTAGGTTGTAATGATGGCAATCATTGGGGTGAGTAGTCCCTGAGCTATCTGTACCCAGCAAGGCATATTGCCCCCTTTATTAGTGAACCTGACAATGTTTGAAATTTTCTCATTCCCAGGGAGGACCCTGGGAACGAGAGGCGATTGGGGAGCCTGGGAGCGCGGGCGTCCCTTTAAATCAATTCTCAAAGCCATGTTATTTTCCCCTGCCACCCTTTTCCTCCTTTAATCGTTCCTGGGCATAGGCAAGGTTTTTAAGCACTGCCGGGTTCCCGGGCTCGGCCTTAAGCGCGGCCTGCAAATGCCTGACGGCCATATCATAAAAGCCCATGCTACCGTAAACTATGCCTATATTGGCATTGGCCTCCACATCGTCCGGTTTTTTCTCCAGGGTCTTCTTGAAATGAAACAGGGCTTGGTCCATGCCGCCTTCCTTGAGAAAAACCCCTGCCAGCTTGTTCCTTGCCGCCGTCAGTTCCGGCTTCCTGCCAAGGGTCTTTTCGTAATACTCCCTGGCGGCCTTCAAGTCCTCGCCATCCTCCGCCATCCTCCCCATGAAATAATTGGCCTGCGGCATGTCAGGATGCTCTTTCAGGACCTTATTAAACTCCGCTTCCGCTTCCGCCGGCCGTCCAAGATGAAAATAAGCCTCCCCTAAATTGGCCCGCGCCTCTGGATGCCAGGGAGATACCTCAAGCGCGCGCGTCAGAAGTCCTTCCACTTCCTTGTACCTCCCGGCTTTCCCATAAAGCGCGGCCAGGTTGTTGTTGGGCCTGTCCTTCCAGGGGGCCTTCCTTACAGCGTCCTCCCAGAAAGACATGGAATCCTTGTAAATCCCATTCCTGTGAAGAGCGTTTATGGAAAGCAGGAAAAACACAAAAAACGAAATTAAAAACAGCGCTTTTCTTCCGGAGACATGAAGCGTTCCCGCCAATCCGTTGGAGGCGCGCAAGAGAAGGATTCCTGATAAAATGGAGACGCCCACGAAGGGGAGATAAAGCCTGTGCTCAAAAATTATATCATCCACGGGCACAAAGCTTGACGTTGGGGACAAGGTGATAAAAAACCAGAGAAGGGAAAAGGAAACTAGTCTATTTTTTTTTCGCAGCAGGACAGCCAGGCCCAATAGTCCCAGGATCAGGCATATCGAGAAGGGGGTTGGAAATGTCCAAAGGCTTCTAAATCCGGGAAAATTATAATCAAACGCCTGGGTAATCGGGAAGAACAACAGCTTGATATAGAACGCCACCACGTTTGACTGGGTCAGCATGTTTTCATACACGCCCCTATCATAAACCCCCACTCCTGCGTCCAACTTGACCAAGTTAACGGCAGTTAAGATAATCGCTATATAAAAAGGAAGGGCCGTGAAAAATCTTTTAGCACATCGCCTTAAGTCGTATTCAGCTATAAAAAAATAGTCCACAGGGACAAGGACCGCAGGCAGGGTGACAGCTATCTCCTTTGACAGAACGCCGAGGAAGGCGGAGAAAAACGCGCAGGCATTGAGCACGAGTTGGTTTGACTGGTTCTTTGTGCCTTTGTGCCTATGTGCCTTTACATAAAAGAAAACCGCCAGCAGGTAGAAAAAAGTGGACAATTCCTCTGACCTGCAAATGGCGTAGGAGACTGATTCGGTCTGCAGGGGATGGACCGCGAAGATAAGCGCGGCAATAAAAGGGAGGTTTTTAAGCGAATTTATTTCCTTCCATTCGCCGAATCTTGCCAAGGCAAAAAATTTCGTGAGGACCACGGAAAGAAGGATGGAATTTAAGACATGAACTACAGTGTTGAACAGGTGGTATCCGAAGGTCTTGTCCCCTCCTATATATTTGTTCATGGCCAGGGTCAGCATGAGGAAGGGACGGGAGGGCATCCCTACCGTAACTATTTTTTTGAGGCTGAGCGGCTCGGTCAATCCTGGATTTTCCAATATCCTAGGAAAATCATCAAAAAGAAATTCGCCGTTGAGGGTCCCTAAATAGATAAGGGACATCAGGCAGGCAAGAAGAATGAAAAGGACGGCGCTTTGTTTTGTACGGCTTTCGTTGTGGGTTATCATTATCATGATTATACCTAACCAGAACGAATCGTAAAAGAATGAACCAAGAAGAACCCCAAAAAACAAAATCCTTTCCAACCGTTTTGGTCCTGTTCATTGCGGCCCTGGCGCCCAGGCTCGCCCTCCTTTATGAGTACAGGGCAGGCAATCCTTATTTCAACGCCTTTCTGCTGGATTCCGAGAAATACGCCAACTGGGCCAGGGAGATCATTGGCGGCGATTGGATAGGCAAGGGGGCCTTTTATCATGCCCCCTTGTATCCATATTCCGTGGCGGCTTTTTTCAAGATCTTCGGAGAAAATTATTTTTTTCTTTTTCTTTTTCAAATGGTTTTAAGCTCCGCCACGGCCGTTCTTCTTTATTTAATAGGCAGGGATTTTTTAAACAAAAAAACCGGAATCATCGCCTCGCTGATTTTTTCCTTTACAGACGTCTTCGCCTTTTATGGGCTTAAACTGCTTCCAGCAACCCTGGTGGTTTTCCTGTTGACGTCCTTTGTCCTGGTTTTCAAAAGATTTGAGGACAAGCAAGGCCCATTGCCGTGGATCTTTTGCGGAATCCTGGGCGGGTTGCCTGCCCTGGCCAGTTCCAACCTTTTGCTATTGCTTCCGTTGGGCGTTGGGCATTTCTTCCTGTGCCTCCAGGAAAAGGCCCCGGCTAAGGCAAAAAAGGCCCTGGCCTTTTCCCTGGGATTCTGCCTTGCCATATTTCCGTGCGCCCTTGGAAACTACATCCTGGAAAGGGACCTCATATTAGTGGCCGCTAACGGAGGAGAAACCTTCTATCATGGAAACAATATAAATGCCGCGGGCACATACGCCCCTCCCCCGGAAATCACAGCGTCCCTTCAATTTCAAAACGAGGACGCCAGGAAGGCCGCTGAAAGGGAGACAGGCAGACCGCTTGGCGCCTCGGAGGTTTCCCGCTTTTGGTTCAGGAAGGCCTTGAGTTTTATCATCGAGGACCCAAGGCGGTACCTGATTCTGGAACTTCAAAAACTGCATTGGCTGGTTTCCGGAACTGATACCTCAATAATTTATTACATGAATTTTGAAAGGAACGAGTTTACTCCGGGGCTGAAATGGTTCTTCATGAACTACGCCTTGATTTTTCCCCTGGCCCTGGCGGGTCTGTGGATTTCCATGAGGGACTGGAAAAAAAACTATCTTCTTCTTGGTGCCATAGGCATTCAGGCGGCGACGCTCATGGCCTTTTTCGTGACCACCAGGTACAGGCTGCCCCTGGTCCCCTTTCTCATACTCTTCGGCTCCCACGCCCTTTCACTCCTGGACAGGAATTTTTTCCGCAAGGGGCTTTTTTATTGTCTGCTTGGCCTGTCAATCATTTCACTTCAAGTCTACTCATGGGAAAAACAGCTATATAAGCCCAACACGAGCATGCTGTATTGCAACCTTGGTTATGCGCTGGAGGACGGTGGAAAAATCGCCGAGGCGCTGAAGGTGTTCGAGATGGCGAGGAAGGCGGACGAAAAAAACATCGTGCCTTATCTGGGGGTGATAAGCTTGTACGCCCGGTCCGGGCAAACGTCTAAGGCCCTGGAATTTTATAAGGAAATATATCCAATGATGCATCCAAGAATGGCAAGGGAAACCCTGAGAGACCCGGCCCTTGCGCCTATAAGGGAAGGAATATCGGAGTTTCTTTTGGAGCAAGAGGGAAAGAAGTGAAATTCGTGGATACTTTTATTTAATTTCCATAACAATTATACCTCCTGCCATTCACCACTGAAAGGAGGACAACATATCTCGGTAAACGAAACCCACTGCTACCTTTGCCATCTCAAGAAAAAGAATTGGGACGCCAAAGGCGGGAAAAAGTCTGATGAGGAATGCCTGCGATGCCACCGGGACCTCCCGAAGGTTATCCCCCTTGGACCCCAAAATATCGAGCACGAAAAATATATTGATGGGAAAATCAGTTGCCTGGAATGCCACGGCCACGTTTTCAAGGGACAAGGACAAGTGGAGGAGACCACCTGTTTCAAGTGCCATGATTTCCCGGAACGGGTGGAAATCCGTGGAGAAAAGGAAAAACTTCATGAAATCCACGTGTCGGCGCATGTGGAATGTTTTCTGTGCCATGAGGACATTAAACACCGGATAGACCACAAGGCCAAGCTTGCGGGGTCGGATTGCAGGTCCTGCCACCTCTCGAAGCATTCAGGGGTGAAGATGCTTTATAGCGGCCGTGGAGGAATGGGCGTGCCGGAAAGGCCGAGCCCCATGTTCCAGGCCGGGGTGGACTGCACAGGCTGCCATAACGAGCTTTCTCCCCTCACGGAACCTGACTTCAAGGGGCGGACCCTGGCCACCGTGAAAGAGCGCTGCGTGGAATGCCACAACGATGAACGGTATGGAGAAATTCTGGACCAGTGGAAGGATTACATCAGAAGCCGTCTCCTGGCCGTCGGGAGCAAGATGGAAAAAGCGGAAAAGACGCTGGGCCCAAAGGCGGAAGATCCGGCAATCAACAAACTCTTCCAGGAGGCCAGGTATAACTATTTCTTCGTGGAGCAGAGTCCGGGAGTCCACAACGTGGGTTATTCCAAAAGCCTTCTGGACGCAGCGGAGAAGGGACTGGATTCCATACTGGGCGAGAAACCCATGGAAGAGAAGGGCGCCGGCGTTGAAGGCAAGGAGGTCTTTTGGTTCAAGGACACGGAAGGGCTGGCCCCGGTGCGATTCGACCACGAATTTCACCAGTCGCTGTTTCCCGAATGCAGGGAGTGCCACGAAAGGCTCTTCGCCATGGAGCGTGGAAGCGCTGACGCCTTGGGACTCCTCACCATGAGCAACATGAAGAACGGAAAATATTGCGGCCGCTGCCACAATGGAAAAGAGGCCGCCTCCATCACGGAGAGTTGCGGGAAGTGCCATGTAAAACAACCGGGGTGATAATACCTAACCTGGACAAGCCGGAACCAAGAAGGTTTTTTTAATGAGATACTAAATATCGAAGAGGGAAAAACTTGAACATCGAACACTGCACACTGAACATCGAACGTCCAGCATCGAAGTGTGTTAAATCCTTTCTTCCTTTTTCGATGTTCAGTGTGCAGGGTTCGATGTTAATTTTTTAAAATTTAGTAACTGTTCAGCGTAATTCGAAAAGTAATCGAAATTGCTATTTACGCGTTTCTTTAGGCTCGTAGTTCCGCCTTTAGGCGGAATTTTTCTTTTTTTCTTCAATTGGGCCGCCTAAAGGCGGAACTACTAACCTGTGAATCTAAACATTCCTAGCGCACGCTGAACAGTGCGTGAGTCGCAGGTACACTGCGTCCAGTCCATTACAAACGGTGAGGCTCCTTAAGGGAACCAAATCCTACCGGCGCGAGTCCGTTTCTCGTGCAGAAGTCGTTGCTCGAACCTTGGCATCCAAGGGTTACGCAGCCAGGCTAGTCGGGTAACCGGCTCTCTCGAAGGGGCCAGGCAACGATACTCCGGGAGGTGTCACGCTTCGGCCTGCGATGATGCGCCAACCTCCACTATCGGGTGAAGCGTTGAGGCCTAACCAGCCCTCCTTTCACGGAAAAGCGGTTACCGCGCAAGGATCATCAAGGTGATTGGTGGCATCGCCTGGAGAAAATGGCGCGGTGTATTGACCGACGAGGAC
Source organism: Nitrospinota bacterium (assembly GCA_016212295.1). Classification (GTDB taxonomy): domain Bacteria; phylum Nitrospinota; class Nitrospinia; order JACRGO01; family JACRGO01; genus JACRGO01. The sequence continues at coordinate 476 of JACRGO010000132.1, read as the reverse complement.
CCGCGTGGTTCCCTTTCAAGGGATAAGCAAGGATTATAAGGCTGCGCCGAAATGTCCCTGTTATGCCGCGTCTGAGCACGGGGCCGATCTCCGGTTCTTGCTCCTTAAGGGCCCACAGCGTGTTCGGAGGAGTCCCAAAAAAGGGACAAAAGAACACACTTGGCAGAGCGAGGAAAACCACTCGGGCCGCAAGGGGATAGTTAGCGAGAAGGCCGAAGACCGGCTATAAAGGTCTTCCCCTCCTTTTCCGGGAAAAGCCTTTGTTTGCTAAAAACATCCTCCATGTCGCCAGAGAAGTTCAAAGTCCATTCTCTTACGGGAAGAACCACCCCTGAGTTGATGCGGGCGGCTTTCAAAGCCGTTAAGAAAAACAGGGGCGCGGCGGGTCTGGATAAAGTCCCGGTCGAACTCTTCGAGAAAAATCTCGAAGAAAATCTCAACCGGCTTATGAAGGGCCTAAAAGCCCGCTCCTGTGC
>JACRGO010000131.1 GCA_016212295.1 Nitrospinota bacterium | reverse complement strand
GGATCGCAGCCGGATACGAACCGGCAGCGGCCCGGAAAATGTCACGCGCCTTCGGCGTTTCGCCGTGGGACTGATTAAATCCAAAGGCGTCTCCAATGTCGCGCAAAAAATGAGGCAACTACACCGTAGCGCCAGGTTGGTCTTCGATTACCTGCGCATGACAAAAAACTCCTGCACCCTTAATGGCGCGTGAGATATGGTAGAACAAATTTACCGTGACAATAATCGGCCTTGCCTTGTCTTTAGGGCCTGCGCCGCCTTGTCAAAAAAAGATATCTCGTTTATAATCTTATCTTATAAATTTTTTTAAGGGAATCCTGCTAAAATCAGGAGCGGAGCCGCCGCTGTGAACGGGGACGAAAATCGTTGGAACCACTGGCCTTTCAGGCCGGGAAGGGACGGTTAGTAGGTCGATCCGTGAGCCAGAAACCTTTTATTGTTTAAGATTGGACCCCTCGCGAAATAGGGGACAATCTTCGCCCACTTAGAGGATTTAAATACGGAAATCCCGAATCTTGAAAAAGGTTCGGGATTTTTTTTTCCACGAATTTAACGCCCTTCGGTCGAATTGAAAATATAACTCATGGAAAATATAACACTGAGTAGAGAACGGTTTGAAACTGTTCCCTATTTCGCCGTAGCCAAAAGAATTAACATCCCCCTGGCCCCCTTTTTTAAGGGGGAATAACCTCAAAGCCCCCCGGCGGGGGATAGCTCAATAATTCCCCCCTGGCAAGGGGGGATCAAGGAGGGTGTAATTCATCTATCTATTTGGCTTTAAAAAATTTAAAATGGAAATTCCTATGCTGTTTAACGGTTACAAAAAAAAATTATTTCTCATTCCCATAATTCCGGCATTTTTCCCGACAGACGCCCATGCCATGCATATAGGAGAAGGGATTTTGCCAATGAGTTGGGCCATTGCCTGGACCCTTCTGGCCCTTCCTTTTCTTTACGCTGGGGTCAGGAAAGTGAGGGAAAGAGAGAAAAAGGATTTCCAGTTTAAACCATTGCTCGGGCTGCTATGCGCCGCGGTCTTCGCGGTTTCCTGCATGCCGGTCCCGGTCCCCATTGCCGGGACTTGCTCCCACCCCTGCGGCGTGGCTATAGCGGCTATAATATTGGGTCCTGTCCTGTCCGTATTCATCACCTCCATCGCCCTTTTTATCCAGGCCGTTTTTTTGGCCCACGGTGGCCTTACCACATGGGGAGGAAACATCGTGAGCATGGGAATCGTTGGGTCATTCACGGCTTGGATGGCTTACGCCGGGCTTCGCCGGTTAGGCGCCGGAATCCTGGGGGCGGCTTTCGTTTCGGGCTTGCTTTCTGACTGGACCACATACGCGGCCACGTCCCTGGAACTGGCTCTGGCCCTTCAGGGGGACAGACCGGTCCTGGATTTATTCACTGCCATTTCCCTGGCCTTTGTCCCTACCCAACTTCCCTTGGGTCTTTTGGAAGGCTTTGTCACCATGGGCATGGTCTCTTTTCTTTTAAAGAGGAAACCGGAGATTTTGGCAAAGAAACCACGAATTAACACGAATATTATTTTTGAAAAGTTTATACTTCATGGATGTTCGTGTAAATTCGTGGCTAAACGATTATTTTTTCTCCTGGTTTCCTGCATTCCTAATAAAAATTTCTTAGATTAGGAAGACAGGAAGACAGGAAAGAGCGCTAAATGAAAAACTTGGATTTCAATAAAATATTGAGCGTGGAAGGGCCAAAGTGGTCCGGCGTGGACGAGACCGTTGTGGAGAAGTTCGCGGAAGAGGCTGGAAGGGGCGCATGGAAGCCCTTGCTCCCAATGGACCAGGGGGACCTGCCGTTGTTTTTTTTCTTGCTGGCGGGTCTGGCGGCTGGTTTCATCATCGGATATTATTTCAGGATTCTTTTTTCCGAAAAACAGGGAAAATAAAACATAGGCAGAAAGGCGTAAGCTAAGGGCTAAAGGCAAAGGATGAAAGATTAAAAAGGGAGTTGTTGCCAGGTTTTAAGTTTTAAAATACCAATTAAACAAATTTTTTATCTTTTACCCTTCGCCTTTAACCTTACGCCTTTTGCCCTTAGCCTTTCGCCCAATAGCTTGTAATTTAATAGTATAGGAATTTCCATTTTTTCCGCTTATAAATCAATGAGATGCTAAATATAGAAGAGGGAAAAACTTGAACATCGAACATTGAACACTGAACGTCCAACATCGAAGTGTTCTAAATCTTTTCTTTCTTTTTTGACGTTCGATGTTCAGCGTTGGATGTTCGATGTTCAATTCTTTAAAATCAGCCCGAAGGGCGTTAAGTTCTAAAGACAAAAAATGCACCCCATTGCATCCTTATTCAAAGACAAAAGAAAATCCGGCCCTTGGGGAGAGGAAGTAGACCCACGGCTGAAGATAATCCTGGCACTGGCGGCCCTGGCCTTTAATTTGTCCTTTGCCGGACCCATCCCTTCCCTTATGCTGGCCCTGGTTTGTTTTTTGGCCATCCTCGCCGGAGGGGTTTCCTGCCGTGACCTCTCCATCCGTCTTTTGGAGCCTTTGTTCATAGCCCTGGTTCTATTCCTCGTCATGTCATACGAAGGCGAATTTTCAAAAGGGGCCTTGCTGTCTTCCCATATCATAGGCGCGGTGTCAGTGGTGCTCTTCCTTAGCTTCACCACCCCCTTGCCTTCCATCCTGAACGGGCTTGCCTGGTTCCGGGTCTCATCCGCGTGGATCGAAGTGGCTCTCCATGCCTACAGGTTTATTTTTCTTTTTTTAGAGGACGCAAGGACTATCCATGGCGCCCAAAAAATGCGGTTGGGCTACGCCGGTGGAAAAAGGGGACTGGTCTCCCTCGGCTGCCTGGCCGGACTCCTCGTTGTCCGTTCCTTTGAAAAGTCAGGGGCCATTGCCGAGGCGCTGGCCTTGCGGTGTTACGACGGGGCCTTCCGCTCAGTGGACCACGCCTCTCCAGGTTTCAGGGACTGCCTCTTTGCCCTTTATTCCTCCTCTTTGCTGGGGATTCTTTGGACTCTGGACGGGAGGATTTGAGGATAAGCTTATAGTAAACGCCAGAAATAAGCAGACATGAGCCTCTATCGCATTCGGCTGGAGAGTCAACGCTTTTTTAAAAAGCGCCTATGATTTTTTCCATAAGATTAGGGAGTCTCAGCATGTCTACTTATTTTTTGCGTTTACTATCCGCTTACTTGCCTGAAAAATCATGGCACTTTTTAAAAAAGCGTTGACTATGATCGCCAAAAATCTTGAGGTAGCCTACCCTGACGGGACCATCGCCCTTAGCGGGGTGAATATTGAAATACCAGAGGGGAAATTTTACGGACTGCTCGGCATGAATGGAAGCGGGAAGACCACCCTCCTCAAGGCCCTGGCCGGCCTGTTCCCGAAATATAGAGGCTCCATCCAGGTGGAATCCAGGGAAATAAGGGATTATCCGGCCAGGGAATTGTACCAGCGGCTGGGCATGGTTTTTCATGATCCCAACCTCCAACTCCTTTCTTCCACGGTCTTTGAAGAAGTGGCCCTTGGACCCAACAATTTGGGCCTAAACCCGGAAGAGGTCAAGGAACGCGCCTGGCGGTCCCTGGCGGACGTGGACATGGAGGCCCTGGCCGAAAAGGGCATTCAGCGGATAAGCTACGGACAAAAAAAGAGGATATGCGTCGCAGGCATGTTGACCATGGGACAGCGAATCCTTCTTCTGGACGAACCCACCGAAGGCCTTGACCCAAAGGGCGAAAAAAAAATCATGGGCCTTTTAATGAAGCTTAACAAAGAGAAGGGAATAACCATATTGATGGCTACCCACCATGTGGAACTCGCGGCCCAATATTGCGACTCCGTGTGCCTGCTGCATAAAGGGAAAGTGGAAACGGAGGGAAGGCCGGAGGATGTTTTCTCAAACGCCCCTCTCATGGAATCCTTGGGCCTGAGGGTCCCTTTTACTTTCAATATACATGGCGCGGCTTCGCCGCAACTAAGCTGAAGTAACGAGTGACGAGCAAATAGCACCTTTATTCCTCAGTCGCCATATTTCTGGATTGAATAATCCATTCACTTTTAAAATAGATATTTTCCGGCGCTGGATTATGGAATATAAATTGACTTAGCCACCCATTATATTTGAGTTCCACCGGCCGTTTATATCTCGCTTTATTTTTAGTATACTGATTTTTCAAATTTAAACAGGAAAGGGAGCCATTTTTATGAGCGAGCAGGAAAGCTATATCCAGTCCCTCTTCGCCCAGCGCATAGGCGGGGAAAAATTTGGAAAAGACACAACCGTTTATAAATTTGAAAAGATCAAGCGGGCCAAGCGGGCGGCCCTGGCCGCGAATCCCGGCAAGGAGCTTTTCGACCTCGGCGTTGGCGAGCCGGACGAGATGGCCTTCCCAGGCGTGGTGGCCAAGATGCAGGAAGAGACCGCGAAGCCTGAGAACAGGGGATACGCCGACAACGGAATTTCGGAATTCAAAGCGGCGGCGGCCAAGTACATGGAAAGGGTCTACAGCGTGCCGGGCATAGACCCGGAAACCGAGGTAATCCACTCCATCGGGTCCAAACCCGCCCTGGCCATGATGTCTTCAGTCTATATAAATCCAGGAGACGTGGCGCTCATGACCGTGCCAGGATACCCGGTCCTGGCCACCCACGCCAAATGGTACGGCGGGGAGGTCCACCAGCTTCCGTTAAAGGAAGAAAATAATTTCCTGCCGGACCTGGACTCAATACCCGAAGATATCCGCAAGAGGGCCAAGCTACTCTACATCAATTACCCCAACAATCCAACTGGCGCGACCGCCGCAGTGGAGTTTTTTAAAAAGGTGGTGCGCTTCGCCAGGGAAAACAGGATCGTGGTGGTCCAGGATGCCGCCTACGCGGCCCTTAGCTTCGACGGCAAGCCTTTAAGCTTTCTTTCAGCTCCAGGGGCAAAGGAGGTGGGGGTGGAGATACATTCCCTGTCGAAGGCCTACAACATGACCGGGTGGCGGCTCGCCTTCGTGGTTGGAAACCCCCTCGTCGTGGCCGGTTTCGCCAACGTGAAGGACAACTACGATTCCGGCCAATTCATCGCTATCCAGAAGGCCGGGATTTACGCCCTGGAGCACCCGGAGATCACGGACGCCATTTCAGCTAAATACAAGCGGCGTCTGGAGAAGCTCACGAGCGTCCTGAACAGCATCGGCTTCAAGGCAACCATGCCCAAGGGTTCCTTTTACCTGTACGTGAAGGCGCCCAAGGGGATCAAGGGAGGGCAGCGGTTTGATTCCGGCGAGGCATTCTCTCAGTACCTCATCACGGAAAAACTTATTTCCACCGTTCCCTGGGACGACGTGGGCCATTTCGTCCGGTTCTCCGCCACCTTTTCCGCGCCCAGCGTTGAGGAAGAAGGCCGGATACTTGGGGAAATAGGGAAGCGCCTGTCCAGCGTGGAGTTTGAATTTTAATGGAACGCGGATTATGCGGATGAATCGGATTCACGCGGATTTTTAGTTAACTGTGAACTCAAGAAAAAAAAGAGAAAAACTTTGTGCCCTTTGTGACTTTGTGGTTTAAGCCTATTCTATAACAAAATGAACATCGCTTTTATCGGCATAGGATCAAACATGGGCGGCAGGGAAAAGAACTGCCTTGACGCCGTTCGCCTCATTGAGGAGACCGGCGCTGGAAGAATCCTGAAGCGCTCTTCCCTCCACCATACCCCGCCTTATGGCTTTGAGCGCCAGGATTGGTTCATCAACGCCGTATTGAAAATGGAAACCGGCCTTGGCCCCCGGGAACTATTCCGCTCCTTGAAATCAATTGAAACAAGGCTGGGCAGGGAACCGGGATTCCGTTGGGGACCCAGGCTCATCGACCTGGACCTCCTTTTTTATAACGCCATTGTTCTGAAGTCGCAGGATCTGGTTGTCCCCCATCCCGGAATTCCAGACCGGAGATTCGTTCTGGAGCCTCTCGCGGAAATCGAAGCGGAATTGATTCATCCCGTCCTCAAGAAAAGCGTGTCCGAAATGTTAAACAACCTCGATTTTTCCGGGGAAAGGGAGGTCCTTGCCGCATGACTTTGGACAAAAGGTATATTGCTGTGGAGGGAGTCATAGGGTCCGGCAAAACCAGCCTTGCCCGCCTTTTGAGCGAATTTCTCAACGCGGAATTGATCCTGGATGCAGGTGAGTCGAACCCCTTTTTGGAAAAGTTTTACGAGGACCCCTCGCGCTACAGGCTTCAGGCCCAGCTCTTTTTCCTCCTCTCGCGATACCAGCAGCAGAGGGAAATAAACCAGCAAAATCTTTTCAATGTCTATACTGTCAGCGATTATATCTTCGCAAGGGACGGGATCTTCGCGCGGCTGAATCTGTCCGATGACGAACTGAAGCTGTACGAGGACGTGTATTCCCTCCTGGACCAGCGGCTGGCCAAGCCTGATTTGGTGGTTTATCTCCAAGCCGGGGTAAAGACCCTCAGAAAAAGAATACGCCTGCGGGACCGTCCAATGGAAAGAGGAATTGCCGCGGGATATATAGAGGGCCTTTGCGAGGCATTCAACCATTTTTTCTTTCATTACACCGAGGCGCCCCTGCTTATCGTGAACACGGATGAAATAGACTTCGTGCGCAACAAGGGGGACCTCGCCAGATTGGTGGACAAGATAAACAGCCATCGGGCGGGCGTTGAATGTTTTGTGCCTGTTACGGCCTCTTGAGAATTTATAAATAGCTTATTCAATTAAGAAAATGACGAGAGAAGACAGGGAAAGGTTGATTCTACTTTTGTCGGGTGAAGGAAAGGAAATATCCAAAAGGCTTAAGGAAGTGAAAACCGGAAAGGTGAAGACTTTGTCACGGGAAGAAACATTTAAAAATGTCCTATAAAGACAGCTATCATTTCAGGAAAAGCAATGTCGATTATAGAATGGCTTATTAAATTGATGAATCAAAAAAAATCGTTTGTTTTCTCATGATTGGAAAGAGGGGAAATTTTTATGAGATTTTGAGAAGAAGGTTGTTATAAATGTGTGCAAGCCGCTACATAGAATTGAAAAAAATGGATCATCACATGACCATAAATGACATCCTGAAAAAAAAATCAGAGAAAAAAAAGATCACCGCCCTGACCGCTTACGATTGTCCATTCGCCAGGATATTGGACGAGGCGGGGGTTGATATCATAATGGTGGGCGATTCCCTGGGAAACGCGGTCCTGGGATACGACACCACCCTGCCGGTCACAATGGAGGAGATGCTGCACCACACCAAGGCCGTGCGCCGCGGAGTTAAAAACGCCCTGCTTGTCGGCGATATGCCCTTCGGGTCTTATCAGGCTTCCCTTGCCGAGTGCGTCGGGAACGCGGTTCGGTTCATAAAGGAAGGAGGCGCGGCCGCCGTGAAACTGGAGGGCGGAAGGCGGGTCAAGGAAAAAATTGCCGCCTTGGTGGAGATGGGCATTCCTGTCATGGGCCATGTTGGGTTGACCCCTCAATCCTATCACCAGTTCGGCGGATACAGGATACAGGGCCGGGACAAAAAAGCCGCGCTGGAGGTCATGAAGGACGCCGAAGCCATTCAAGAGGCCGGGGCCTTCAGCGTCGTGCTGGAAGGGATTCCCGCCAAACTCGGAAAACAGATCACTGAAAAGCTTGCCATGCCAACCATCGGGATCGGCGCCGGACCCCACTGCGACGGCCAGGTCCTGGTGCTGCACGACATCCTTGGCCTCTCCGGCGATTTCAAACCTAAGTTCGCCAGGCGTTACGCGGATGTGGAGGATATTACTCTGAAGGCCGTGAAGGAATTTACGCGGGACGTCCAGGAAGGCAAATTTCCTTCGATTGACGAGAGTTTTGAATAGCTTGATAGGAATTTGCTTTTTTTGGGGTTTATTGATTAGAGGTCTTTTTGGTGTTTGTGGTGGCCGCGCGGCCCCCACAAACACCAAAAAGACCTAGCTGTCGGATGAAAATGAAAAAAAGCGAGGTGATTTTCCGGCTCCCCAAAAATTCTGATAAAATGTAGCAAGAAAATCATTGAAAGTCAAATTTTAGAGCGAACCT
>JACRGO010000129.1 GCA_016212295.1 Nitrospinota bacterium | reverse complement strand
TTCAGAAATTTGAGTTGTCAACGGCGTCTGAAAATTTGTTTTTAAAAAATTCCCCTCTTGAGAGGGGTGGCCGAAGGCCGGGGTGTGTTAAGGGGCTTCTTATTCATGCCTCAGTATAAACATTTTTTCAAGACAGCTTCTGAAGTAAGAAAAATTCATTTTACTTTTTAAATCCTTTCTTCCTTTTTCGACGTTCGACGTTCAATGTTGGATGTTCGATGTTCAATTTTTTAAAGTCCGCCCGAAGGGCGATAAGTCCAAATACGCCACAAAGGCGCTAAGCTTCACAAAGAACAGCTTGATAAAGCTTCGTGAATCTTCGTGCCTTAGTGTCTTAGTGGCTTAGTGGCAAAAAAAATTTAATTCAAACTTTAGTCACTCAAAAAAAAATGACAATAAAAAAAATCAAGGTCCTTGTTGTTGACGACTCGGCCTTCATGCGCAAGGCCATCTCCAACATGATAGACTCCGACCCTTCGCTGGAAGTGGTAGGGACCGCCAGGGACGGAGAGGATGGAATCAATAAAATAGCCTCCCTGAAACCCGACTTGGTCACTCTTGATATAGAGATGCCCCGCATGGACGGCTTGACGGCCCTTAAAATCATCATGGAAAAGACCCCTCTCCCAGTGCTGATGCTGAGTTCCCTCACCGTTGAAGGCGCCCACGCCACGCTCCAGGCATTGGAAATGGGCGCCGTTGACTTTATTCCGAAAAACCTGGATAACCTCTCCCTGAACATCGTCCAGATAAGGGACGATCTCGTGGCCAAGGTCAAGGCAGTGGCCTATAGAAGAATAGCCTTTAAAAAAACCGCGCCCCTTCACCAAATGGATCTTTCACGCCCCGGTTTTCAAAAGCCCGGCCCGCCGGCTTATGCCAATGCCATGCCCCAAAGGTCCTCGCATGGAAAAGCCAGCATAGTGGCCATCGGCTCCTCCACTGGCGGACCAAAGGCCCTTCAGGACGTCTTGTCCCAGATTCCAAAGGATTTCCCGGTCGGGATCGCCATAGTCCAGCACATGCCCACCTCCTTTATTCCCCCCTTCGCCGAACGTCTGAACCAAATCAGTTCGATCCAGGTGAAAACCGCTGAAGATGGGGAGGCGATTAAACCCGGCGTCGCATTGATAGCTCCCGGAGAGTTTCATCTCACATTCAGGCGCGTCCACTCAGCGGAAGTCCGCGTCAAGCTCAACCCCGAACCCTCAAACAGCCTCCACCGTCCTTCAGTGGACCAGATGGCGCTTTCCGCGGCCCAGGTTTACGGAGGATCAAGCATAGGGGTGATCCTTACCGGCATGGGCCACGACGGCCGCGACGGCATGAAGGCCATCAAGGATTCCAACGGCAGGATAGTCGCCCAAAACGAGGAGACCTGCGTCGTGTACGGCATGCCTAAGGCCGTGGTGGACCTCGGCATAGCCGACAAGATAGTCCCCCTCTCCAACGTGGCCGGTGAATTGCTCAACATGGTGTAAGTCATTAAAGCACACAAAAAATTCACAAGGGACGCTGAGAAAAAACTTTGTGATCTTTGTGCCTGCTTTGTGGTAAAAAGACTTTGTATTCTTCCAATCTGAAATCTGAAATTTGAAATATCTTTTATGGGACCTTCCACGCGCGAGCGCTTTATGAAAATGGCCCTGGACCTGGCCTTGAGGGCAAAGGGGCGGACCAGTCCAAATCCAATGGTGGGGGCCGTGCTGGTCAAGGATGAGAAGGTGATAGGGACCGGGTTCCATCAAAAGGCGGGAATGCCGCACGCGGAGATCGAGGCATTGAATGCCGCTGGGGACAAGGCAAACGGGGCGGACCTCTACATCAATCTGGAGCCATGCGCCCATTCCGGCAGGACCCCTCCATGCTGCGACGCCCTGATAAGGGCCGGAATAAAAAGGGTGTTCGCCGGGATGCAAGACCCCAATCCCCTGGTTTCAGGAAAGGGGTTTGAAAAGTTGAAGGCCGCTGGATTGGAAATCGTATGCGGAATACTGGAGGCCGAGGCAAGGAAAACAAACGAGATATTCGCCAAGCACATCACAACTGGAAAACCCTTCGTCACCCTGAAATCAGCGGCCAGTTTGGATGGCAAGACCGCCGCTCCCAGCGGAGAGTCTAAATGGATAACCGGAGAAGAGGCCCGCGCCAGGGTGCACGAAATGCGGGACGAGGTGGACGCCGTGATGGTGGGCGTTAACACGATTATCCGTGACGACCCCTCGCTTACCGCCAGGCCAAGGGGCAAAGAAGGTAAAAATATTTTCCGCATTGTTTTGGACAGCGCGCTTAAGATACCCGGTAATTCCAAGGCGCTGCAACCGGACGGAGAAAAAAAAACAATCATAGCCACAACCGGCAAAGCGGCTTTGGAAAAAACGCGACGCCTTGAAGCCAAGGGTGTTATAATTATTAAAACAGGGGAAGAAAACGGCATGGTGGACTTACGGGACCTCATGAAAAAGCTGGGGGCAATGGAAATAACCAGCGTGCTTATTGAGGGGGGGAGCAGGGTCAACGCCTCCGCCCTGCGTTCCGGCATAGTGGACAAGGTGGTTTTCTTTTACGCCCCGAAAATCATTGGAGGAGAAAGCGCCTTTCCGATGTTCGGGCTTGAAGGGGCCAGGGAACTGAAGGACGCGGTCCGAATAAAGGACCTGGAGGTCTCAAGGGCGGGGGAAGATATAATGGTGGCGGGCTATGTAGTTTGATAGGGAAAGGAATACCGGTTTGATTTTATTTGTTATAATCAATGGACATAAAATTTTTTCACCTTCAACTTCGCTTTAAATACCCCCTTTCCGAATGTTCACGGGAATCATTGAAGAAATTGGAGCAATATTTTCCTTTGTAAAAAAAGGCAAGTCCGCGGCCTTGGTGGTGGAGTGCGCCAGGATAACGGAAGCCCTGAAGGAAGGGGACAGCGTAGCGGTTGACGGAGTCTGTATGACCGCTGTTACAATAGATAAGGAGAGGGTCAGCTTCGATTTGTCCACGGAAACCTTGTCCAGGTCCACTGCCGGACTGTACAAAAGAGGGGCCAAGGTGAATCTTGAGCGGGCAGCCAGGCTTGGTGACAGGATCGGTGGCCATCTTGTTTCCGGTCATATCGACGGGACCGGGAAAATCACGGCAAGGAAAATAGTTGGAAGTGGAATTGACCTTGAGATAAAAATACCAAGGGACCTGGCCAGGTATTTTGTAGAGAAGGGCTCTGTCGCGGTTGATGGGATCAGCCTCACAGTGGCGAGGCGCCGCGCCGACCGCGTCACAATAGCCCTGATTCCTTACACTATCGAGAGCACTACCCTTAAAACAAAAAAAATTGGGAGCGCGGTCAACATCGAGTGCGACCAGATAGGAAAATATGTCGAAAATTTCATGGTCCGCGCGGCTGCGGCCAAGATGAATTTTTCGTAACAAATTATTAGTGGAGAAAATATGGCTCTGTTTAACACCATTGAAGAGGCAATAGAAGACCTCAAGCAAGGGAAAATAATCATACTGGTGGACGACGAAGACCGTGAGAATGAGGGAGACCTCGTGGTAGCGGCGGAAAAGGTCACGCCTGAAGCCGTGAATTTCATGGCGAAGCACGGCAGGGGGCTTATATGCCTGGCGTTGACCAGGGAAAGGGTGGAAGAGCTGGGCCTTCCCATGATGGTGGATCAAAACACGTCGAACTTCGAGACGGCCTTTACCGTGTCAATTGACGGAAAGGAGGGCGTGACAACCGGAATTTCAGCGGCTGACAGGGCAAAAACCATCCTGGCCGCCATCAACCCCGGGTATAAAAAAGGCGATCTTGTACAGCCAGGACATGTCTTCCCATTGCGCGCGGCTGACGGCGGAGTTTTAGTCAGGACCGGGCAAACCGAGGGATCGGTTGACCTGGCGCGTCTTGCCGGACTTGTCCCGTCGGGAGTTATATGCGAAATCATGAACGAGGACGGCTCAATGGCAAGGGTCCCGGAGCTTCGTGAATTCGCGGACCGCTATGGACTCAGGATGGTGACGATTGAAGCCTTGATCAACTTCAGGATACGCAGGGAATCACTGGTGAAGAGGATGGCCCAAACCGTCCTTCCCACTCAATACGGCGTTTTTAAACTCATCGCCTACGAAAATCTCCTGGACAGCCATATCCACGTGGCCCTGGTCCATGGAGAGCCTCAGCCGGAAAAGGAGACCCTGGTCAGGGTCCACTCCCAATGCCTGACAGGCGACGTTTTTCATTCCTTCCGGTGCGATTGCGGCGAGCAGCTCGATAAGGCGATGGAGGCCATTTCCAAAAGTCCGTCCGGCGTTCTCCTGTATCTTTACCAGGAAGGAAGGGGGATAGGCCTGATCAACAAATTGAAGACTTATGAACTGCAGGACCAGGGGGAGGACACCTTGGAGGCGAACAAGACCCTTGGTTTCAATCCCGATCTGCGGGACTACGGCATCGGGGCGCAGATCCTCGTTGACCTCGGTATAGGGAAGATACGGCTCCTGACCAATAATCCCAGGAAGATCGTGGGCCTGGAGGGATACGGGCTCCATATCGTGGAGAGGGTCCCAATAGAAATTTCCCCCAAACCACAGAACATCAAGTACCTGAAAACGAAACAGGAGAAGATGGGGCATTTACTGAATAAGGTTTGAGCGGCTAATGAAAATCACTTTGGTTAAAAAGATAATGGAGGACGGGGAGGAATGCCGGAAATGCCGGGAAGTCTCCGAACGCCTGGAGGCCGGCAATGAGATGCGGTTTATCGACAGGACCGCGTTCGCCGACCTTCGCGACCCCGGGTCCGAGGGCAGTAAATTGGCCAGGGAGCATGATATCGACACCGCCCCGTTTTTCCTGGTGGAAGAGGAAGGTATCGTGTCGGTTTATAAAACTTATATGGAATTCAAACGAAAAGTATTGATGAAGACGGTTGAGAAGGCGGACGTGGAAATAGAAGAGAAGCGCAAGGCGGAAGCTGAAGTCGACGCAATTGATTTTTTATAAGAAGCTGTCTTGGAAAAAATGTTTATCCTGAAGGGCAATATGCGGTTGGTATAAAAAACACGCTAACACACCCCGGCCTTCGGCCACCCCTCTCAAGAGGGGAATTTTTAAAGGAATAAATTTTTCAGCCACCGCCGGCATGATTTCCAGC
>JACRGO010000134.1 GCA_016212295.1 Nitrospinota bacterium | reverse complement strand
TTGTTTAATGTCCATACTGTCCTCCAAGATTAGACGCTAATGAAGAACACTATACCCCATTCGCGGTTCAATGTCCAGGAGTCGATGGTTCTCTCTTATATATCAGTGAGATAGGGAAAAGAACAAATTCACCCTGCCCCCAATGGTAAACAGGAGCGCGCCCTCTGTTACCGGCATTCCGTCCTTGGCGCTTACGGATACAATCCTGCCTGGTTGCAACGCAACGATTTGCGTTTTGTCCCTGCTCTCCACTTTTCCGAACCAGCGGCAGGTTTCCATGAAATCCTGTCGTTGTGGTGTGTCGGTTTTAAAGAGGTCCTGCCGTGGGAGGGCAGCCGCATTACGGGCTTCGTCATTGGGTAGTGACCCTCTATGCCGCACAACCAAAGCAATGGCCGTGACAATACTCAGGGCAATAAATAAACCGGCCATTTTCCGTTTCATTCCGGCTCCTCCGCTCCGGTTGCCTGTTCGTGCTCCTGAGCCCTGCGTCCTTTCTCACTTACGAGGCCGTAGCGCCCGGAAGCGATCTCAAGCGCGATTCCGAGGTCAAACATGTTTTTCTCCAATTCAATTATTTGGATCTGCTTATTGTAGAAAGAACCCACCGCCTTGTGGTAAGAGAAAACCTCGACTTGGCCGGCATCCGCGGCATGGCGATAATTTTCGGCAAGTATTTCCAAAGCGGATAACGATTCACCGAGACCGGCAATTTGCTGCCGTGTTGCCTGCATGCCCGTCACGATGAGAGCTATGTCAGCACGGGCTTCAAACAACCTGGTGGTATACTCGTCAAAGAGTTGCTTGCGAGTCGCGCGTTCTTCGGCAATATGTCCCTGGTTGCGGTCGAAGAAGGGAAGATCGATGCTCAGTCCCACCCCGACAGTCTGAACGCCGTCCGTGTCCCTGCCGCCGGTCAATCCAAGATTTATCTTGGGAAACTGGGAGCGGACCGCAACTCGAACTCGCGCTTCCTGGCTTTCATACCCAAGTTTGAGGGCAAGGAGGTCAAGTCTCTTGGTCTCAGCGTCATCGGCAAGTGTCTCTACTGGAGGATATTGCTTCAACAGCGGATGAACACCTTTCTCCATAAGGATCATCTTTTCGGCTGGCAGACCAAGGGCGCGATTGAGCGCCAGCCTTTCCTGATCCATTGCCGACTGAGCGGCCAGTGCTTGAGATTTGGCTTCCTGCAGGCTGGTTTCCGCAGCCGAGAGATCGAGCTCCGTTTTCACACCCAGCGCGACACCCCCATTTACGCCTTCCCGCAACTGTTGAAAGGATGTCTCCGCCTGTTTTGCCGCAATGAGCCGTTTCTCGGCGATTATCAATCGATAGACATGCAGTCTTGCAGCCTCCGCAACCTGCCATTCCTGCCAGGCCACATCGAGGTCAACAGAGGAGGCATGCGCCTTTGCGGCATCCAGGCGCGCGCTGCGGGAGATCAGGGAGGTAATGTCCCAACCCAGGCCAAATCCAAAGGCATTGACCTTGCCCTGTGTGTTTCCACCTACAGGCGTTTCCGGATTGTAAGAAAGTCGGGGATTGGGCAGAATACCCGCCTGGAAGAGCTGGGCTGAGGCGATTCCTTGCCGGTCACGAACAGCGCGAAGCGTCGGATTGGCGATAATGGCCAAAACCGCCGCTTCGTCCGGCGACAACCCATCACGGTCATCGAATGGTACGGGGTTCAAGAGTGGGTGTTTGAGCCCACCGGCCCGAAGTCGCGCCTCATTCATGTCGGGGGGCCTTAGACCGTCATGAACCGTCTCGGGGGTGATCGGCAGGGGCCGGTACGTGGCGCAACCACAAATAGTAAGGACGGCGACGAGGCCCCAAACCGTCCGCAGATGTGGCGCCGCCTTACGAAAACAGCCTCTTGATCCTGCCATCTTGCGTTTCATCTCGTTTGTTGGCGCTCCCGGTGAAACCATCTTCTTCCTCGAACCTTCGGGGGTGAATTCTCCCTATCATTCACTTAAATATACTCTCCGTAGTTCACCGGAGCCTGACGGCAAGATTATCTTTTGGCAATGTTGAGAAGGAGGCTATCGACGGGATGAAGCGCGGGGGAGGACGATGGCGAAGGAAGTTCCACTGCCTGGTGCGCTTTTCATGATGATGTTACCGCCGTGTGCCCGGATGATGGCGAGCGCCAAGCTCAGTCCCAGCCCGCTTCCAGGTGTCGAGCGGCTCTCGTCACAACGGTAGAAGCGGTCAAAAATACGGGAAATATTTTTTTTGTCGATGCCCATGCCGGTATCGGCGATTTCCACCTTCGCGCGAGTTGTGTCAGTTTCAAGCGAGATGGTTACCGTGCCACCGGAGGGAGTGTACTTGATGGCGTTGTCCAACAGGTTCGCCACGGCGCGTTGCAGTCTTGGCCGGTCTCCAGGGACAATCACAGCCTGCGGAGGAATATCCAGTTGTATGTCGATGCCCTTATCTTCGGCCAGGGGCTTGAAGAGGTCGGCAGCCTCTCTGACGATCTCCCGTATATCCAGAGGCTCACGGGCGAGTTCAGCGACTCCCGAGTCGGTTATCGCTATCTCCAGCATCGTATTTATCATTTCGATGAGCCGGTCGCTTCCTTCGATAACCGATGCCGCCATCTCGCGGTACTGATTGAGGTCTCCGCTTCCAGTCAAGGTTGTCTCGGCCATGCCGCGGATGCGCGTAATGGGGGTGCGTAACTCATGGGCGACATTGTCGGTTATCTGTTTCAATTCCCTTACCAAGGACTCTATCCGTTCCAGCATCTCGTTGAATGCGTGGGCAAGGGCGTTTATCTCCTGTCCTTCATTCCCCAGTGGCACCCTTCGGCCGAGGTCCCCCTTCCCGATTCGGGTTGTCGTGTATGTAACCCTTTGCACCCCCGACATCGCTTTCCTGGCCAATAGCCACCCGACGAAACCGCCGCAAGCCAGCATTATCACAAAGGCCGTCCCGAATGTCTCCCGGTATCTCTCCATCATGATTTCGTTGCCTTGGAGAGCGGCGCCGATTTCAATCACGCTGCCGTCGCGGGCCGGCTTAGTTGCGACTCTCAGTCTGTGTCGACGTCCAGGCAGGGAGAGTGTATGGACAGCCGGTTGTTTCTCTGTGGCGATGGCTTGCAGGCGCGCCGCCTTGAGCCCGCGCCACTGGTTCAGGTCGGAAGAGGCCAGCACTTTACCTTCCGGCGACAGCAGGCGGAAGAAGACACGATTTATTCCCTTTGATTCCGCTTCGCGTCTAAACTCGGCTTGAAGCGCCTCTACGCCATGACCCTCGTAAAGCACATCGAACTCTTTTGCCGTGTTCAGGAGCTCATTGTCAGTCTGTTCGCGCAGATGTGACGCAAGCGAAACGTATACGACCAGAAACACCGCCAGCGACAACCCGCTGAACACCGCCGTGTACCACAGGGTAAGGCGAAAGGTTGCTGTCCGTAAAAAGCTACTCCTTCTCTTCGAGCACATACCCGACACCCCGCATCGTGTGGATGAGATTGGGCTCGAACGGACGGTCGACCTTGTCCCTCAGCCGACAGATGCGCGCTTCGACCACATTGGTCTGTGGGTCGAAGTTGTAATCCCATACGTGCTCCATGATCATCGTTTTCGAGATGACCCGGCCGGCATTCCGCATGAGATATTCAAGCAGCGCGAACTCCTTCGGCTGCAGTTCAATCTCTTTGCCGGCCCTGAACGCCTTCCGCCTTGCAAGGTCAATCTTGAGATCGCCGACTGTGAGCGCAGTCGGCTCAGTCGTCTGAGTGGCTCGCCGTATAAGCGCATGAATCCTCGCAATCAATTCCGAGAAAACGAACGGCTTCGTGAGGTAGTCGTCTCCACCGGTCTGCAGACCCTTGACCCGGTCATCGACAGAGCTTTTGGCGCTCAGGACGATAACAGGGGTCTGAACACCGCGCCGGCGCGTTTCGTCAATCAGCGCCAACCCGCCCAACTTCGGCAGCATGATGTCAATCACCGCGGCGTCATAGGACTCAGTCAGAGCAAGATGAAGACCGTCTTCGCCATCAGAGGCGTGGTCCACGGCGAAGCCTTCCTGTCTCAGCCCTTTAGAGATGAACAAGGCCGTTTGTGTGTCATCTTCAACCACAAGGATTCTCACCGGTTGTCTCCTGAATCTTCACGCGTGGAAGGGGCGGTCTTTATTATCGAGCTTCCAGTGGACGCCTTGAAAGTGGAAGCCGAGCCATCCTCAATTTTTCAAAAAGAAATGTATTAACTAAATTGGGCGATTTTCTTTCGCCCCTTCAAGGGCTTACAGGAAGCCCAGGGCAACGCCCTGGAAAACAAAATCTCAAATGACAAATAGCAAATTACAAACAAATTACAAATTACAATTACCGAGTTTGTCATTTGTAATTTTGGTTATTGAGATTTAGAGTTTCATAAAACTTGTTTTTTTTAGCCGCCTACTCCAACTTGAAGGCCACCTTCAGCACCACCTGGAACTGAGTGACCTTCCCGTCAATGATCTTCCCCCTTTGGTCCACTACCTCGAACCAGTCGAGGCCCCGGAGGCTTTGAGACGCCTTGGACACGGCGTTCCTGATGGCTTCCTCGTAACTTTTTTCCGACACCCCGATCAACTCGATTTTCTTATACGTCCTTTCCATGTTTCTCCTCCTTAAAAGCAATTATTGGAAATCAGATCTCAGCTTGCCAGCCATTGATGGCTGACTGCTGAAAGCCGAATTTTACTCTCCGATGATTTTCACCAGCACACGCTTGCGCCTGCGTCCGTCAAACTCACCGTAAAAAATTTGCTCCCAGGGACCGAAATCCAGTTTGCCGCCGGTAACGGCCACCACCACTTCCCTGCCCATGATCTGGCGTTTCAAGTGGGCGTCCCCGTTGTCCTCGCCAGTGTCGTTATGCCGGTATTGGCGGACGGGCTCATGCGGCGCCAGTTTCTCGAGCCACTCCTTGTAGTCATTGTGCAGCCCGGATTCATCATCATTGATGAAGACAGAGGCCGTGATGTGCATGGCGTTGACCAGGACCATGCCCTCCTTTATCCCGCTTTCCCTCAGGCAATCATTCACCTGTTGAGTGATATTGATAAAGGCGACTCGGGTGGGGGCGTTGAACCAAAGTTCCTTGCGATAACTCTTCATGGCGTCTTTCCTGAAAAACGTAATAGCTCGCGGCGCGGCATGGCCGCAGCCAAAGGGAAAACAAAATCCCAAATGACAAATAGCAAATTATAAATAAATTACAAATAACAATTACCGAATGTCTAAAACAATTCCATTTCGTTGTTTATTCCATTGTAATTTTGATTATTGAGATTTATTTGTGATTTGGCAATTGAGATTTGAAATTTCAAAACTTAGCTATAAATTCACGTAAGCTTCCAGCCCCCTGATCTCTGTCCCTTGCCCCATCAAGCCATCATGCCGGAATTATCCTTAGGGCAGGAGGCTTGGCGGGGCAAATAAATTCGCACACCCCGCATCCGGCGCATTTTTCATGGTTGACCACCGGACCGGCATCTTCGTCCATTGAAATCGCCCCGGGCGCAGGACACTTCCTCACGCAATCATCGCAAAAGGAGTCCCGCGTCTTTCTTCTGAGGCATCCGGTCCCGAGGACGAGGGTCCCGATTTTCGGCGGCTGTCCCTCCTCGCGCCGCAAGGCCCCGGTGGGACAAGCAGCGACGCAAGGAAAATCCTCACATAGATAACAGGGAGTTTTCCCCGGGACAATCATGGGAGTCGGCATTCCCGCCACGGAATTCCCCGCGTCCGTGAGTTTTATGGCCCCGTGGGGACAAGCCTTCATGCACTTGACGCAGGAGCCGGAGCACAACGCGAGAAAGGCCGGTTCGCTCACGGCGAATGGAGGACGTATCACCTTCCTCGGCGCGGCCGCCTCCATTTTTTTTTCCACCGCGTTGAAAACGGACTTGGCGATATGGAGAAAGCCTTGCCTGAACAGGCCCTTCCTGTCTATTTTTTCTTCCGCGTCGAATTTCAAATCAAATCCAAATGGCTAATGCCGCAATTAGTGAACATAGCGCCTTCGTGCCTTTGTGTGAGACATTCTGGTTTTTTCTCCGCGCCTCTGTGTCTCCGCGGTTCATTTTTTGATTAGTTTTTTGGATTACCGCGGAGCCGCGCCACTGATAATATGTTCCATGATGAAATTCGCGATTTTCTCGTCATCGTTGAATGAAAAACGCGGCAGGCCCGTATCCAGGACGCAATCCGCCACAACGCCTATGCAGTTTTCCTTCCCGGGCAGTTCCGGGTCCCAGCCTATCTCGCGCCTCATAACCACAATGGAGGGAACCTCCTCGTTTTTAAAACCCTCCACCAGGACAAGATCAACGTCTTTAGCGATCCTCTCTAAAAGGTCTGTAAGCCGCAAGTCCTCTTCAGTGGATTTTATCAGCGCCCAAAGATTGCCGCCCGCCGCTATGACCGGATCAGCCCCGGCCTGCTTGAGCAGCCAACTGTCCTTGCCTTCACGGTCTATCTCGATTTCATGATGGGACCGCTTCACGCTTCCAACGCGCAGGCCCTTTTCTCTTAGCAGGGGGATCAGGCGGACAAGCAGGGTGGTCTTGCCGGACCCGCTCCTTCCTATAAAGGAAACAGCCGGCGTCATTCCTTCATTCCTTGAGCTATAGCCAAGTCTTCCAGCCTGTTGATGTTGAAAAAGGGGTCGAGTCCGCTAGTGAAACCGGCCATTTCCTCTCTTGGGATTATTTTCGTTTTCACCAGCGGGAACACGTCCTGGATTTTCAACAGGCCCCTTTTAACCCTGTCTTCCATCACCGGCGCGCAGCTTTTGGAATATACGGCGAAAAGCGGCTGCGGCCCTTCGGCGTTCTCGGGAACCAGGACATCGTAGTCCCTTTCCTTGCCTGCGATATACCGGATGGCGTCTTCACGGACAAAGGGCATATCGCACGCGACTACAAAATTAAATTGCGTCCTTGACGCCCTCAATCCGCAAAGGACCCCGTTCAGGGACCCAAGGTATTCCACGTCGTC
This sequence comes from Nitrospinota bacterium, assembly GCA_016212295.1. GTDB lineage: Bacteria > Nitrospinota > Nitrospinia > JACRGO01 > JACRGO01 > JACRGO01. The sequence goes on along the minus strand of JACRGO010000134.1, from coordinate 5,692 downwards.
TTCCACGATTTGAACGCCTGGAACGCCGTATAAATGGGGCTTATTGGTCACTACAAGAACATCGTTGAATAAATTCAGAAGGCATTCAGCTATGGATTGGATGATGGGGCGCCCCTCAAGCTCCAGGGTCCCCTTGTCAGAGTAGTTGCACCGCGACCCTTTTCCGCCGGCGAGGATGATGCCCGTCATGTCTATTTTGTCCATCATCACCTGGAAACCGTCTCCGCGGCGTCAAAGCCCTTTCCCTTCAGGAGATTCAAGGTTTTTTCCACCTCTGAACGGGTCCCTTTCCCGGAGGCGTATAAGGTGTCGCACAGAATTTCAGTTGGCTCAAAAAGCGGCATGGCCGGGAAATCCATTTTCTCCACCTGTTCCTTCATCTCAATGGCGCCGTCCTTTTTATAGAAGGCGCCGATCTGGACATAGAATTTGCCCCCGTTTTCCACTACAGGACCCTTCTTGAGTTTTGCCTGGAGCTGGCCTTGGACCTTTTCAGCCGCGCCCTTGGTGGAATATGGACCCACCAGGACCTTGTGCATGCCGATCTTATTCTTTTCTCTTTTCGTGGAAGGCAAAAGACCCAATGCCTTCACTTTATCGCTGGCCTGCTTTAATTCGTCCGGCAGGACAAAGGCCCCGACGCGGATATTAAAAGCCCTGGTTTCCTCCTTCTTGGCTTCTTTCTTGGTTTCCTTTTTCGGCCCCTCTTTCTGTTTCTCCGGCGCCGCAGGCGTCTCCGCCTTTTTCTCTACAGCTACCTTTTTCTCCGCTTTTTCCACGGGCTTTCCAGGCGCAACCGGAGGCTTGGCTGTTTCTGCTTTTGGCTCCAGCGGCAATGCGTCCTCGTCCGATGCCTGTGGCTCCCTAAGCGGCTTCATTTCCTGGGCCGGTTCTCCCGGAGGCTTGATCTTCCCGGCTTCTGGAAAGACTTCTTCCTCCTTGGGAGGGGGGGCCTCATCAGTAATGGCGGGCTTTTCCTTTGGAGTGCGCTGGGCCCAGAAGAAGATCCCTCCGCAGACGACTATTCCAATAACAGCGAAGGCCACCAGCTTAGCGTTTTTTTTCCTGATCCTCTCCTCTTCCTTGAGCTCGGCCAGAATTTCCGCCTCTTCCAGTATGTCCTTCAGCCCTTCTTTTTCCTCGAAAAATTCCTTTTTCATAAATCGCCTTGTTGTCCGACAGAGTCCAGCTTCCTTAACAGCGCCGTCGCATAAGACGCTATCCCTTCCTCCTTGCCCGCGAAACCAAGCCCCTCGGTCGAGGTGGCCTTCACGCCGACGAGGGACGGTTCGATTTCAAGGGCTCCGGCGATGTTTTTCTTCATCGCCTCGGCATGAGGGGCCATTTTGGGCCTTTCAGCCACTATGATGGAGTCAAGGTTCACTATCCCGAACCCCTTCCCGCGTATTATCTCCCCGACCTTTCCGAGCAACACCAGGCTGGAAATCCCCTTGAATTGGCTGGAGGCGTCAGGGAAATGCCTTCCGATATCGCCCGCGTCGGCCGCGCCCAATAAGGCGTCGGCGATGGCGTGGCACAGGACGTCGGCGTCAGAGTGTCCCAACAGCCCTTTCCCGAAGGGGATATCCACTCCTCCGATAATCAACTTTCTTCCCTCCACCAGACGATGAACATCGTAGCCGTTCCCTATCCTGAACATTCATAAACTATAACAACGGGGAACCGGGAAATCAACCGTTCCCTTGCGCGGGCTTTTCAGGTTGAATAATATATCATCAAACGTTTAGTGAGTAGAAATTTTATTTTGGCCGCGGCCATGCCGCGCCATGTTGCTCTTTTTTCACACAACTAAAGGATTGGGGAATATGGAAAGAAAAATCAGGAGCGTGGTCCAGGGATTTCAAAGGTCTTTTGTCCTCATGGCAGCCAATGAGTTGGGTATATTCGGCGCCCTGGCCGAAGGCGCACTGCCCGTGGACAGGATTGCCGGGGACCTTAAAATTTCATTAAAGGGGGCGGAGCGGCTGCTCGACGCCTTGGCCGGCATGGAAATTCTGGCCAAGGAAAATGAGCGCTACCGGCTGATGGATGGGTGGAAAAATTATCTTGCCTTGGACGGCGAGAATTCTCTCAGGCAGTGGATACAGCTGAACGCCGACCTCGCGCCCGTGTGGCTCCGGCTGACGGAATTCATAAGGTCCGGCCGCCAGATCAAGAACATCATGGACGATCTTAAGAATGATCCTGAAAAGATGAGGGCCTTCATCGCGGCAATGCATGACAAGGCAGTCAAGGACGCCAGGCTGCTTGCCAGGGAAATACCCATTGGGGAGGCAAGGTCCATGCTGGATCTGGGCGGAGGGCCGGGCACGTACGCGCTGGAATGGGCAAAGCTAAACCCCTGGCTTTAGGGCAGTTGTCTTCGATATCCCTCCGGTCCTGGAGGCGGCCAGGCAATATATACAGAGATACGGGCTGGAGGACAGGGTTGGCGTCAGGCCAGGGGATTTCCTGACCGACGACATGGGAAGCGGGTATGATCTGGTTCTTCTGGCCAACGTTGTGCACATGTACGGCGCGGAAAATTCCAGTGCGCTGATAAAAAAATCAGCGGCTGCTCTTGCGTCAGGCGGCAGGATAATCATTCATGGATTTTGCGTCGACGGGGATGGGACCGGGCCTATGGAAGACGTCTTGTTCAACTTGAATATCGGCATGCTGACCGATGCGGGAAGGGCGCATCCTGTGGAGGAAATTACCGGCTGGCTTGAGAGGGCGGGCATTTCCCGGGTCAGGCATTTCCGTATCGAAGGCCACACCACCGGAGTTGTTACCGGGGCCAAGGTTTTGTGATTAAGGTTGATTTTATTAAAGCGGAAAGCGTGAATTTTTAAATGTGATAATATTATCGAACTTGATTTTAATTGGGATTTTTTCAAAAACCTAAATTGATACAAATATGCTAATGAAAAATTCAGGCATCAATAAATTGGCGGCTCGCCTTTCGGCCTCTTTTTCCATCTCCTGTGCCCCCACATCCATCCCTCGGGGCATTCCCTTATTTTTTCCTGAATGTGGCCAGTGCATTTTTGGGTCAGGAAAAGAATATCCTTTTTTTTGTCGCCGGTCTGATCTATTTTGATTTCAGGACCGTAAACCGTGCGGAACCGGCCATCTTCCAGCGGATAACTTGTGGCCGGGATGATCGGGACCCCGGTTGCAAGGGCAAGGGAGGCAAGAGAGCGGGTGGTGGCGGCCTTTTTTCCGAAAAAGTCGACAAAAACTTCGTTCTTGGCCACATTATGATCCAGCATCAAGGCCACGCATTCGTTTCGTTTTAATGCCTTGATAATTCCCTTGGAGGCGTCTTTTTTATGAATGACGTAATTGCCGGAAGCCGTTCTGAACTGGCGCAGCCTCTTTTCCAGATAGGGATTGTCCAGCTTCCTGGCTATGGAATTGAGGGCCGGGAGATCGTTATAACCATAGGAAACGCCCATCAATTCCCAATTCCCGAAATGGGCCACCAGCGCTAGAACCCCCCTTTTTTTTTCAAAGGCCCTTCGCATATGGTCCAGGCTGCCGGAATCCACTTCCACCAGCGAGTCTATTTTTTCCCTGGTTATTTTTTTCAGCCAAAGAATATACAATATCCCCAAGGCCACGTTTCCGAAGGATTTTATTATTATGGATTTTCTTTTGGGTCCGTTGAATTCAGGGAAGGCCAACTTTAAATTCGTTTCAGCAACGGCCCGCCTGCGGGGCAGGAGATAGTATCCGAGCCTGCCAAAGAACCGGCTCAAATAAAAAATCTGGGACCTGGCCAGGAGTGGCGCCCAGGAGGAGAAGAACAGGAAAACAAGATATTCAGAAAGGTGCTGTATTTTTTTGTACCGGAATTTCACAGTTCACTTTACAAGAGAAAGGCTTTGGAACCACGGATTTCACTGATGACACAGCGCGGCTTCGCCGCAACCAAAATAAATTTCGACGCACTCAAACGTTCGATGATATTATTACGTTCAGAAATTTAAAGCCCGTCTTTTTGCAAATCGTGAAATAATTTTTCCTGGGAACCTGTCAGCTTCCCTGGCAGGCGGACAATTACCCTGACATACAAATCGCCGTTTCCGCCGCCGCTGAAATGAGGCATGCCGTGGCCTTTAATCCGTATCCTTGTGTGGCTTTGCGTCATGGGAGGGATTTTAATCCTCTTCGGGGCCTCCATGGTGGGGACCTCGATGCTTGCCCCTAAAACCGCTTCCGTCAGCTTGATTTCCCGGTCCACGGTCAGATCGTCCCCGTCCCTTGCGAAAATGGGGTCCCTCAAAACCTTCACGGTTAAATAAAGGTCTCCTCCATGCAAACCCTTTCCGCCAAGGCGGAGTTTTTGACCTGTGTCTATTCCCTTGGGGATTTTTACCTTCACATCTTCCAATTTATCGGTGCGGTAGGAGATATGCCTTTCCCCCCCGAAATAGGCGTCCCGGAGGGAAATCTCCAGGTCCATGGCAAGGTCCTGGCCTTGCCTGAAAGAGTTTTCCCCGCCAGTTCCTCCTCCGAAAGGAGACCCGGCATACCCTCTTCCTTGTTTGGAGCGATAAGTTTTTTTTCCGAAGCCCCCGCCAAAAAGCTGGTTCAAAATATTTTCGGAGGAAACCCCGGATCCTTGGAATAAATCCCCAAAGATGTCCCCCAGATCCACGCCCCTGAAAATGTCCTCCTGGGAAAAGCGCTGCCGGAAACCCTCCGCGCCGAACATATCGTATTGCTTCCGCTTTTCGTCGTTGCTGAGCACGGCATAGGCTTCGCTGATCTCCTTGAACTTCTCCTCCAGCACCTTGTCCCCCTTGGTCTTGTCGGGATGGTATTTCAAGGCCAGCTTGCGGTAGGCCTTTTTTATTTCGTCCTTACCTGCCCCTTTTTTTACTCCAAGGATATTATAGTAGTCTTTCATAGCGCGGTATATCCGCAATTAAAATAAATTTCGATGTGTTCAAACGCTCTAATATATTACTTTTTCATCAACGGCGGAAATTTTTCCATGAGGTTGATTATGTGGTCTTGTCTTTTCAGCAGATACCGCGTCGGGGATACAGGGGTCAATTTACGTGGGTTCGGCAGGGCCGCGGCCATGATAGCCGCCTGGTATTCGTCAAGCGCTGACGCCGGACTTTTGAAATAGGCTTGAGCTGACGCCTCCGCGCCGAAAATGCCGTTTCCCCACTCTATTATATTTAAATAAACCTCCATGATTCGCCACTTGTCCCAGAAGATTTCTATCAGGGCCGTATAGTATGCTTCAAGAATTTTCCTGATCCAGCTATGCCCCTGCCAGAGGAAAAGATTTCTGGCCGTCTGCATGGTGATGGTGCTTGCTCCGCGCAGCTTCTTATTTTTTTCACGATCAGCAATGGCCTTGTCGATCTGGTCAAAATCAAAACCGAAATGGGAACGGAACTTCTGGTCTTCAGCGGCAATGACCGCTTGCTGCAGGCAGGGGGCGATCTTCTCAAGAGGGCGCCACTGATATTTCATGCCCTCTCCAGCCGCCAGCCGGTAGACCATGAGCGGCGTAATATAAGGATCCACATCACTGCTGTCCGGTTAAAATTGTCATAGCATGCTCTAACATACTGTTTTTTAAAACAAAATAGTCGTTTTATGGGTGTTACCGACTTGAATTTTAAAATATATCCCTTTATTCTCCCCCGCAGGATTATTTCTGAGG
>JACRGO010000128.1 GCA_016212295.1 Nitrospinota bacterium | reverse complement strand
CGCGTCGCGCCACTCATGGACATTATCCATTTTCCCCTCTTTTTCCCTGAAGAGAAAGATATAGGCGCGGTTGACGGGAATAGCCGCCGCAAGAAATTGCAACACAAGATGAAAATCCGGGTGAGGGTTGGAGACAAAGATATTGGATATGCCTGACAAGGATTTTTCTATACCGAGGCTGTGTTTGATTTTTTCTTCCCTCTTCCTGCGCTCCGTGATGTCGTGGAATATGCCCTGAATGACCTTTTTACCGGCCAGCTCGCAAACGCTAGCGCTGATATCCACGGGGATTTTGCCGCCATCTCCGCGGCGCACGAACAGGTCGGCGGTAATTGCCCTTCCTGTCCGGATATGTTCCTGGAATATCTCCTTGTAACGTTCCGCCTCCTCCTTGGGAGGGAGACCGGACTGGTGCATTCCGACGATCTTATCCACGGGCAGGCCAAGCAATTCCCCGGCTTTCCTGTTGGCGCCGGAAATTATTCCCGTGTCTGCGTCCGCCACGAATATAGCGTCGTTGGCGGTTTCGATGAGCGAGCGATATTTCAGCTCGGACTCCCTCAGCGTCCTTTCGGCGTAATAAAGGTTGGCCAGAAAAGTTGAAACCAGGAAGGCCAGCAAGGCGGCTGCAAGAACTTTATGGCGGATAAGGCCGGCCCTTGCCGCCATCATGTGTTTTTTGGAGACCTTGGCCTCCAGCAGGCCGATGACGTACCCGACAGGGACCGGTCCGCCGGAGCCGTCCGGCAGATGGTGGCATTCCCGGCAGCGCGGTTCGGCCGGCAAAGGGGTGAGGGCGGCGAAAAAATCTTCCGTTTCCCAGTCCCTGGGTTTCCCGTCAGACAAGGATTGTTTTTCATGCCCGGTTTCCGGCTGTTCGTCCGGCTCCGCTCCATACTCGGCGTTCAGGGAAGGACTGTGGATAACCCTGATTTTTGTCCCTTCCTGGAACTCATATTTTTCAAGGTAGTCGTCAATGGCCGCCCCTCCTTCCTTGCTCCTGATAATGAGTTCATGCGCGAAATTTCCTATCTGGCGGGCCAGTAAAAGGGACTGGTCCCTGGAATTCCGGACCGTGAGGCGCAGAAGTTGGCGGTATTCCAGAGCCTCGCAGACCATTAGGGCCGCTAAAAATGACAAGCCGATCAGAAAGATGCGTTCTTTTTTGAAGGAGGACATGGGTTTTGGCTGAAATTAATGAAAGCCGCGAAGAACGCGAAGGAAATTTTGGATTGGGGATTTCAGATTTTAAATCCGCGATCCGCGATCCGCAATCCAAAATCCAAAATCCAAAACCCAAAATTCACATATTTACCTTAGCGGCTCTGCGTCTGGATCAATTTTTTTATTGACATCCCCATGAAACAGCCAATATACTGAAAGCATGGAAACGGCGTTCGACACAGAGCTTGAAAAGCGGATTGAGCTTAAAATATCCGAAGCAAAGGCAGACATCATAAAATGGGTGGCGGGCATGCTTGTGGCGCAGGCCGCCCTCATCTCCGCTCTGGTTAAATTGCTATAAAGGCAAAGTAAAACAAAAGACGCACCGGCCCGGCCGGGAGTCCACCCAAATCCTGCCGCCGTGGGCCTTCACGATCCTCCTGGCGCTGCTCAGGCCCAGCCCGGTCCCCTTCTTGCTCCCGGGAATCTGGAAAAAATCTTCGAAGATTTTTTCCCTGTACTCATCCGGGACGCCCTTGCCGTCGTCGCATACGCTCACCTCCACGCACCCCTCCCCGGCCCTATAAGCCACATCGATCCTGGCCGCCGCGTATTTCACGGCGTTGGAGAGCAGGTTCTCCACAGCCCTGATGATTTTCAGCCTGTTGAAGGCGCAGTCCAGGGGCGAGTCCCCTTTGAACGGGAAAGGCTGGCCGTTGACAAACACCTCGATTCCCTTCATGGCCGTCTCATGTGAAATCGTCTGGATGGCCTCGTGAATCGCGTCCGCAAGGTCCCCCTTTTCCTTTTTCAGCTTTTTCCCGCTCTCGATGTGGAATATTTCCAGGGTGTCCTCAATGGTGGCCAATTGCCGTTCCCCGGCGGATTTTATGGCCTTGATTTGATCCAATATGCTTTTGTCTTCCCTGTCCGCGAGTTCGCCGCCGAGAAGTTTTGAAAAGCCGATTATGGAGGCCAGGGGGGCGCGGAGGTCATGGGTAAGGATCGAATAAAACCGTTCTTTCTCCTCGTGCAGCCTTTCCAGGTCCAGATTTTTTTCCTTCAACTCCTCGTTCAGCAAATTCAGTTTCGCGTTGGACTCCCTCACTTCGTCAAGAAGTTTCTTGCCGGTCAACAGATTGATGACCCTGGCCAGGAGTTCTTCCTCGTCAAAGGGCTTGACGATATAGTCGTTCGCCCCGCTGGCCAAGCCCTTGATCACGTCCTCCCGTTCCCTGGACCCGGTCAGGAGGACGCAGGGGATATGCCTGGTCTCCCTGGATTTCCTGAGCCGCCTCAGCACCTCGAACCCGTCAATGCCGGGCATATAAAGATCGGTCAAGACCATGTCCGGCATGGTTCTTTTTATTATTTCCATGCCTTCTTCCCCGCCATGGGCGGCGATGACGTGTATCCCCTGCTTGGCCAGGATGTGCTTGACGATATGCCGGGTGGCGGCGTTGTCCTCGATGACCACGATTTTTTCCTTCCGCCTCGCCTTTTGGGTCTCAAAGAGCATGTTGACATAACCGGCAAGCTGGTTCGGGGCGAAGGGCTTGACGAAATACTCGATGGCCCCGGCTTCAAAACCCTTTACCCTCTCCTCCAGGGAATTGCATTTGGTGATGATGACCACTGGTATGTCGTGGGTCTCCGGGTCGTTCCTCAGCCTCTTGCATGACTCGTATCCGTCGATCCCCGGCAAAACGATGTCCATGGTGATGAGGTCCGGCATTTCCTTCCTGGCCAGGTCCAGTCCGTCCTCCCCGCTCGCGGCCTGGAAAACGGTGTACCCGTGCTTCTTGAGTTCCCGGACCATGATCTGCCGGATCATGTCGCTGTCTTCCACCACGAGGATTTTCTCCTTCCTTTTTTTCTTTTCCAGCCGCTCCAGGGAATAGATTACATTCAGCAATTCATACTCCATTATCGGTTTCTGGAAAATATGCTGGATGCCCGCCTCGAACGCCTCGTCGACCAGACTGGAGTCGATCTCCGACGCGAAAAAAACGACTATGAGTTCCGCCAGGTCCGGCCTGGAAAAAAGTTTGGAGGCGGCTTCCCTGCCGGCGGCTTCCTCAAGCACGTCTCCGAAGATCGCCAGGTCCGGTTTCTCCGACAGGATAAGTTTTCCGGCTTCATGGAGGTCCTCGCAGGTGAATGTCCGGAAGTCATACGCCTCAAGCCGTTTCTTCAACAGGGAGTTGAGCAGGGAGGAGGAATCGCAGATTAAAATCTTCTCCACGCGCCTCCGCGCTTTTTCGAAACGCATCAACTCGTCATACAATATCTCTTTTTTCAGAAACCCCTCCTTGACCAGGATGTCCCCGATCCGCGTCTTTTTTCTGAGGCGTATATCCAGGAGAAATTTCAACTGGTTGCTCGTGATGAATCCCAGGGAAATGGCCGCCTCTCCAAAGGGAATCTCCTTTTCCTCCTGGAGTTCCTGGATTTTCAAGGTGTCGTCGCTGGAGATCAGGCCCATTTCAATGGCGATGGCCCCCAGGAGCCTCCCCTTGTTTTGGAGGGCCATGGCCTTTTCCAGTTGTTCCGTGGTGATCAGGCCCTTTTCCACCAGATGCTCGCAGAATGAAACAGTTTTTTCTTGCATGAAATTATCTCCTTTTATTATTTTCACGCGAAGCCGCGAAGCGCGGCGCGCCATTTGACATCTCCATAAAACAGCCAATATACTAAGACCATGGAAACAATCTTTGACACATTAAGGATATATGAACGGCTCAAGGACGCCGATTTATCCGAAAAAGCCGCAAAAGAAATAGCCGGGGTCTTCCGGGAAAGCATAGAAGAACGGCTTGCCACGAAACGAGACTTAAAAGAACTTGAAAAACATTTTGACCTCCGCCTGAAGGAATTAGAATCATCCATAAAAGCGGATATCATCAAATGGGTGGCGGCCATGCTGGCAGCGCAGGCCGGCTTCATCTCCGCGTTGGTTAAACTGCTCTAAGCCGGCAAAGCCGGAAGGTTCACCGTTCAGGGTTCAGGGTTAAAACCCGGAACTGGGAACCTTGAACCCGGAACGATTACTTTTTTTTATTCCGACACGATCAACGCCTTGAACCCCTCTTCCAGGGAGTCAAAGGCTCTGATCTTGTGAAGATTGTCCTGGATATTCTGAGTGGGGGCCGTCCCCCCGTTTCCAGGTTGTATGACGCCCATCCTCTGGGCGATCTTCTTGACCGTGGGCCGCATGCCGCAAAGTCCGATGAGCTTGACCTGTTCAACGTCGAGGGTCGCGCCTATGTCTCCGAAAAAGGTGGAGGACACCACGTTGAAGGGCGCGAGGTTGATGATGAGATAAATGTTCTTCTCTTTTTCCAAAAGCGCGAAATCCGTCGTGAACCTGACAAGGTTGTCCCTCAATACCCGAAGCTCCTCCCTGGCGTTTTCTTCATTGACGTCCAACCCTAAAACTACCAAAAACCCTTGAAAACATTTTCCCGTCATCTGTTTCTCTCCTTCTTTTAAAATTAATGGCTTTATTTGCCTTCTCCGTGTCCGTTCACGGGTTCAAGGTTCTGAGTTCAAGGTTCTGGGTTCAGGGTTCGATGTTCAGGGTTTAGAAAGCCCTGTATCCACGTTTATCTCCAAAACCCGCTTACCCATGTGGATTTTCATTAAAACCCTTGTTGGGGCGAATAATCATTCGCCCTTACATTGCCGTGTTTGACGATCTTTCAACCCAGAACCCTGAACGGTTACCCTTCTCCCTTGAAGACAAAGGTCAACTCGTTTCCTTCCTTGTTGAAGCTTATTGAGTCCGCGAATTCCGATATGATGATAAGCCCGCGTCCGCGTCTTCGTGAGACAGGCGGCGCCTGGGGGCAATTGAGGCCCGGCGGGGAAAAGCCCGGCCCCTCGTCCCTCACTGACACTTTTATGCCATTATTTTCCAGAATTTGCCAGGCCACGAAGATGCGCTTCGCGGGGTCCTTTCCGTTCCCGTGCTCCCAGGCGTTGATAAGGGCCTCATTGAGCAGGGTCTCGACCGTGTCCGAGGCCTCCGTGTCGGACGGGAAAAGGGGCCGCGCCACCTCCCGCGAAAAATAATCCTGAAAGGCGTCCATGGCGGCCTCCGTGTTTTGGATTTCCTTGTGATTCGTCATTGGTCAATTGCCAGGCACAAAGGCAGAAGGCACAGAGGCACAAAGGCAGAAGGGGAAGATAAAAACCAGTACGGGCGAATAATCATTCGCCCCTTCTTTGTGCCTCTGTGCCTTCTGCCTTTGTGCCTCTGTCTTATCATTTTCCCGCCTCCAGAATCAGGACCGTCACGTCGTCCTCCACTCTCCGGCCCTCGCAGAAGATTTCCAGATCAGCGGCGATTTCCCTCTTTAATTCCCCGATGGGCAGGTCAATGGAATCCTTCAGTAAGTTGGAAAGCCTTTCTTCTCCGTACATCTCGTCCGGCGGGTTCTGTGCCTCCACGATCCCGTCTGAAAACAACAGGACCCTGGCGCCGGGCGGGAAAGGGATGGTTGTCTCGCTGAACCTGACGTCCGCCCTTTGGCCGAGTGGGGCGCCGAAAACCGGGATTTCCTCCCCGGTCAGCCCGTTCATGGGGGCCGGGTTGGCTCCGTTCGCGATAGTGATATTTTTTTCCTTTCCGTCGTAAACCGCGTAAGCGCAGGCCACGAAACGGCCCTTGGGCATCATTGTCAAGGCGTCCCTGTGCATCAACGACAGAAAATCCTTCGGCGAAATACCGGCCGGATCCATGGAGTTGATAAAATTAAACAGCCGCACTCCGATCATCGCCGCCGCCGTCCCGTGGCCGCAAACGTCCAACAAAAGGATGGCCGCCCTGTTGGAATCGATTTTTTTTACCCAGATGAAATCCCCGCTCGTATGGAGGTACGGACGGTACAAGACCGCCAGGTCCAGGCCGGCGTCCCGGGCGATTTTCACGGCTTCCTCTTCCGGCATCATGAACGTTTTCTGGACGTATGCCGCTTCCCGGAGGTCCAGGTCCTTCTCGCGCTCCATTTTCCTTTTGGCCTCTCGCAGCGTGATGATTTCCATGCAATGCGACACTGTCCTTTTCAGTTCAAGGACCTCAAAGGGCTTGAGCAAAAAGTGGATGACTCCGAGTTCCACGGCCTTGATGGCGTATTCAGCCTGGCCGTAAGCGGTGGCCACCACTATTGCCATTTCTTTTCCCTTGGGCGTCTCCCGGATATTTTTTATCAGGTCAAGGCCGTTCATCCTTGGCATCTGGATATCCGTCACCAGGAGGTCGAAATCCTCCCGGTTGAAAAGCTCCAGGGCCACTGCACCGTCCGGGGCGGTCCTCACGAGGTATCCTAGCTCCCCCAGAATATCCGCTACGAGCTCCGCCGTTAAGTTTTCGTCTTCCGCTATCAGGATTTTTCTTTGCATTTTATAATGGCGTTTTCATTTTTTCTCCGCGTCCTTTGCGGTGAAATTTATTTTTTTCGGGATTCTCACGGAAAAAGCCGCGCCTGCGTCCGAAGTGGAGCAATCAATGTACCCGCCGTGCAGTTCCGTCATTTCCCTGCAAATCAAGAGCCCGTAACCCTTTTTCCTTTTCAGGCAGGGCGTTCCCTCGGAAAAGAGCGTTTCCCTGATTTCCGCCGGGACCCCTGGGCCGTTGTCCGACACAACGGTAACCACCATGGAGTCCTCCTCATGGGAGGATATTTCAACAACGCCGCCCGATTTTTGAGAGAGGGCGTTTCCGGCGTTGATCACCAGGTTTTCTATTATCCTCCCGAACCGTTCCGGATCCAATTCCACATTCCCCTGAAACGCGGGCCGCAGGACGACCTCGCAGTGGAGATTTTTCTCCGAAAAGACTTCCCTGATATGGGCGGCCATATTTTTCAAGTACTCCCCATAATGGACGGCCTCACGCCTTAACGTTACCCCTTCGCCCCTGGCCAGATCAAGGATTTCCCCCACCATCCTTTTAATTCTTTTCACCTGGACGCAGGCCTTGTCTATTTTTTCATGAAGACGGCATGGAACATTTAAATCCGCCTGGCATTGTTCACTGAGCGTTTTCGTTCCCGGCAAAATAAGATTCAGGATGCTAAGAGGATTGCTCATGTCGTGGGTTATTTGTCCGACGCAGTCCCCGATGCGGGCAAGTTTCAAGGTGTCTTTTTCTTTTTCCCGTCTCACTTTCTCTTCCGCCAGCTTGAATTGCAGTTCCGCGTTTTCCTGAACGGATTTCATGGCCAGGTTCACGGTTTCCACCAGGATTTCCAGCTCTATGGCCGAATGGCCCGGCAAGGACAAGGATTTTCCCTTTCCCCGCAACACTTCCGAAGCGGACCTGAAAATGGCTTGAAGAGGCTCTATCATTCTCTTCCGGAATAGAAAAAAACCCACGGCGAACATGGCTATGTTTTTGCATAATAAAAAGGGGATGCGTCTTTTGAATTTTTCCATATCCCGTCTCAAACGCCTTTCCAGGGTTTCCATGATTTGATTATTTAAAGCGGACAGGGAGTGGTTTTTTTCATGGATATATTGAACGGCCTCTCCTCCCCTTGGATCATTTGGGGCCATAGCCGCCAAGATTTTTGCCCGCTCCTTGAACTGCTCCCATTCGCTTCTGTTTTTCTCCAGCAGACCCCTGGCCTCCAAGGGCGCCTTGGGAATGGATTTCCCGGAAACGACGCCTCCCTTTTCCAGGGAAGAGAGGATAAGCTCATATTCCGCGATGTGCCCGGCGATAGGCCCGGAAACGTTTTTGGCGGCATAAAAACCCTCATAGGCGTGTTTGGTGATTTCCTGGATCAACATAATTTGTTTCCCGGCCGCATTGATGGCGGAGGAGTCCACCTCTCCCTTCTGAATGTAATAATAAATGACGCCGGACGCGATGAGAGGCAAGACGACGGTCAGAAAGATAATGCCGTTCAGGAGCCCGTTTATGGATCGAAAAGGAAAAATAAATTTCATATGTCATTCAGGCTAAGGCAAATCCCGACCCCTTGTTCCTCAAGGTTAAAACGTTTCATCAGCGTCTGCATGAATACGGGAGGACGCAAGAAGACAACCCGCTTCACCTTTCCCATGAACCCCAATACCGCGCCGAGAGAGAGGGAGGAGAGTTTGCGCTCCCCTCCCAGGTCGACAACGATTATCGCGCCTTTGCCCTTGCGCTCGATTTCCCCGGTCAGGATTTCTGTAAACCTGTCCGCGTCGCTCCCCCCCTGGATGTCCCGCAGGACCCGGAACAGGAGAAATCCGTTTTGGATTTCCGTGGATACAAGGGACAGCCGGGCGAAATTCTCCCGAAGGTCCGCATGGCCGGCGGGCCTTTGGCCGGAGGAGAGGAGGTCCAGGTCATTGGCGATGGCATCCAGGCCCTTTACGATCAGACCGCATACATCCGGGTTTGGGTGGAGCTTGCCGTCCCGGAGAGGGACCAGAAAACTCTCGAAGTCGTGGCAGAATCCGCTGAAAACGGAGAGTCTCTCGTCCTCGGCCACGAGGAACCCGCAGCTCCTCCCCTTCTGCCTCTGTGCCTTCTGCCTTTGTGCCTATATTTGAAATAAAAGTCCGCGGACAGTCTCTTTAAAATCGCGAAAATTAACGGGCTTGCGCATGAACCCATTGATGCCGCTGTTCATGATCCTTTCTTTCAATTCCGCATCCATGCTGCCGGACATAACCAGTATGGGAATTCCGCATTTCCGGTTTCGAACCGACTTGATAAGCTCCAAGCCGCCCATCACCGGCATTTCCAGGTCCGTGATAACAAGGGAATAAATTTCCCCGGCCCTTTCCATTTCCATGATTTTTTCCAGGGCCTCGCTCCCGTTCTCCGCAAGGTCGATCTTTTCATATCCATCCATCCGCAAAAGATCCTCCATTAATAAACGGATCTCCTCGCAATCATCCACGATCAAAATCCTCATTTCATTTTCATTCATATCGTTACAGGAGTATCTGCATTTTTCAAAAGGAGGTTGACGCTGTGGATCATTTCCTCCATGTTAAAAGGTTTTTCAAGAAAACAGGCAATCCCCTTTCGCGGCAAAGGACAGAAGATTTTCGCGCCCCTGGCATGGGCGGACATAACCAGGACCGGGATTTTAACCCCGGCATGGCTCAGTCTTTCCACCAGTTCCAGGCCGTTCATCTCAGGCATGATGATGTCGGTAATCAACAAATCAAAGGGGCTTTTCCCTTCAATGGCGCTCAAAATCTTGTCCAGGGCCTCCCTTCCGTTACCCGCCGTTTCAAGCCTGAAGCCGGACATTTTCAGGGAGAGGGACAAGGCGAACCTGAGAGGCTCATCATCGTCCACAACAAGGATTTTTTGGGGGAACATTTTGGATTTGAGATTTGAGGTTTCAGGTTTAAATAAACTTTGTGCCTCTGTGCCTGCCTCTCTGCCTTCCGCCTATTCTTTAGCATCTTTAGTGCCAAAGCATTTTGGCCGATCCAGCCTGTTGAGAAATAAGGTTTTTGCGTTCAAGGCCGCATTTGGGAGGGAGATGTATAGGGACAAATGTCTCTGATGGAAGGGCCAAATGTCCCCTTAATGGCGGGAATTTCGGATTGGGGATTTAAATCCGAAATAAATCTTTGTGTTCTTCGTGGCTTTGTGTGAGAATAATAGAAAAATCCTTTAAAATCCGCAAGCATGAACATGAAATTCCCCACCCCATTACTTGATGCATCCATAAAAAGAAAAAAGCGGGAGCGGGAGGCATTGCGCTTGGAGATGCTGGAAAAATTGTTTAATATCCTTGAAAAGCTGAGCGAGGATGTCCCTTTTAAAGACGCTTATATCTTCGGTTCCCTGTCAAAGCCCTTTAAATTTTTTCAGGACTCCGATATTGATATAGGATTCGTGGGATTGGCGGACGGCGATTTTTTCAAGGCCATCGCTTTCCTCTCCAGGGAAATCGGGAGGGATGTGGACGTCATTCAATTGGAAGGCCAAAGACTGGCGGGAAAAATTAAGAAAGAAGGGATAAAATGGGCAAGGAAAAATTCATTATATTGAAGGCCGAGATAGAGGCCCAACTAATAGAGATCGAGGGCATATATATAAAGCTTGAGGAGCGGAAGCGGAAAAGGGGAGCTGCCGCGGTGGAGAGCATGGGGTATCAATTGCATAACCTGTACTGCGCCTTTGAGGATTTATTCAGGATAATCGCCGATGGGTTCGAGAACCATATCCAGGACAAAAGCAAGTACCATGTGGAACTTCTCAAGAGAATGGCTGTGTCCATCCAAGGCGTCCGGCCCGCCTTGCTGTCGCATGAAAGCTTCATTTTGTTGGATAATCTGCGGGCGTTCCGGCATTTCTTCAGGCATGCCTATTCCCATGAACTTGACGCCAGGAAGGTCAGGATTGTTCTGGAGGATGCAGCAAAGCTGAGGGGGATATACAAGAAGGAAGTCAATTCGTTCATGGACGGTTTTTAGATACTTACGGCACAAAGGCAGAAGGCGCGAAAGCAGGCGCAAAGGCAGAAGGCACATAGGCACAAAGTTATTTTTTTCTTTATCTCCCCTTCTGCCTTTGTGCCTGTGATCTTATGATGTGCCTATGTTTTCCGCGCCTCTGTTTTTTTCCTCACCAGCCTTTTATTCAGGGCGGAGCGGGTCAGGCCCAGCATTTCCGCCGCGAGGGTCTGGCTTCCCTGGGCGCGTTCCAGGGCCAACTCCACGAGGCATTCCTCGGCTTGCTTGAGGGTGGGAAGGCCGTCGAGCGCCTCGAAATAATGGCGCAAACCGCTCCCCGGCGATTTCCCGTTCTTTTCTTCATTCTCCAGGAGAGGCCCGCCGGTATGGTCCATGAACGCTTCCATGGAGAGGACGCCATCAAGGGACCGGCTCATGGCGTCGAAAACCATGCCCTGCAATTCCCGGATGTTTCCAGGGAAATCATATCCCGACAGGAGGGCGATCAGCCTTCCCGGAACCGCGGGCTTTTTTTTGCCGAGGGCATGGGCGGCTTCTTGTAAAAAATGTTCCAATAACAGGGGAATGTCCCCTTTTCTCTGGCGAAGGGGGGGAATGTCCGCCTGATGAGAGCACAGCCGGTAATATAAATCCCTTCGGAATTTCCCTTCCTTTTCCAGGGCTTGAATATCCTTGTTCGTGGCCAGGACAATCCTTGCGCTGCTGATTTTGCGGGTATCGGAGCCGAGGGGATAATATTCCCCGTCCTGCAAGAGGCGGAGGAGCTTCACCTGTGAGGCCGGGTCCAGGTCTCCTATTTCATCGAGAAACAAGGTCCCGTCCGCCGCTGATTCCAGCAAGCCCTTCCGCGCCTGGTCCGCTCCGGTGAACGCCCCTTTTGCGTGGCCGAACAGGGTGTCGGAAAAGGCCGCGTTATCGAGTCCCGCCAGGTTGACGGGAACAAAATTTCCCCGCCTGCCGCTCAGCGCGTGGACGGCCTTGGCGATGAGTTCCTTGCCCGCGCCCGTTTCCCCGGTGATCAACAAAGGCCGCGAACCGGCGGCGATGTTTTCCACATATTGAAAAACGGAACGCATCCTCGGATCATTGGTGAAGATCCCGGAGAAGGCGTCCGGGCGGCTCAACTCGCCTGACAACAAGGATTGCCTCAGCGAGAGGTTTTCCCTTTTCACCTCCCGCAGTTCCACGGCCCGCTTGATCGTGGCCAGAAAATGGTTTTCCTCAACCGGTTTGACGAGATAGTCAGCGGCGCCCATTTTCATGCAATCCACCGCTGTGTGGAGGTCCACGATGGCGGTCGATATAACGACGGGAATATAGGGAAACTTCTGGACCAGAGCGGGGAGCAGAGACTTGCCCGGGAGGTGGGGCATGAGGAGATCGAGCAGGACCATCTCCATTTCCTGTTCGGCCAGCATGGGCAGGACTTCCCGGCTGTCCTCGCAGGTGATGACATTGGTTATTCCCGAGGCCCGGAGTAAAATGCTCGCGCTCTCCAGGAATTGAACTTCGTCATCGACCAACAAGACGGGGTTGACGGGGTATTTGGCGGTTTTCATGAAAGTATAGTTGAACTTAACGCCCTTCGGGCGGACTTTAAAGAATTGAACATCGAACATCCAACATTGAACGTCGAACGTCGAAAAAGGAAGAAAGGATTTAAAACGTAAAGCGAATTTTTCTTACTTCGATGTTGGACGTTCGATGTTGGACGTTCAGTTTCTTCTTCTGCATTTAGCATCTCGTTGATTTATAAGCTAAAAAAATGGAAATTCCCATACCATTGAATTAGCCGCCAAGCTTTGAAAAATTCCCCTCTTGAGAGGGGTGGCTGCAGGCCGGGGTGTGTTAAGGATTTCAGTGGCTGCTTGCAAGGCGGCGGACCATAATGCTTTTTCCAAGACAGCTTCTAAAACCTGGAACCCTGAACCCTGAACGGCTACGATTTTTTATTCCGCGGCCGGCAGGACCAGGGTGGCAACCGTCCCCTTCCCCGGTTCCGACTCAAAGGAGAGCGTTCCTCCGTGGTTCGCGATAATGGTCCGGGAGATGTAAAGCCCCATACCCATACCCATACCCATACCCATACCCATACCTTCATCCTGTTTGGTGGTGAAAAAGGGTTCCCCTATCCTGCGGAGATTTTCAGGATCGATTCCCGCCCCTTCATCTCCGATTTTCACCACAATACTCTTCGCGGGCGGAGGACAGGAGGCGTCCACCCATACTTTCCTTTCCGGAGAGGGGAGGGCCTGGCAGGCGTTCAGGATCAGGTTGACCAGGACCTGTTCAATTTCCCTTGGGTTCCCCCTGACCATGGGGAGGTCCGGGTCCGTCCGCGCCGAAAAATTCGGGGCGAATTTTTTCAATTGGGGACCAAGGAGCGCAACGGCGGAATCCAGCGCGGACCGCATGGAAAACAAGGCCGGTTTTCCGGGAATATCCTTCCGGGCGAAATTTTTAAGCCCGTCGACAATGCCTTTTATCCTCTCCGCGCCGTCCCGGACTCCGGCAAGCAATTTGAAAATGTCGTTTCGCGCCTCCTCGTAAGGCAAACCTCCCAGGGAGAAGGAGCCGCGCTCATTTAAATATTCATCCAGGACCGGAACAGCGTCGTTCCAGAATCTTTCCAGCATCGACGCGCTGACGCCTAGGAAATTGTTGGGATTGTTGATCTCATGGGCCACGCCGGCGGTCAAGGTCCCCAGGGAGGCCAATTTGTCCGCATGGAACAAACGCTCCTGCTGGGCTTTCATTTGCTCCTCCATCCTTTTCCGGTCCGTGAGGTCGGTGGCCACGGCGAAACTTCCCTTATACCGGCCTTCATTGTCGAAGACCGGTTTGGGAGAAACGATAACGGAAATACTTTGTCCGTCTTTTCGCGTCAAGGAAACCTCATACGGCCGGTCAATGCCCTTTCTCCTTTTCTCCATTTGCTCCCGCATGATTTTCAGATTTTCCTCGTCAAAAAGCCTGGCCGCCGGGGAGCCGATCATCTCTTCTTTCGAATATCCCGTCATCTCGCACAGTTTTTTGTTGGCATAGAGAATCCTCCCTTCCTCATCCCCGATTCCGAACCCCTCGTTCATGGTCTCCACCAGGGAGCGGTATTTCCCCTCGCTCTCCCGCAGGGCCGACTCCGCATTGACCCGGTCGGTGATATCATGAAAGACCTCAAGCTTGGAAACGGTCCCATCACCGTTTTTCAGAGGCGTGGCTAAGGTTGCATAATCCCTCCGCGTTTTGGGCGAATGCCATTCGCTCCGGACGGGCTTCCCGAAGGAAAGGACTTCCTCGTTTTTGCACCAGGAACAAGCCTTGGCCCGGTCGTGCAGATATTCATGGCACTTACGCCCGTTCACCGGCCCGAATTGCCTCGCGATCACGGGGTTGACATATTCGATTTCATATCTCCGGTTGACGATGTAAACCCCGTCGATCATGGCTTCCAGGATGGCCGTAAGCCTGTCATGCTCCAGCCGCATGGGATCTTCCGTGATTTCATGGACGCGATTCTTAGTCATTTTAGATCACTTGAGGTAACTATTCACCGCAGACGCAAAGAACGCAAAGTTATTATTTTCCGCATGAATTTTTTATACTCTGCTTTTTTATGTTTTTCTCCGCGCTTTGCGTCTTTGCGGTGAATAGCGCTGTCACGATTTTTCCTTGGATTTTATAATATCGATCATCTCTCCCCCGCCGGCGCATCCCGTGGTGGCGGCCTGGGCCGCGTTTGTCAGGTCCTGGAGGATGGCGGCCATCCGTTCAATATTGGAGTCGATGGCGTCGAAATATTTTTTCATCCTGGGATTTTCTCCTTCAAGGCTTTTTATTCTTTCCGCGGCAAAGACCACGCATTGAAGAGGGTTCGCTATTTCGTGATTCACGGAAACGGCGGCGGCATGAAGAATCCGGAGTTTTTCAATCTCGACCTTTTCCCGCAGGAGGCCGGATATCCTTAAATGGGCCTCTATGCGCGCGAGAAATTCGTCCGGCATCTCCCAGGCGAGGGACTTCACGATAAAGTCGCTCACCCCCAGCTGCAGTCCCTCCACCTTTTTCGCCGGCTCCTCATTGGAGGTGAAAAAGACCACCTGCGGGAGGAGCTTGTTTTTTTCTTCCGATCTAAGCCTCCGGCACGTCTCGAAGCCGTCCATCCCCGGCATCTCCACGTCCAGCAGAACCAGGTCAAAATCCTGTCCTGCTATTTTTTTCAGCCCCTGGGCGCCGTCCGGGGCGGCCTCGACGCCATAGCCCCTCTCGTGAAAAAATTTTTTCATTTTTTCGAGGATAATGGCTGAATCGTCTATGATCAGTATTTTTTTCATGTTAAAATCCTTTTTTCACAGAAAATCACAATCTATTCACCGCAGGCGCAGAGGTCGCAAAGAAAAAAATCTATAACTATTCAGTGCGCGCTCGGAATATTTTTATTATTAACCGTCTCAAAATAGTATTGATATAACCCACCCCGGCGCTCCGCGCCACCCCTCCAGGGAGGGGAATTTTTATGTGTGTTCTTATTTTAAGACGGTCAATAACTCTGCGTTCTTTGCGTCTTTGCGGTGATAAAAATTTTCTCAGGAAAGTATTTTCAAAAGCCTCTTCTGGTCTTTTTTGCCGAGAATATCCATCAGACTGCTTATGGCCTTGGCGTCCTCCGGATCGTCGTTGAGGGTCCCCGCCTTTTTCGCCTCATTAAGGGCCTGGTCCCAGGTCCCGCAAAGGGCCAGGACCACGGCTTGGTTCACCCTGATTCTGGGATTGCCGGGGTCGATCTCCAAGGCATTGGAGTACATATCAATGGCGTTCGGGTAGTCGCCCGCGCGGCGGTAAGTGATGCCGATTTTGTTCAGGTAATCGGCGTTTTTCGGATGTTTCACGGCTAGGGTGAGCAGGGCGGACCGGATCTGGGCGTTGTTCTTTCTCAGCATCAGGGCTTTTGCATGGTCCTTGGACCCGGGTTCGAGCTTTCCGGCCTCGATATGCGCCAGGCCGATCTCGTTCATGATCTCCCTGCCGACATTGAGGGAGGCGTCGATAACCTCCATCACGTCGTTCTCGTCGAAATTGCCCACCCCTTCCTCCAAAGTGGAATGAAAGGCGTCCAGGTAACATTGGATGGCGTTGGAGAAGTTCCCCTCGAACTCATGGATTTTGCCCATCCTGAAAAAATATTCCGTCTTGGTGGGGAAGATTTCGACCAGCCTGGAAAGATATTCCTTGGCCTTTTTGAATTCGCCGTCCTCCATGTAAAAATGGTAAAAGGAATGGAGGCACTCCCAGGACTCGGGTTCAAGATGGTAGGCGGCCAGGAGATATCTCTCCGCGCTGTTTTTCAACTCCCGGATCTCGGACGCGAGGTTGCTTACGCTCTTTTCCGTCCGGGCAAAGGCCGGGTCCGAGGGAGAAAGTTTCTGCAATTCGCCTACGAGGGATTCCATGTCCTGGTTCCGGAGTTTCCAGAATTCAAAATAGAGTTTCCCTTTCAGGAGGTTCATCCTTGCCGGACCGCAATGCGCGGGATGTTCCTTGTGGCACTTGTCGATCATCTGAAGGGCAGTGGGAAGAAGGGAGATATTTTTAGTTTGCCGGAAGGCCGACAACTTGGTCTCGAGTTCCAGATAATGCCGGTTTTCAACCTTGTACGCCATCAGGCCGGAAATCGCCTCCCCGATTGCGTCCACGGTCGAACTTTTGGGAAGCATTCTGAAGGGAAGATGAACTATATCCTTTCGGATATTGTTATAAACCGCCTCTTCAGTTTCATTGGTGTAAACCACCAGAGGGGTGTTCCAAAGGGAGGGGATTTTTTCCATCTCCCGGACCAGGCCGCAGATATTCATGTCCTCGTTCAGGAACAAATCCGAGATAACCAGATCCACGCCTTCCCCGATCACGGCCAGGTCCTTGATGATTTTCAACGCGTCGGAAGGGTCCTTCACCTTTTTGATTTTTTCATCGGAGGGAGGGCAAAAGGGGCGCAGCGCCTCCACAAGCCTCTGCTTGGCGGACAGGCTTTTTTCAATGATGACGACCGGTTTTTCAAGTTTCATGTGCGTCATGTGTTGTGCGTCATGAGTCATGCGTTGTGCGTCATGTGTTATGTGTCGTGCGCTCATGACTCATGACTCATGCCGCTCCTTCAGCTTTTTCAACTCCTCCTTCGCCTCCGCGAAATCAGGCGCCAATTCCACGGCCTTGCGGAAGCACTCCTCGGCCTTTTTCAGGTTTTCCCCCCTCTTCTCCTTGCCCGCGAGCGCGGCATGCGCCTTTCCCAGATTGTAGTGGATGGCCTCGTCCCCAGGAGAGAGCTTTTGCGCCTTTTGGTACTCTTCAATTGCCTCCCTCAATTTGCCCTGCCTCTTCAGGGCAATGCCGAGCCGGTTGGCGGTATGCACATAGTCTTTCTTTTCATCCTCGGTCAGTTTTTCCCCTTCCTTGGGGAGGGAGAGCCGGAAGTACATTTCCGCCTGTTCCGCGTCCCCGTTTTCCAGATAGGCCTCGGCGACCTCCTTGCTTTTTTTGGGGTCCAGCTTTACAGCCTCTTCAAAAAACTTTTGGGCCTCCTGTTTATCTCCCAGGTCCAGGTAAATTTTTCCGAGCGTTGCTTGCCGTCCCGCGTTCCTGGGGCTTATCTCCGCGGCCTTTTTCAAGGGAGAAAGCGCCCTTTCCTTTTTCCCCTCTTTCAGCAGGAGACCGGCCAGGGCGGCGTAGCTTTTCAAATACCTCGGATTGTCCACCATCGCCGCGCCGAAGGACCGCTCGGCCTCTTCCGCCTCTCCTTTCTCCATATACGCTTCCCCCAAAAGGACATGGATCCTCGCGCTCACCTCCTTGATCTCCAAGGCCCTGTTCAGGAGGAAGATGGCCTCGTCCACCTTCCCTTCCTTCATCATCTTTTCCCCGGCGCTGATGAGCCGCGCGTGGCCGGGCGGCTCCGCGTTCTGCGCTATGACGGCCAGTATCTTCCCTTCCAGGTCCCTGGCCCTGAAGGGCTTGACGAGGTATCCGTTCACGCCCACTTCCGCGATGGCCTGAATAATGCGGTCCTGTCTCCTTTCCGCGGTTATCATCACGATGGGAATATTCTCCAGTTCCTTGTCCGCTCTTATTTCCATGGCCACGTCAATGCCCGGCATCCTCGGCATGTACCAGTCCAGAAACACAAAGAGGCAGCAGTTTCGCGCCTTTTCCGGGATTCTTTCCAGATTGGGATGTTTCTTGTCCTTGAGCGCTGCAAGGGCGATATCGCCGTCATCCGCGGCGGCGACATGTTCAATCCCTATCATCCGCAGCATGTCGCCGATGGCCTTGCGAAGGGTTTTCTCGTCCTCCACCACCAGGGCGTATCCGTTCTTGAAATAGTCTTTAATGGAGATCATAGGTTAATATGCTACCGCAGACGCGAAGGCCGCAAAGGAAAATTCGGCAAGAAAAAGCAAAAAACAGATTTTCTCCCCAAAATCCACTTTGCGGTGAACAGTTATTTTTTTGTAGCCTGATGAAGCCACGGGTCTTTCAAACCGGCCAGGGCTGTATCCAGCCTCTCCGCAAGCTCTTTTCTCTCCACCGGACTTTCAACGGCCATTTTTTTTATTGTCTCAAATCCGAAGCGCCGAATCCACTTTGAACTCCTTTCCATGTAATCCGCCTCCTCCCGGTAGAGCTGCAGGAACGCCTTCACGATTTCCACGGCCTCTACTTCTGTTTGAACGGCCGCAAGGAGCGCGGCCTTTTCCAGATTAACTCCGCCGTTTCCGCCGATATAAATTTCCCACCCGCCCTTCACGCCGACTATTCCTATATCCTTGATCCCGGACTCCGCGCAATTTCTTGGACAGCCGCTCACTCCCAGTTTCACCTTGGCCGGGGCCATGATCCGCTCCAGTTCTTTTTCAAGGGCTATGCCCAGTTCCATGGACTTCTGGGTGCCGTACCTGCAATAGGGGAGGCCGACGCAGGTCTTGACGGTGCGGAGTGATTTGGCGTAAGCAAAACCTGAAGGCATCCCAAGTTCCTTCCATATAGGCTTCAGTTGCTCTTCCCTGACACCCACCAGGGCTATCCTCTGGCCGCCGGTCAATTTCACGAGGGGCACTTTGAATTTTTCAGCCGTCTCCGCGATCCTTTTCAACTGGGCCGCGTCTGCCACTCCGCCGTACATGCGGGGGACCACGGAATAGGCGCCGTCGGACTGGACATTGGCATGCATCTTCTCATTGAGGGGACTATATTCCGGGTCGCTTTCATAGCGGCCGGGCCGGCAAAGAGTGAGATAATAATTGACGGCCGGGCCGCAGATATCGCATCCCCCGGACTTCCACCCAAGGGTCTTCATCACGTCCTCCACCCGCGCCAGGTCCTTCTCCCTGATATTGTTCAGCACATCCTCCCGCGTGTAGGAGGTGCATTCGCAGATCGGCTTGACCCGGTCCTTTTGATAGTCGCTGCCCACAACGGATTCCAACAGGCGCTCTATCAACGGAGCGCATCCTCCGCAGGACTTGGACGCCCCGGTTTCCCGGCGGACGTCCTCCAGTTTAAAAAGCCCCTTTTCCTCAATGGCCCTGACGATCTCCCCCTTTGTCACCCCCGCGCATCCGCATACGATGAAATCGTCCTTCATCTCGTCTATACGAAAGGCCTCCCGCGCCTTTTCCGGGCCGCCGTCCCCGAACAGGAGCCTGTCCCTATGCTCTTTTATATCGGTCTGGTCCGAGATAAGCTGGAAGATTCTCGGGCCCGCGCTGGAATCCCCGATCAGGACCGCGCCCACGATCCGGTTATCGCTGAGGATGAGGCGCTTATAAACGCCGGAGGACAAATCGCAATAGCTTATGGAGTCTTCATGGCCGTTATCATGGAAATCCCCGACCGAGAAGAGCTCAATTCCCGGGACCTTCAGCTTGGCGGAGACCAGGGGCGTCCGGTATATCAGGCGCCCTTCTCCGGCAAGGTGGTTTGCGAGGACTTTTCCCTGCTCGAAGATAGGGGCCACCAGGCCGAAGGTCCTGCCCCGATGCTGCGCGCATTCGCCGATGGCGTAAACTGAAGGATCGTAAGTCTGCATGACGTCCGACACCACGATCCCGCGCTCGCAATAGATGCCGGAGGACCGGGTCAATTCGATATTGGGCCTGATTCCCAGGGACTGGACCACAATATCGGCCAGGAGCTCGGTCCCGTCCTGAAAGCGCACTCCCTGGACGGATTCGTCCCCAAGGATTTCCACTGTCTCTTTTTCAAGCAAGACCTTGACGCCGATTTCCCTGAGCCTTTTCAAAAGCAGGGAGGCCGAGGTCTCATCAAGTTGCCTTTCCATCAACCGGCCATTGATATGGACCACCGTGGTCTCCATTCCGAGTTTTTTCAGGCTCCACGCCGTTTCCAGTCCAAGCAGGCCGCCGCCTACCACCACGGCCCTTTTGCCTTTTGGGGGGAAGGCTGAAAGGGACTCGCAGTCCCTGAGAGACCGGAAGGTGAAGACCCCTTTTTTTCCGGTCCCGGGGACATTGAGGGCCAGGGGAAGAGATCCGGTTGCGATAATCAATTTGTCATAAGGATGGCTCGACCCGTCCTCCGCTAGCGCCTCCTTTTTATGGCGGAGGATCTTTGCCACATTCAGGCCAAGCCGGAGCGTGATCCCATTTGCAAGATACCAGTCTTCGGCATGGAGAACAATCTCTTCCATCCTCTTTTCTCCGGAAAGAATGGAGGCAAGGAGAATCCGGTTGTACCCGGGCGTTTTTTCACTGGACAAAATGGTGATGCCATAGGCGTCCGGCGCCTGTTTTAAAAGTTGCTCAACGCAATGGACGCTCGCCATTCCGTTTCCTATTATGACAAGTTTTTTTTTCATCTTGCCTCCTTAAGGAAAATTTGAGATTTGAAATCTAAAATATTTTTCACCGCGGAGACGCAAAGGACGCGGAGAAAAACATAAAAAAAACGTCGAAGAACTAAAATATGAAGGAGAATAATAGTTACATATCTACAAGGAAGAGCAAAATGAATACCATTTTTAAAATTAATCCAACGTATTGAAAAACAAGATGAAATCAAGATTATTCGCCGCGGCCCTGGATAAGACTGGTTGGAAAACAAGCAGATGGAAAGATAATGTGCCTGATTATGGGGCATTTCAGCCCCGGTGGACTTTACGGCTGGATGCCACAATCTGCCTGATAATGTCATTAAAGATAAAATGGTGAAAAGGGTGGAAGATATACCAGTAGATTTTTCCGAAAAGAGTTTTTGTGAAAAAGTATGCGGTTATGGAAAGGCGGGTATTGTCGTTTTCTTTATTAATTTTAAACTCAAGCCAGGCCATTCCGGGCAGCTTCATCTCAGCCCGCAACAGCACCCTCTGGTCCTGCCTGATATCCTCTACTCTCCAGAAGTCAATCACGTCATTGATTGCCAGGCAGGCGTAACTCTTCCGGCCTCGAGCGGTGCCGACGCCAAGGAGTATCTTGTCTAAAAGGCCCCTGGCGCTCCACATCCAGTTCGAGTTGAACCAACCGGTTTTACCCCCGATCCTGCAAACCGAGTAAAATATGTCAGAACAATGTTTGTCGGACAATATGGAATAGGTGGTTATAAAAGTAGGGACCCCCTCAAGTTCATGAAGTTTAATGGCCAGCGCGTGCGCGGGCGGATAGGAATCCGACCAGCGGGTATGCACCTTGTCCTGCTCTTCACGGGTAAGGGCCCTTATTATGGCCTCTTCATAAGTTATGGGCTCAAAGGGAATATATTTCGAGATATCCCTGTTCCGGCAGATAACCTCGTCTTTTAGTCCCTCAAAGAGGCCCGCGGTTATTGCCGCCGGGACCGGGGTGATCAGGCTTGCCGAGTAGGAGTAAAATTTCATATTCGCAAGGCCGACAGGTATGAAAAAGACTTTCTTTTTAATTATCCCGGCGAATTTTTTTAACATGATCTCGTATGTCAGTATGTCTCTGCCGCCTATATCAAAAGATTTGCCGGTGGTTTCCGGTGTCTCCAAAACGCCGACCAGGTATTTAACCACGTCACGTATCCCGATTGGCTGGCACCTGTTCCTTGCCCACCGTGGAATCAAAATAAAACGCCACCTCATGACCATGTGGTGGATGATCTCATAGGACGCGCTTCCAGAGCCGATGATGACGGCGGCCCGTAAAATCGTCACCGGCACGCTGCCGGCCCCAAGCTCCTCCGCCACCATTGCCCTGCTTCGCAAGTGAGGCGACCGGCTCGTTTTGCTGTCGCCCAGGCCGCCTAAGTAAATAATCCGCTTTACACTGTTTTTCCCGGCGGCCTCCCTGAAATTGGCCGCGGCTTTCAAATCCGCCGTTTCAAACTCCCTGGGACCCAGCAGCAAGGAGTGAATAAGGTAATAGGCGGCCTGGACTCCCTCAAGCGCCTTTATGAGTTGGTCCTTTTTCAGCGCGTCCGCGACGACTATTTCAGCGCCGGGCCAGAGCTTTCCGTGCTCCGGGGACTCCTTCCGGACCATGATTCTTACATGGTAACCGCGAGCAAGGAGTTGAGGCGCCAGCCGGCCCCCTATGTACCCCGACGCGCCTGTAACCAGAACCGTGCCGACTTCAGGCATCGGCGTGGTCGGCAGGTCATGGTACACGATGCCGTCGAATAGCCATTGATCCTCGGATGTTTGATTTTCCGGAAAGTTATGCAATCGAAAGATATTTGAAATTTAATTTTTTTTACCGCAGAGACGCAAAGACGCTGAGAAAAGAACACAATAGAACTTTATAAAAATCTCTGCGCCTCTGTGCCTCTGCGGTGAATTTTTTTAATTTTTATTTAGAATTTGCGCGAGATAAATTTCCGGAATAGGCGAGTAAGTATCTATAGGCCGGGTTTTGTAAGGCGGGAAAGGGCTTTGCATAACCTTATCACTTATTATATATTATAATAATTCGCTGCGCCTTTCATAACAGCATAGAGAATGTCCCGTCGCGTGACTATGCCAATTAGTTTTCCGTCCTTGACAACGGGAACACGTATCAGGCGTTTGTCTTCAAGAAGATCTATCACCTCTTTTACCGGACGTTCGGGAGAAATAAACATGACCTCCCTGGTCATATTGTCCTTAACTGTTTCTTTTCCCAGTTCCTTGCCCTCCTGGAGGATTTTCAAAAGGTCGAATTCCGTTATTATCCCTAAAAGATTACCCTCATTGTCCGTTACCGGCAGACTTCCGTAACCTCGCCTGACCAGGATATCCGCAATCGCTTCGCATGTGGAATTTTCATGGCATGGAGTGACTTCGGTTTCCATGACATGGATGGCCTGCATATCCCCCAATTTAATTTGTTTTGTTGAATATTCTATCCGTCTCATGAATTTACCTCCCTGGGAAAAAATGGTTTAACCGTTCACGAGGTGTCATGAAAAACAGCTTCACGCTCTATTGCAGGGGAAACAACATCCCCCTTGGTCCCCCTTTGGTAAGGGGGAATACGGGAAACGCCCCTGAAATGGGATCGGTTTTAATTCCCCCTTGGCAAGGGGGATTAAGGGGGATGTAAAAAAATAGCTGATGAGGCTTTCTCTGGTTTTTCATGGCAACCCTGTGAACGGTTACAAAATGGTTTCCACGCTTCACTCGCATTTTATTCCCTTTATAATACAGAATCAAATGAAAACTTCTTCGGGTATTTAATATGGTTTTTCATTTCCCTTGACAAACTGGTTTTAGAGCTATATACTATTTAAGTGAGAACTAAATTACTTAAACTGAAAAAATCATGAATATAAATTTAGAGCCTTCCGAAATTTTCAAGGTGCTTGGCGTGGAGACACGCGTAAAAATCATTGAGATACTGAAATCCAGGGGACCTCTTGGGGCCAATAATATTTCGGAAGCCCTTGGCATAACCCCCGCCGCTGTATCGCAGCATCTAAAAATTTTAAGGCAAGCCGGCCTGGTCAGGAACGAGAGAAAAGGCTACTGGATACCTTATTCAATAGACGAGAACGCCCTGGAAAAATGCCGGTCCATATTAAACGAAGTCTGTTCCTGTGGATGCCGGGGCACAGGGAGGTTCAAGGACCAGAAATCTGGGAAGGCAAGTTTGGAATCTTTAAAAAATTACGAGAAGGAACTGAAAAATGAGATTAAGATTGTCCGGGAAAGAATAATAGAAATAAAAGCCAAAAAGAAGTAGAGGATTTTTTTTACGTTTATATTTAAGTATATATTTAATTACATAAATATATAGAAAGGAGGTGATAAAAATGTGTCAACCAGGCGCAAGGCAAAAGACTTTTGAAGGCCGGGGATGCAACTGTGGGTGCTGCGGATGCGGGTGCGGTGGTTTTTCCCGACGTTTCATATCCGCAAAAGAGGAACAGGAAAGGTTGGAAGAGTACCGTGATCAGTTGAAAAAAGAACTCGCTGGCGCGGAAGAACGAATCCAGGAACTTAAAAACAAGTAAGTTCAGGTTCCGAAAATGGACGGGGCATATCCGTTGCCCCCGTCCATTTTCTCTTTCCGTCAATAGCCTTTCGATGGTTCCCGAAAATCTATTTTGAATATCCTCATATTAATTTC
Source organism: Nitrospinota bacterium (assembly GCA_016212295.1). Classification (GTDB taxonomy): domain Bacteria; phylum Nitrospinota; class Nitrospinia; order JACRGO01; family JACRGO01; genus JACRGO01. The sequence goes on along the minus strand of JACRGO010000128.1, from coordinate 9,566 downwards.
TTGAAAAAGTCCTGCCTCCATGATAAAGTATTCAATAAAATAATTGAATACTTTATCGGCAGGGTTTATGGGGCGTCAAAACAGGATTTTCAAAGACCGGATTTATGAGCAACTTTCCCGGATAGGAAAAGGAATCTCCAGTCCCAAGCGATTGGAGCTCCTGGAAATCCTCTCCCAGGGAAAGCGAACCGTGGAAGAACTGGCCAGGGAGACCAATCTGACCATCGCCAACGCCTCCCAGCATCTTCAGGTCCTCCGCGCGGCGCGTCTGGTGGAGAGCCAAAAAGAGGGACTCTATGTGACCTGCCGCCTTGCGGACCAATTAGTGGGTGATTTCCTGCGCCAATTGCGGATATTGGCCGAGAACCGGTTGGCGGAAATGGAGCGAATCAGCCGGGACTTTCTGAAAGAAAAAAAGGGGATGGAAGAAATAGACGGCGACACGCTATGGAAGCGTGTCCGGGAAGGAACGGCCATCTTGCTGGACGTCCGCCCTATCGAGGAATACAGGGAGAGGCATATCAAAGGCTCCCTGTCGGTTCCCTTGAAGGAACTGGAAAATTACTTGCCGAATTTGTCCAGGAAACAGGAAATAGCCGCTTATTGCCGGGGGCCTTACTGTGTATTGGCCGTCCAGGCCGTGGAGATAATGCGCAAGAAGGGGTTCAAGGCATTCCGTTTAAAAGACAGCGTCCAGGATTGGGAGGCGAAGGGGTTTCCCGTGGTTTACGGATAAGAATAGTGGGCTTAACGCCCTTCGGGCGGGCTTTAAAGAATTGAACATCGAACATCCAACATTGAACGTCGAACGTCGAAAAAGGAAGAAAGGATTTAAAACGTAAAATGAATTTTTCTTACTTCGATGTTGGACGTTGGACGTTCAGTTTTTTCCTCTTCTGCATTTAGCATCTCGTTGATTCATAAGCTAAAAAAATGGAAATTCCTATACTATGGACTTATCGCCCTTCGGGTGGACTTTAAAGAGAGTCATTGGTCAATAGTCATTGGTCATTAGGACATCTTTCCACATATCAATGACAAATGGCCATTGGCCAATGACTATTTTAATTCATAAGCGAAAAAATGGGACTTCTTAAAATATCCTGATCCGGACAACCAATGAAAAAGGCAATAATGCGGCTCGTTGATTTATCTGTAAACAGACCAAGGCTTATCGTCTTGTTGACAATCATCATAACCATCCCCTTCGCTGTCCAATTCTCAAAGATACGGATAGACACAGACCCTGAAAATATGCTCAGGGATGATGAGCTTGTAAGGGTATTTCATAAAGAGGTAAAAAAGACCTTCAACATAGAGGAGTTTCTTGTTCTTGGGATAGTGAGGGATGACGGGATATTTCATAAGGACAGCCTTAAGAGGATAAAAAGGATTACGGATGATCTCCTGAATATAAAAGGTGTTGTTGCGGACGATGTGGTAAGTCTCACTGTTACAAATAATGTTGTGGCAAAAGAAGGGATTTTAAATGTAAGGCCTCCGATGGTAAAAGTCCCTGAAACACAGGAAGATATTGATAGGCTCAAGAAAGAGGTCCTTGATAACCCCTTATTTAAAGACAAACTTGTCTCGTCCGATGGCAAAGGCGTTGTCATTTACGTCCCTTTGGAAAACAAGGCAATTGCGCATGAGGTGGGCGGGAAGATAAAGGAGATTTATAAAAAAGAAGACGGCCCTGAAAGATATTACATGGCGGGGCTGCCTATTGCGGAAGACACCTTCGGCTATGAGATGTTCCTGCAGATGGGGCTTTTTGCGCCTATGGCAGGCGGCCTTTTGATGGTTGTCTTTTTCATCATTTTTAGACGGCTTTCCTTTGTGATACCGCCTATGCTGGTTGCCATGCTTTCCGTGGCATGGACAATGGGCGCGCTTATAGGCTCTGGCTTTACAGTCCATATAATGTCATCCATGATACCTGTGTTCCTGATGCCTATTGCCATATGCGAGACGGTGCATATCTTAAGCGACTTTTATGAAAAACTGCCGCGGGTTAATGACAGGAAAACCGCGATACTTCAGGTTTTTGATGAACTGGCAAAGCCCCTTTTCTTCGCGCCAATCACCACCGCGGTAGGTTTTGCGGACCTCGCATTAGCGGACATACCTCCCGTGAAGGTCTTCGGCGTATTCGTTGCCATTGGAATTGTGTTTGCATGGCTGCTCTCAATGACCTTTTTGCCCGCGGTTCTCATGCTTATCAAGGAAAGGAGACCTATCCTGAAAAAAGAGGCGGGAAGCAGGGCGCTTGCCATGATTGGAAGGTTTTCCCTTGGCAAAAGTATGTTCGTAGTGACTGTTGGCGCGGTCCTTCTTGCGATATCATCATACGGCATTACAAAACTCGTTGTGAACGATAACCCTGTAAAGTGGTTTAAGAAGCAGCATCCAATAAGGATTGCCGACAGGGAACTAAACAAACTGATGGGCGGGACGTATATCTCCTATCTTGTTGTGGAAGGCGCGCATGAGGATGATATAAAAAGGGCGGATGTCATGAATTACATAGAACGCCTCCAGAGGCGCCTTGAGAAGAATCCCGTTGTTGGAAAAACAACCTCCGCGGCGGATGTTGTAAAAAGGGTAAATTATGCGCTTCATGATGAGGACGGAAAATACGAAACACTGCCTAATGAAAAAGATGCAATAGGCCAGTATCTCTTTCTCTTTCTTATGTCTTCAGCCCCTGATGAACTGGACAATTTCGTTGACTATGCTTTTAAAAAGGCGAATATATGGGTTCAATTAAAATCAGGCGACAACAGGGATATGACAGGGGTTGTAAAATATACGGAGGACTACATAAAGTCAAACCCCCCGCCGGATGGGATTAAAGTAGAGTGGTCAGGACTCCCGTATCTTAATATTACATGGCAGAAACTCATGGTCACAGGCATGCTTAAGGCAACCATAGGGACATGGTGGGTTGTCTTTGTCCTGATGATATTTCAATTCCGTTCATTCTGGTGGGGTGTTGTGGGCATGCTTCCCCTTGTATTTTCGGTGGCATTCTGTTACGGACTAATAGGTTTTGCGGGAAAGGAATATGATATGCCGATAGCAGTATGCTCCACCCTTGCCATCGGTTTAGGCGATGATTTTGCAATACACTTTATATCAAGATTCAGGGAGAGGTTTAAAGCAGCCGGTGATTTAAAATCCGCTATGGAATGGACAATGGGCGGCGAACCAGCCCTTGCCATATTCAGGAATGCGCTTGTCATAGCCCTTGGTTTTTCTCCCATGGCGATTGCAACCCTCACCCCTTATGTAACAGTAGGGCTGTTTTTCGGCTTTCTTGCATTCTTTGCGGGGATAGTTACCCTCATATTTCTGCCTGCTTTGATAGGGACTTTTAAAGGGGCGCTGCTAAAAAAACAACAGGAGGTTTTAAGATGATGCGATATTTGATTGTTTTAGCCGTGATGCTTTTGCCTTTGAATGCCTTTGCCTTTACAGGAGATGAAATCATGAAAAAATCGCAGGCGGTTTTTCTTTATCCCGGAAAAGATTTCAAGGCAAGGGTGATGATGAAACTCATAAGCAAGGCTGGACAGGAGAGGATAAGGGAAATGGCCATGCTCCGGAAAAATTATGGAGAGGCAGGGGGAGACCAGAGGTATTTTATCTATTTTTTCCAGCCCGCGGATGTTAAGGATATGACGTTCATGGTCTATAAATACCCTGCTAAAGATGACGACAGGTGGCTCTTTGTGCCTGCGATAAACATGGTTCGGAGGATTGCCGCGCAGGATAAGAGTTCAAGTTTTGTTGGCTCTGATTTCACATATGAGGACATATCAGGAAGGGATATTGAAGATGATGCGCATGCAATCATAAGGGAAGAAAAACTTGGAGAAAGAGACTGCTATGTAATAACGAGCGCCCCTAAGGCAGGAGATGTGGATTATAGTCATAAACTTTCATGGATTGATAAGGCAAACTTTCTGCCGTTGAAAGAAGAATATTATGCTAAAACCGGCGAGATTCACAGGGTGTTTACTGCTGATGAGATAAAGGATGTAAAGGGATTTCCGACAGTAACAAAAAGGACAATGAAAAACCTTAAAACAGGCCACAGGACAGAGGTGGGTTTCGTAAAGACAGATTATGATATTGGCATTGAAGACAGCCTTTTTTCAGAAAGGTATCTGAAACAGGCTCCAAGGAAGTGGATTGAATGAGAAGATGTCGGAATACAGAAGCCAGAGGCCGGAAGCCAGAAGACTAAAGAAGGTTTTTTTAATTGCCTTTTTTTTGTATTCTGTCTTCCGCATTCTGTCTTCCTCGCATGCATCTGATATTTCCATTCACGGCTTTCTTCAGGGAAACTATTCCTTTGGCACAACAGAAAACCCTGATGGGGATGATTTCAAATGGCTGGAAGAGAGATTTCAATTAAAACTTGATGCATCAAGAGGGCCATTCCATCTATTTATAAAGACCGACGCATCCTTTGGCCACATTGATGATGAGGCGGATATTGAAATAAGAGAGGGCTATGCGGATTACACTGACGCCAAATGGGATTTGCGGATTGGCAGGCAGATAATAACATGGGGGCCGGGAGATTTAATCTTCATAAACGATGTGTTTCCGAAAGACTATGAGGCATTCTTCTCAGGAAGACCGCTGGAATATCTGAAAAAGGGGATTGATGGAATAAAGGCCGGCGTTTATCCGGATTTTGCCTCTTTTGAGATTATTGTTATTCCATTTTTTGAACCCAATGATTACCCTGATTCAAAGAGATTTTTTATGTTTGACCCAATGCCCGCGGTTACAAGCCGTGAAGAAAATGAACCTTCCGCAACCCTTGAAAATACTGAATTGGCTTTAAGGGTTTACAGAGACATAAAAGGATTTGATGCATCACTCTATCTTTACCGAGGCTATTTCAGAAAACCTTATATGATCCCTGATGATCTTATTAACCCAACAAAGATTACACTCCGTTACCCCGAACTATCTGTCTACGGCGCAAGTCTTCAGGGAAGAGCGCTGGATGGGGTTTTGAGCCTTGAGGCAGGATATTATGATTCAAGAGAGGATGGAGGAGGAAATGATTATACTGTGCCAAATTCACAGACAAAATTTCTCATTGGTTATCAAAGACAGTTTTGGGAGGATTTTACAGTAGGGCTTCAATATTATGGTGAATACATGCATAACTATTCAGAATATAAGGAAAATCAGCCTTCAGGGTTTCCATTGGACAGAAGATTTTATCAACTTGCAACTATAAGGCTTACCCAGTTTCTAATGCACCAGACCTTAAAACTATCTTTCTTTTCTTTCTGCAGCCCATCTGACGGGGATTACATGCTGAACCCTGAAATTAAATATAGTTTTGCGGACGGCATCTGGGCTGCAATCGGAGGGAACATCTTTGGCGGCGGTGAGAAATGGAACCAGTTCGGACAACTTGAAAAAAATGATAACATTTACCTGCAATTGAGATATGAGTTTTAAAGGAGGTGTCCATGCCACAAATTAACGGGGGAAAAGGGATGAAAAGAGTAATTTTTTTTATTTACGGAGTGGCGGCCTATGCGGTTTTTTTCGGGGCTTTTCTGCATTCCGTGGGGTTCGTGGGGAACCTGGTCTTATCCAAGACCATTGACTCCGGCCCGGAAGCTCCATTAACGCAGGCCATCGTGATCGACTTATTGCTCCTTGGCCTTTTTGCGATACAACACAGTGTCATGGCGCGCATGGGCTTCAAAAAATGGTGGACACGAATAGTGCCGGAGCAGGTGGAGCGCAGCACCTTTGTCCTGATCTCCAGTCTCTTGTTGTTTTTGCTTTTCCGGCAATGGAGGCCCATGACGGGTGAGATCTGGAACCTCGAAAATACCTTTTTCGATCCGGTTCTATCAGGACTTTTCTGGATCGGGTGGTTGATCGTGCTCTTTTCCACCTTCATGATCGACCACTTTGAACTTTTCGGATTGAAGCAGGTCTATCTGTATTTGCGCAATAAAGAATACACGACTGGAGAATTCAAGACCCCGGCCCTTTACAAATATGTCCGCCATCCCATCATGTCGGGCTTCATCATTGCTTTCTGGGCGACGCCGAAAATGACCTTCGGCCATTTGCTATTCGCGGCGGCAACGACGGTTTATATTCTTATCGCCATCCAACTGGAGGAGCGGGACCTGCGGAACATCCACGGCGAGGCTTATGAAAATTATCGCAAACGGGTGTCGATGCTCTTTTTGTCGCCTGGAAAGAAGAGTAAATGAAAGAGAACTCACTCATGGACAAGAACTGTAAAGACCATTGGGAAGGAATTTATAAAACAAAAATTCCAACAGAGGTCGGGTGGTATCAAGCCGATCCAAAACAATCTCTTGATCTCATAGCGGCTGCGGGCATAGGCCGGACTCAAAAAATCATTGATATAGGGGGAGGCGCGTCTCTCCTTGTGGACAAACTCATGGAAAAGGGATTTGAAGACGTGACGGTACTGGATATTTCCCCGGCGGCCTTGAATCAGGCCAAATCCAGGCTTGGGAAAAACGCCCAAAAAATTTCCTGGATAGAGGCGGACATCACCGGATTCGAGCCTGATCGGAAATTTGATCTTTGGCACGATCGCGCCGTCTTTCATTTTCTTACGGACGCCGATGACAGAAAGAAATACGTGAAAGTGATGAACCTGGCAGTGGCTCCGGGTGGACATCTGATCATCGCCACTTTCGCCCTGGACGGCCCCCCGAAGTGCAGCGGGCTGGAAGTCGTCCGGTACAGCCCGGAATCACTTGCCAAGGAAATCGGACGGAATTTCGAGTTAAAGGACGCGGTGGAGGAACTACACGTTACTCCCTCGGGCATGCCGCAAAAATTCATCTATTGCAGGTTTAAAAGACGAAAGGGCTAAAAACCTATGGATTATCTGATAATTTGTATAACCGCCCTTCTTGCTTCCGGCTTGACCTTTTTTTCTGGGTTCGGCCTGGGGACTCTTTTGATGCCGGTTTTCGCGATATTTTTCCCCTTGCCTACCGCCATCGCATCAACCGCCATGGTCCATCTTTTCAATAATTTGTTTAAATTGATTTTGGTGGGCAGGTTGGCGAATAAAAAAATTGTTCTACGATTCGGAGTTCCCGCCATGGTTTCGGCGTTTTTAGGAGCCCAGGCTTTGTCGCGGCTGTCTGAATTCAAACCGTTAATTACCTGCCAATGGATGAATCAAGGCTTTCAGGTAATGCCGGTGAAACTTGTCGTTGCTGTTTTAATGATAGCGTTTGCTTTAGTCGAAATAATGCCCCACTTCGAGAAATTTTCGTTTGACAAAAAATTTCTTCCGGTTGGAGGAATCCTGAGCGGGTTTTTCGGGGGGCTCTCCGGCCATCAGGGCGCGCTACGCGGCGCGTTCCTTATGAAATGCGGCTTGGAGAAGGAAAGTTTCATAGCGACCGGCGTTGTTATTGCCTGCATCGTGGACGTCTCGCGGATATCCGTCTATGCCGTCCATTTCGCGCCTTCCGGGAGCAACTATAATGTTTATCTTTTAGCGGCGGCCACAGTTTCCGCTTTCACGGGCGCGTTCATCGGGAAAAAGCTCTTGAAAAAAGCCACGATGCGAAATATTCAAATTATTGTATCGGCAATGTTGTTTGGAATCGCGATTGGATTAGGCGCCGGTTTGATTTGAAAAATTTCTCTCTTCATATTTTTTCCATTTAGCTCACTTTTCTTAATAACCAGCCGTGCTCTTTATCTCTTAATATGCCGCTGTACGGAGTGAACCAGCTTCAGGCCGTCCAGCTTCGCTTGGTAGTCATCCACCCCGGCCTTGAGCCCTTCTAAGCGGTCCTCCTCTCCATCCCTGGTGGTTACCATTATTATTGGAAGTCCAGGATGCTCCTTCTTTATGGCGCGGGTCAGTTCATAACCGTTCATCTCAGGCATTTCCAGGTCCGTGACCACGAGGTCGATCCCTGAAAGCTTTTGCAGGGCGTCCTTCCCGTCCACTGCCAGGACCACGTCAAACCCGCTCTCAAGGAGAAACTTCCTGATGGATTCCCTGGCCACGGCGGAATCGTCCGCCACCAATATCCTGCCTCTCTTTTGCGAGACCAGGGCGGCTTCCATGGCCGAGGAAGCCCTTTGCGAATTCAAATAATCCCGTGACCGTTGGAAAACAGTCCCGTCCGCGATGACGAGAGTCACCCTGCCGCCCAGCACCATGCTGAAGGCAATGCCCCCGGAACTGAAACAATCTTCAGCCTCCCGCCTGTCAATGGGCTTTATTCCCCTGAGTCCGTTGACCACCAGGCCAGTCCTTTCCGCATCTTCTCCCATGATCACCAGATACACATCGCTTTCCGGTTTGGAGGGAGGGAAGTTGGTGATGTCATAAAGGTGGACCACAGGGAGGACATTCCCGTCATTTCTCACCACCTTGCGTCCCCCGACGATTTCGATTTCACTGGCGGGAATATTTTCTATTTTTTTAATGGGCTTGATGGGAAGCGCGTATTGTTCAGCTCCTCCGTCCTCCACCAGCAATGCCATGAAGACGTCTTTTGAATTGTCAATTGTCAATTGTCGATTGTCAATTGATATATCTTCCTGGGGGCCTCCTCCCGCATGGACCAAGCGCATCAACTCCGATACGTCCACTATAAGGGTGATGGTCCCGTTCCCCAGGATGGCCGCCCCGGAAAAAAACGGCGTCGGGCAGATATGCTTGATGGCGTCCAAGGGCTTTATCACCACTTCCTCCTGCCCTATGGTATCGTCCACCACGCACCCCAGCCTTTGCGCTCCGACTTGCAGCACGACGACGCACAATTCCGGCAAGGGCGCGGACTCCACATCCAGGACTTCCCTTAAAAACGCGAGGGGGAGGATTTCCTCACGGAGCTTCACCACGCTTTTTCCGCGTATGGTCTGGACCTCGGAACAGGGCATCCTTACAGTTTCCTTTACCGAGGCGAGCGGAATGCCGTACCGCTCGCTCCCCACCTTGCAGTGAAGCGTCGGGAGAATCGCCAGGGTAAGGGGGATTTTTATCTTGACTGTACTCCCCTTGCCGACGGCGGATTCCAACTCGATGACTCCCTTGAGCTTTTCTATGTTGGAGCGGACAACATCCATCCCCACTCCCCTTCCGGACACGTCGCTGACCTTTTCCGCCGTGCTGAAGCCCGGCGCGAATATGAGCCTCAGCGCCTGTCCATGGCTCATGGCCTCCGCTTCCTCCTGTGTTATGACCCCTTTTTCCACTGCCTTGGCCTTAAGCTTCTCCGGGTCCATCCATCGGGTCGCCGATTTCCTCGACAATATTCTTGTCCAGTTCGGTCCCCTCCCCGGTGATGGCCAACTCCACTTCCTTGCCGAGGGAGCGGCTTAGGTCCCTTACCACCCTGGTGAATTTTCCGAATACCGTGGAAACCGGGAGCATCCTTGTCTTCATGACCGCGAACTGGAGCTCGGTGGCAAGGAAATCCAGTTGGTTCGCGGCCGCGCCCGCCTCTTCCATGAGCTTTTCCTTGCCGCTCAACTCAGGCGCTATGTCCCTGTTCAAT
>JACRGO010000130.1 GCA_016212295.1 Nitrospinota bacterium | reverse complement strand
TTGTTTAATGTCCATACTGTCCTCCAAGATTAGACGCTAATGAAGAACACTATACCCCATTCGCGGTTCAATGTCCAGGAGTCGATGGTTCTCTCTTATATATCAGTGAGATAGGGAAAAGAACAAATTCACCCTGCCCCCCGCAGCACAACCTTGGCTTGCGCGCGGCAAGGGTCTCGTCCAGCCTGTCACGCGAGGTCATGTGAGGGGCGGATTTCAGGGTTTCCGGCTCCTCTCTAGCCATGCGGTCGATGTCCTTCATTGCCGCTATGAAACGGTCCAGGGTCTCCCTGGTCTCGGTCTCGGTCGGCTCGATCATAATGGCGCCTTTCACTATCAGCGGGAAATAGATGGTGGGCGGATGGAACCCGTAATCCATGAGCGCCTTGGCTATATCCAGGGTGGATATGTGATGTTCGGCCTGAAGCTTGTCGGAAAAAACAGTCTCATGGAGCGGGGTCCTCTCGTAAGGCAGGTGATAGGTCCCTTTCAATTTGGCCCTGATGTAATTCGCGTTCAGGATGGCGTTCTCGCTTGCCTCTCTCAGGCCTTCAGGTCCCATGGAGCGGATATAGGCGTATGCTCTGACCAGGACGCCGAAATTGCCGTAAAAGGATTTCAGCCTGCCTATGGATTTCGGGCGGTCGTAATCGAATGAGAAAAGGTCCCCTTTTTTCTGGACCACCGGGATGGGGAGAAAAGGCGACAAGTCCTTTTTCACTCCAACCGGCCCTGCGCCGGGTCCGCCTCCTCCATGCGGAGTGGAAAAGGTCTTGTGCAGATTGAAATGCAAAACGTCCACGCCCATGTCCCCTATCCTGGCGATACCCATCAAGGCGTTAAGATTAGCGCCGTCGCAATAGACGAGCCCCCCTTTTTGGTGGACGATGCGGCATATCTCCTTTATGTTTTCCTCGAACAGGCCGAGGGTGTTGGGATTGGTTAGCATGAGAGCGGCCACGTCCTCGCTCATGTGCCCGGCCACCGCCTCCGGATCAAGCAGGCCCTCCGCATTGGATTTCAATTCCACAACCTCATAGCCGCAAAGGGCGGAACTTGCCGGATTGGTCCCGTGGGCGGAGTCGGGCAAGAGGACCTTTTTCCTTTTCTCTCCCTTGGATTCAAGATAAGCCCGTATGATTAACATGCCAGCCAATTCTCCGTGCGCGCCGGCAGCAGGTTGCAGGGAGACCTCGTCCATGCCGCTGATTTCGGCAAGGTCGCCGGCCAATTCATGCATCAATTGGAGGCATCCCTGGGCCAGTCTTTCCGGCTGGTAGGGGTGGACTGACGCGAATCCCGGAAGGGAGCAGGCGTCCTCGTTGATCTTTGGATTGTACTTCATGGTGCAGGAGCCGAGCGGATAGAAACATGAGTCGACGCTCATGTTCTGCTGGGCCAGCCTTGTGTAATGCCGCGTGACTTCCGCCTCGCTAAGCTCAGGCATTCCTTCCACCGGCGGCCTGAAATCCTTTTCAGACATTTCAATGTCAAGGGACTCCCCGGCCAGGTCATCCAGGGGCAAGAAAAAACCGGTCCGTCCTGCCCTCCCCTGCTCGAATATGAGGGGCGTGGAAAAGCCCAGGCCTGGCTGCGCTTCTGAAAAATCTTTATTTTCCATGGTCATATTATTTCCTTTAATAAGAACATAGCTTCGTAAATTGATTAATGAAAAACCTGTAACCACGAATTAACACGAATATTTCAGGAAAACATACTTCTTGACCCTTAGAAACAATTAGTGTCCATTCGTGTTAATTCGTGGTTCGATAGCATAAATTTCCAAAAAATTGCACAGACACTCTTACCCAACTTCCACGACCATCAGGTCCTCGGCAAGGACGAGCTCACCCTTGAAGATTTCCGCGCATTCCGAGGCGATATCATACTGGCCGCAAATAGGATAAAAATGGGTGAGAAGGAGTTTTTTGCATCCCGCCTCCACCGCGATCTTTCCCGCGCTTGCGGGATTGAGGTGGGCGTCCGTCTCGAAAATATTAGGGGAGGAGCATTCCAGGATCAACAGGTCCGAGCCCCTTGCAAATTTCACTATCTCCGGGCAATATCCGGTATCGCCGGAAAACACGACGCTCTTGCCGCCTTCCGAGAACCTGAAGGCAACGCTCTCAGGACTGTGCTTTACATGGGCGGCGGTTATATCAACCCCGCCGGAAGAATAAGAGGAACCGGCCAGTTCCCTTACCTCAAGCTGGAATATTTCCGGGCTCAGCCAGCCTTGGTATATCCCGGAAAGGGAACTGAAAAAACTTGTAAAACCTTCTCCTCCAATAATGAGAAGGTCCTTCTTTCTTTTTTCCTCCGCGTATTTACACGCGAAAAGAAAGGGCGCCAACTCGCAGGTGTGGTCAGGGTGAAAGTGGGTGCAGCACAGGATATCTATGTCTGAATAAGTGATTCCAAGTTGAAGGAGCTTATGGAGGGTCCCAAGCCCGACGTCAACCAGGATTTTTTTCCCGGCGGCCTCTATGAGAATCCCGGATGACCCTCTTTTCAGGGACGGGACGCAGGAGCCTGATCCCAGAATGGTTGCCCGCATGATTCAAAGGCTCCCGACCGCCTCTTCCACGGAGTCAAAGGTTTCCAACTCCGATGAAAGGCCGGTGATTTTTATTATTTTCCTGGCGTTTTGAGGTATCCCTGATATCTTCAAGGCCCCATGCTCTTCCTGAAGGGTCTGGTGTGTGGCGTACAGGGCGCCGAGTCCGCAGCAGGAGAGAAAGGACGCCTTTTCCAGACTCAGCGCTATCTTATGGCCCCCGCTGTCCAAAATCTTTATGAGCTCCTTGAGAAGGATATCAGAGCCTTGGAGGTCCAGGCTACCAGCGGCGGATATGATGTAAAAATCGTCCTGCTTCCGCGTGGAGAGATGGACCTTGCCTACCGAGACCTTTCTTTCCTGCGTTTCCTTTCCATAAGCGGACGCGGCTGGCCTTTCCATGCGGATTTCCTCCTGACGCGGCGCCACCCGGACTTCCGGCCGCGAAGGGGAGGAAATCTCCTGCTTGGTTTTATTTACCGCCTGGTCGATCCTTTGGAATATGGCGCTAAGATCGAAGTCAATGGATTCACCCCTTTCCACCCCGTCAATCATGCTTTTTAAAACATCTGTGATTTTAAGGATGAGGTCGATGGTCTCGCTGTCCGCCGGCCTGCCTTCGTCCCTGATTTTAGCCAGCATGTTTTCAGCCTTGTGGCTCAGGGAGGTGATGGATTGATATTTCAATAAAGCGGCGTTTCCCTTTATGGTATGAAAGGCGCGGAAGACGTTCTGCAGGGCGGCGGCGTCAGTCGGATTTTTTTCAAGCTCAATGAGATTGGCCTCTATGGCGTCGAAATGCTCGCGGTCCTCAATGACAAAGTCTTCAATTAATTCGCGGGTAAAATCTGTGATCATGTTAGATTCAAACAGGTTGATGGAACGGGTCTAAAAGGAGGAAACTAATCTTGCCGTTTTAAGGAGGGACTATTTGCGCAGGCCTCCGGTTCAGGAAATGGGAATGATATATTATTACGTCCAGAAATTTGCGTTTTCCGCGCAAAATTTTCAACCGTTTCCTGGAGCGCGGCATGTCCGCAACCAAAATAAATTTCTCTTTAAGCATTCAACGCTGATTTTATTTCAAGCGGGAAACGTAAATATCTGGACGTAATAATATCATCGAACGTTTGAATACATGGCTATATTATTGTTTTAGCGCTACAAAGTCAAATACTTAATGCATGGCGCGACATGGCCGATAGCGCCTCCGCCGCGCCGCAAGCGATGGAAATATGAGGAGGAGAAATACCTGGCTCGCGAACGTATGCGGATCACCGTGCCGTCCAGTTGCCCTGCTATTTGCTCCGATTGATGCCGCACCGTCGGCACTCCTGTCCCTGCCCCGCACTCCACCACCACCAGTTTTCTCCTGGGAACGGAATTAAGCCACCTCCGGTAGTTGGCGGACTGGACCTCTTCCCGCGAGGGGTCCCATCCCCAATCCCCGAACATCAATATATTCGGGCGGGCAACGGTCCCGCAATCCGGACACGCCGGCAATGGGGGAATGGCCCGCATTGAGTCCTCGTCAATTTCCACCTCTATTGAATCGGCCCCAAAAACCGTTTTCCCGCAATCCTTCATGCATTGAAGGTAATGGATGGAGCCGTGGCATTCCAGTATCCGGTCATCAGAAAATCCCGCCTTTTGGAAATGTCCATCCACGTTGGAGGTAAAGACGAAATATCCTCCTGGCATGGTTTCAGTCCATTTTTTTAAAATTTCAAAACCAGCGTGCGGGGGTGCGTTTCTGTATAAGTTGAGGCGGTGGCCGTAGAAGCCCCAAGCGAATTCCGGGTCGCGCTCGAACCACGAGGGGTTCGCCATGTCCATGAACCCCAGCCCCTTCTTCGCGTAGGGAGGATAGGCCCTCCAGAAACCCTCGTTCCCCCGGAAGTCCGGCAGGCCTGAATCCACTCCCATTCCAGCGCCCGCGCATATCAGGAGGGCCTCGGCCTTTCGCACCAGTTCCGCTGCTTTTTTATACATAATGTTAGCCAAAAATATTTGAAATTTTCAAAAAAGGCGCAATGTTTTTTCACGGTTGGAGATACTTACTCGCCTATTCCGAAAATTTATCTCTTTTTGCCATAAAACGTTTCACTTTTTGCCGCCTTTTTGAAATTTCAAATATT
>JACRGO010000126.1 GCA_016212295.1 Nitrospinota bacterium | reverse complement strand
GCAAAACCAAACGGAAAAATCCTTATCCATGAATCAACATGGAGAAAGAAACTTCCAATGGAAGAGCGTGAAGAATTTGCCGAAAGGTACGGGACGACGCCTCTGGAGTTCAATGAGTGGCTCGACATGCTGAAAAAGGCCGGAGCAAGAAACATCACTTATGAATTCGATGAATGGTCAAAACCCGAGATGTTTTGGAAAATAAGAGAGGACCGTGACGTTAAACACCGTTTTTTTACAATGTCAATTGCCGAAAGAATCAAGACAGTCGCAAGGATATGCCAAGAATATGGCTTAAAAGGAGTGCTCAAAGCCATGCAAAATGAAAGAATATTATTTAAAGCAGTATTAAGCGGAAAGATAGGGTACTGTTTATTCAAGGGAGAAAAATAAAAGCTTGTGGTAAATATGACAAAAATAAAACTTTTCAGGATAAGTTATTGGATGGGGGCGGTTTTTGACGCGCTTGTCATCATTCCCATGCTATCGCCTGAGGTTGCCGGCGCGGTGTTTGGGATCCCAAACTTTAACCCGGGAAATGATTATGCCATGCGCATAGCGGCCTCTCTCATGGCTGGGTGGACTTTTCTTTTACTCTGGGCGGATAGAGAGCCGTTGGAAAGAAAAGGCGTTTTGCTCTTAACCGTTTTTCCTGTTCTATCCGGTTTGATACTTGCCGGAATTTTCGCGGTCCAGTCAGGTTTGATTACGCCGGGCAATATGCTGCCTGCATGGATAATGCAAGCGCTATTATTAGTATTATTCAGCTTCAGTTATAAAAATGGGAAAATGGGGCCGCCTTGAATTGTGAATTAAGGGAGAGAAGCTGGACGCCCAGGCCCTGTGGCGGCTGAGGGACCAGTATAGGCCGCGTGGGGGAGCTTAGCTTCACCGGCATTAAGTTAAGAAGAATGCTTTTTTTAACCTGAATTGAGCGATTCTGTCCCACTCATTCAGGGTGTGTAAGGCATGGGCTTTTTGTTTCCCAGGGCGTTGCCCTGAGGTTTCTGGTAGCAAGTCCTGGGAGCGCGGGCGTCCCGCCCGCTATCTTAGGGAAATGGCAGCGAGAAGCGTAATTGCGCTTGCCGGGAACGCCGCCGCGCCAACTGCTTGAAGAGCGGGCGGGACGCCCGCGCTCCCGGCAAGGAAAGAAGATACGTCCCGGCCCGGTACGCTGATTTTTCAAAGAGCTAAAATGTTACGAAATTTGAAATTTCCAAAATGTATCCATATCAAATTAGGCGCACATTTTAGGATTTTTTTTTCTGCTAAGCAAGGCAGCCGGCCATTATTTTTCAACACGTTTTTAATAGTACAGGAATTTCCATTTCTTTCGCTTATGAATCAAATAGTTAACAGGGGGGGATGGAATTCAGGGGTCAGGTATCAGGGGTCAGAATATAGGACAAATTTTATGCATTTGCTGGCTCCATAGCCCTGACGGGACTATAGAGCCAGCAAGAAAATTTTTAATTCTGACTCCTGGTCCCTGATTTTTTTTGTCCGCCAGAAGGGCGATAAGTTCTTACATGGGCTTCCTTGGCGAAAAAATTTTGACTTTCAAACATAAATAACCTAGAATCTCATTAAGGTCATCAATCTTAAAAAAGGAGATAAAAATGGTTAAGAAAATTTTTTCGCTGGCTCTTGTTTCCGGTTTGTTTTTAGGGGGGTGCGCTTCTCAGGGCAACTGGACCCCGACAGTGGATCCGCACGGCGACGCGAACGCAGGCCGGATCGAGGCGGATAAGGTTGAATGCAAACAGTTGGCGACAGAGGCGTCAGGCGGCACGGCGCAGGAGGCGGGTAAAGGGGCCGTGGCAGGCGGTCTTGTTGGCGCCGCGGCAGGGGCAGTGCTTGGGGCCGCGACTGGAAGTAATATCGGAACCAGCACAGCTATAGGCGCGGCGGTTGGAGGTCTTGGCGGGGCAGGCGCCCAGGGATTAAGCGCCGAGGAAAGTTACAAGAAGGCGTTCATAAACTGCATGCGGAATCGCGGCCATAGCGTGATAAATCCCTGATGAATCCACCGCAGAACTACAAATACATAGTGTGGAATCCTGCTGCTTATTCATACCCCATGTCTTTTATATAACGCGGAGAGTGGCTCCAGTCCTTTTTCACCCGCACCTGAAGGTCAAGATAAATTCTTGTCCCAAGGCGGTGCTCCATTTCCTCCCTCGCCATGGTGCCTATCTTTTTCAGCAGTCCGCCTCCCTTGCCGATCAATATACCCTTTTGAGAATCCCTTTCCATGTAAATAGCGCAGTAAACCACCAGAACCCCTTTCTTCTTTCCTTCACTTATGTCCTCCACAACCACCGCGGTGGAATATGGCACTTCCTGCTTGGTCAATTGGAATATTTTTTCCCTGACCAGTTCAGAGATCAGAAATTTTTCCGATTGGTCCGTGGACATATCACCTGGAAAATAAAAGGGACCTTCAGGCAGGGATGAAATAATTTTCTCCTCAATGGCGTCCGTGGAACCCTCCTTCAGGGCGGAAACAGGGAAAAACTCGCCAAAGGGGAAAATTTTTTGAAAGCGGTCAATGGTTTGAAGAACGGATTCCGGCCCCATTTTGTCCACCTTGTTCAAAATGAAAAAGGCCGGAACCTGGCGCTGCTTTATCCGTGAAAGGATATAGGCATCGTCATCGTGGACATTTCCATGGCGGTCTGTCACGAAAAGGACCAGGTCCACCCCCTTCAAGGCCATGAGCGCCTGTTTGCGCATGTATTGGCACAACTCCAGATTACCCTCGTAAATGCCCGGCGTGTCGATGAAAACCATCTGGGCCTCTCCTGCCGTTTTTATCCCCATTATTCTGTTTCTGGTGGTCTGGGGTTTTTCAGTGACAATGGAGACCTTCTTGCCGACAATACGGTTCAGAAGGGTGGACTTACCCACATTGGGCCGTCCAAGAATGGCTATGAATCCTGATTTTTGCATTTGATAAAAATGTAATAGCTGCCAGGTTTCAGGGAAAAGTTTTCTTCTACATAACCCTTTGGTTTTCCTGACACCTGCCACCTGAGAACTATTACTATAATACATTATTCATGTTGGAATGTCGCGCTATGGTATAAGAATTGCTCAATAATTAGCAGGAGAAAAAAATGGCGGAGGCGGTTGACGCAGCGGGAGTTTAATCAGGCTCTCAAGAGTTTTGGCGGAAAACCGTTAATAATAATAAAGAACAAAATAAAAAAGGAGGGCGGAAAATGGCTAATAATAATCAAATTCATGATAAGGACTTCGAGCCCCTGTATAAAAAAATTTTTGAAACCCTTGTTAGCTCGCCTGCGGTTAAAAAAGAACTGCTCAATCTTCTCCATAAGGGTAAACTCAGCCCCCAAACCATTTTTGTCATGATGGCGAAAACAGACGATATGCTCCAGGCCATTATGCAAAAGGGAGAGGAAGCCGGGCTTAAAGGCAATGTTTCACCTAAAATCCCGGAAACCCGGTTATTGACGGAAAAAAAGGAACAATATATTGACGGCCGGAAACTCTCCTCCTGTGAAGTAGAATTCGAGGAGTATTGCACAAACCGTTTTAACGAAGAGGAATGGCTGAAGCAAACAGGCATTTCCTTTCCGTAGCGCGGAAAACGCAAATTTCTGAACGTAATAATACAAGAAAGGAGGCGGTCCTAATGGCTGCTGTTGAAAATACAGCGATCATCCCTGGCAACAGATGCGCTGAGTATTTCAAGGAAATGGTTGTATCTTCCATCAGGAACCAACATACGGACGTAAGCGACACAGTTGAGTTCTATCTCGTGAATCTTCTTAATGAATGCCTGAAGGCCGAGAGGATTTTTCTAGGAGGAGACGTTGAAAACGAGGAACCCCTCACCCAGAAACTGAACAAGGCGCTGAGCGCCGGCGCCTATGAAAAGATCAGGCGGTTCAAGGAACTGGGCGATTTCACCCTCTTCATTGCAGGATTCTTCTCTGACAGCCTGAACAGGAAGCTGGTGGACGTGGATTTTTATGGAGTGGTGGGGAGCGTCGCTTACTCCAATCTGGCGGCGATAATGAAGAATAAAAAAAATGGGGAAGTTTTTTCCTCTTTATACAATGAACTGGCGGAAAAATTTTTCCCTATCACTGACGTCCTGTGCGAAGTCAGCCAGAAAACCTCCATTGGTAAAAAGGAGAACCTTCTGAGAATTTATGAAAAATGGGTCAAGACGGACAGCAAGAGGGACGCAGGCCGCCTGATCAGCGAAGGGATCATCCCCACTGCAAACGCCCGCTCCAAATATCTGCATTGAATGTTCCTCAATATAGCGCCTGAACGAAAATCCTATTTTTCCACTTTTCCCAAGTTTGTAGTACCGCCTTCAGACGGTCTTTTTTTTTAAAAGCAGCAGGCCCGCCAAAAGGCGGTACTACAAACCTCGCTCGAAACATCTTTGAATTGGGTTTTCGTTCAGGCGCTGATTAGCATGACGTTAACAAAAGAAAGAAATTTGCTTTTATCGTGATTCTGGAATAAAGACTCTATGGTTATTACCTCGGAAATGTTTGAAGCCTATCTCAAATGTCCTGCCAAATGCTGGCTTCAATTTCTTGGCGAAGACGGCAAGGGGAATATCTATTCCGAGTGGGTGAGGAATAAAAAGGGCGCATATCTCACTCGTGGAATTAAACGATTGATAGATGGAGTTCAAAATGTCGAATACATTATTGCTCCATCCTCGCCTATGAATTTAAAGGCTGCCAGTTGGAAATTGGCGTTTGATTTTCCTGCGAGAAGCAAGGAGTTGGGCTCTTGCCTTCATGCGGTAGAACGGATTTCATCTGAATGCCGAGGCAAGCCCGTCCGATTCATTCCCATTCGCTTCATAATCAGCAGCAAACTTACAAAAGCAGATAAGTTGATGATCGCGTTTGATGCGATAACCCTGGCTGAAACCACAAAACGTGAGATCAGCCATGGAAAGATTATTCATGGAGATGGCTATTCGACGCAGAAGGTAAAGACATGCGCGCTTACAGGTGAA
Source organism: Nitrospinota bacterium (assembly GCA_016212295.1). Taxonomy (GTDB): domain Bacteria; phylum Nitrospinota; class Nitrospinia; order JACRGO01; family JACRGO01; genus JACRGO01. The sequence continues at coordinate 10,891 of JACRGO010000126.1, read as the reverse complement.
GTGAGGAAAATTGCTGGTAAGATAGCGTGTCTGATGGCGAATAATTCCCCCCTGACCTCATTATTAACCGGTATTGCTCTGAATGCGAATATCAATGCCGGTGCCGTGAAAAAGCCATGGAAAAAGACGACCTCAGCCTGCTTGCCGGAATGAGGGAAAAAGAGCGAAAAAAACTAAACAGCAAAGGCATATTCACTATTACTCAACTTTCCTTTACCTTCAGGCCACGGCGTCACCCGAAGCGTTTTAAAGAAAAAAGGGAGAAGTATCATCATTCGCTTAAAGCGTTCGCTATTCGAGAAAAAAAAATCCATATCGTCGGCAGACCCGAACTGCAAATCGAAGGAACACCGGTTTATCTGGACGTTGAAGGACTGCCGGACCGTGATTTTTATTACCTTATAGGTATGCGGGTCAGAAATGGCGACTCAGTCATGCAACATAGCCCCTGGGCTGACGAGCAGGAAGATGAGGAGAGTATTTGGAAGGAATTTTTAAGGATTCTGAGTGGTATACCTAATCCGGCGCTGATCTGTTATGGCAGATATGAAACCACTTTTATCAGGACTATGTTTGGCCGGTATGGGGAATTAAGTCAAGACTCACCCATAAAGAATGCGCTGTCTTCGCCTATAAATCTTCTTACGTTCATTTACGGTCGCGTTTATTTCCCGGTTCCATCGAATGGATTAAAGGAGATAGCGGGATATTATGGATTCAGGTGGTCAAACCCGGTGGCTTCTGGAGCACATGCCATCGTATGGCGAGAAATGTGGGAAGCTTCCGGAAACATGCAAGAGAAAGAAAAGCTGATTTGCTACAATGCAGAGGATTGCGAAGCGCTATACGTGGTGGCCCAGAAGGTGCTCAACTTACAATGCCGTCAACCAGGGGCAGAAGTGGCGAATGAAAATGATATTGTTGATATAAACAAGCTGAAACGAGAACATTTGTTTGGCTTCAAGAGGAACAATTTCATTATTCCAGGACTTGATATAATCAACAAAGCGGCTTACTGGGACTATCAAAGAGAGCGTGTTTATCTAAAAACAAACCGTGCCATGAAACGCTCGTTAACTAAATCTCCAAAGCCCAGCAAAGCGCTGGCGCCAAACAAGATTATTGATTGCCAACGTCCGAACGCATGCCCAAAGTGCCATTCAACTAAATTTTATCCGAATGCGAAGCTCTCCAAAACAGCGATCGATCTCAAGCTCACGCGTCATGGCATAAAGAGATTTATCGTTCGCTACCTTTATAAACAATATTTGTGTAGGAATTGCGGCAAAACCTTCTTGACGGATGCTAAATGTTTACCGCCCAGCAATTATGGTTATGATCTTATGGCTTATTCACTCTACCAAGGCATCGAGTTGCGTTTGCCAATGCAAATTGTCGAAACAAGTTTAAACAGGCTCTTCGGTCTAAACATAACAGTAGGAACAGCAACCAGAATCAAGCAAAATGCGGCAAAATCATACGAGAAAACATCCAATGACATACTGGCGAAACTTTGTAATGGGAGTCTGCTCCATGCTGATGAGACAAAGATAAGCGTACGGGGAGCCGACTGGTTTGTCTGGATATTTGCAAATATGGAGGAAGTTGCGTATATCTGCACCGAAACTCGCGAGGGAGGCCATGTGCAAACGTTGCTTAAGGATTTCAGGGGCGTTTTGGTATCTGATTTTTATGCGGCATACGACGGAATCAATTGCCGGCAGCAGAAGTGCCTCATTCACCTGATCAGGGATATTAATGATGCGCTGTACAAGCATCCTTATGATGAAGGGCTGAAACGAATGGCGGAAGGCTTTACAAATGTAATGCGGCCAATTATTGAAACGGTGGACCGTTTTGGGTTGAAACACTACTTTTTAAAAAAACATTTGTCATCAGTGGATCGTTATTACCAAAAACTATCTCGCTTTGGCCTTACAACCGAAATAGCAATCAAAATAAAGGAACGACTTGAAAAAAACCGGGACAAACTGTTTACCTTCCTGGAATATGACGGCATACCTTGGAACAACAATAATGCCGAACATGCGGTAAAACCATTTGCCATGCTCAGGCACATCATCAAAGGGATAACATCTGGAAACGGTTTGCGTGATTATTTGATTCTTCTCAGCATCTGCGAGACTTGCAAGTACAAAGGATTGGATTTTCTCGATTTCCTGAGGTCCGGCGAGAAGGACATTGATGCGTATGCAATAAGACGGAGGAAAAAATAAAGACGCTGTTTGGCTGTACATTAGCCATAGCGGACTCGTATCTTCACTCATTGCCTGCCTCTGACCACAGTGGAGAATCCAACGCCACTGCTGCTGGAATTAAAATTTAAACTTTATGAAAAAATTGCTTATTAAAGAAAACTTGGTTAGAATTCCCGTGAAGGAGTAGCACGGTTGAAAACCGTGCTTTACCTTGACATGAATATTTACAACCGTCCATTTGACGATCAGTCACAGGTAAAGATCAGGATGGAAACCATGGCTATCAACGCGTTGCTGAAGCTGATCAAGGGAAAAAAATATACCATGCTGTTGTCATTCATGCTTGACTATGAAAACAGTCTCAACCCTTGCGAGGATGTGCGAATGAAGATTGAGATGATGTCAAGGCTCGCCACTGAACATATTGACCTGACTGATGATATTCTGATAACGGCAAGAAGCATGGCGTTGAAGGGTATAAAACCCAGGGATGCGATGCATCTTGCATGCGCCGACAATGGACAGGCAAGCTGGTTTATAACATGCGATGATAAGCTTGTAAAGAAAGGGCGGTTCATGGATGGGAATTTCAACATAGTGAATCCCGTGGATTTCATAAGGTCGGAGGTGAAATAAAATGCGGAAGATTGCAAGCGATGCTGAAATTAAAAGGAAAGGCTTGAGTGCCTTATTCAATGGACTTGGGGAGGCCGACGCCATAAGGTTTTTATCTCAAATTTCCCATGAAAAAAGGGATTACCTGAAGATTCAGAATGAACTTTTTAGGGGAATGTCCGTTGAAGACATCTACAAGAAGGCTCAAAAATACCTTGAACGGAAGAAAGCGGCAAAAAAACGCGGATAAAAATGTAGACATGCATAAGTTATTGTCTCCAAGGATGGCAACTGTCCCTGCCATGCTTGTGGACATTCTGAAAAAACGTTTCCCGTCCAACGGGAACAGCAAGCGGTTTCAAGAGTTATCCAAGGACATTGCGGACCTCTCCAGATGGTTCACCCAAAAAAAGGGCCTGGAGCCGCAATCCGATTACATGGGACAAAAAAAGTTCCGTGACGCTTATACCCTTTATTACCTCCCGCCGAATTTTTTAAAAGCCGTTTACCTCCTCGAAAAAGCTGAAGGCCTTTGTGGCGGCCAGTGGCTGGATAAAAAAGAATTTTCCATTCTGGACGCGGGGTGCGGTCCTGGCACGGCTGGAATAGCCGCCGCCTTTTTCCTTCACGCGAAAAAAAGAGGAGAGAAGTTCAAGCTCAGGATTGTGTCCGTTGACCGCTCGCCTGAAATTTTAAAAGAAAACACCCAACTGGCGAAGGACGTTTCCAACGCCCTGAAAAAGGAGTCGCCTGGATTCGAGGTGGACCACCAGACGCTTCGACTTGGCATATTGGAGGGGACCAGCGGCCTGGCGCTCGAATTTGACGCGGTATTTTTCTCGAACGTGCTGGCGGAGATGGGGCCTCCGGAAAAGGAACGCGACCTTAAAATAATCCGCTTCGCACAAAAGGCGTTAGCGCCAACCGGCCTGGCCTTTTTCCTGGAGCCCGCCCAGAGGATACACGCCAGGACCTTGCTTTACCTGAGGGACGCCTTCGCCGGGGAAAAGAGGTTTTCAATTCTTTCACCTTGTCCGCCGGTTTTAAAATGTCCGGCCCTTGGCAGGTCGGAAAAAGATTGGTGCCATGACGATATCCATTGGGAAAGGCCGGATTATATAGCAAGGATTGACCGGTTGGCGGGGCTGAGAAAGGAATCTCTTAAATTTACCCATTTGATTGTCTCGAAGGAGGCTCATGGGATAATAAAAACCGGAGCAGAGGACCGCTTCGTGGTTGTGAGCGAATTGATGGCGGAGAAGGGGAAGGTTTCAGCGTTTCTTTGTGGAAATGATGGCAGGTTCCGGTTTGAGCTTTTGAGGAAGGACGAGAGCGAATCCAATGGGGCGTTTCTCAGCTTGAAGCGTGGTGAAAACATCTCTCTCCAGGGTTTCAGCGGAGAGGGTGAAACAAGGAGGCTGAATAAAAATTCTGTGGTTCTTGCCTTGGACGAATAAAGGCAATTCCATGCGAATGGACGGCGTTTATTTTAAGAAGGGTTGATTTTTAAGGGATATTCTGTTTGAATCTCATTATATTATTACGTTCCGAAATTTGCATTTTCCACGCAAATTTCGGAACGTAATAATATCATCAACGTCATGTAAACAGAAAATTTATTTTGGTTGAGGCCATGTCGCGCCATGCTCGAAGAAATAAAAGCCATAATCTGGAAGGACTTGGCATCTGAACTGCGGACCAAGGAAATATTCCTTTCCATGTTCGTTTTCGCGGTCCTGACCATCATCATCTTCATCTTCTCCATCGATTTGAGGGTCGTGAATAAAGGGGACGTGGCGCCGGCTGCTATATGGGTGGCAATCGTGTTTTCCGGGACCATCGGCCTGAACCGCTCCTTTTTGCATGAATTGGAAAATGACTGCCTTTCAGGTCTCATGCTCTCCCCCATGGACCGGAGTTCCATATATCTTGGAAAAACCATTGGCAACCTTGTCTACATGCTTTGCATGGAGGCCATGATCCTCCCTGTTTTCATTTTGTTTTTCAATCTGGATGTCTCCGTTTCCCTACTTTTGAAGCTCATACTCGTGATCTTTCTTGGGACCCTGGGCTTTGTCTCCATCGGGACCCTACTCTCGGCCATGTCCATGAAATTGAAGGCCAGGGAGATCATGCTGCCAATTCTTTTATGCACCTTGGTCATCCCTATAATCATAGGCTCAGTCAAGGTGACCGGGAGTTTTCTTGACAGCGGCGGCTTCTCCGAGGCCACCGGCTGGTTGAAATTGATAGGGGCCTTTGATATCATCTTTCTTACCGCCTCCTTTATGATTTTCGAGCATCTCATCCAAGAGTAGGAATATCGCCCCTGATGAAAAACCTGAATTATCTCCTTGCCGCCAATCTGATTGTCTGGATCGTATTTTTTGCTTATCATTTTTCGCTTTCCCGCCGGAACAGCCATTTACAAAAAGAGATCAACCTTGTAAGGGCAAAGCTGGAATCAAAGGAATCTCCTTCCGCCCCGTCGAAATAGCCCTTAAAACATGGAAACGAAAAGTCCAAGTAACGATAAACCCGGAGGCTTTGTTTTTTGGGCCGCCCTGGCTGCTGTCCTGGCCTCCGCCGTGCTTATTTTTTCATACGCGCCCATGGAAAAATCCGAGGGCGTGGTGCAGCGGATAATGTATTTTCACATCCCAAGCGCATGGGTGGCCTTTTTCGCGTTTTTCGTGGTCTTCGCGGCCAGCGTCCTCTTTTTATGGAAAAAGGACCGCAAGTGGGACGCCATAGCGCATTGCTCCGCTGAGATAGGAATCATCTTTTGCAGCCTTGTCCTGGTCACCGGCCCCATCTGGGCCAAACCTGTTTGGGGCGCCTGGTGGGTGTGGGACGCCCGCCTGACCTCCACCTTGATTCTGTGGTTGATCTATATGGGATACCTAATGCTCCGCGCCCACGCCGAGGCGGGTTCGCAGAGGGCGCGGTATGCGGCGGTCCTCGGCATTGTGGGTTTTTTGGATATTCCCATCATCCATTTTTCGGTCCTTTGGTGGAGGACCTTTCATCCACAGCCAAAGATGCTGAACATGAAGGAGGGGGTGGCCTCCGGCATGGACCCCTCCATGGCCTGGACCCTGTTGATATCAGTGGCCGCATTCACATTGCTGTACTTTTTGCTGATGAAGCAAAGAATCCGATTGGAGAAAATGAGAGATGAAGTACTGCATATCAAGCATACGGTTTTTTTTTAAGGCCCATGTAAGCATTGGCCCGGGCCTTGCCGCCGCCCTGTTTCTCTTCGCGCTGATTTTTCCCGCCATGGCCAAGGCGGGAGTGGACCTAAACGCTTATCCCGACCGTGGGTATGCCGCGCCGGAATTCACCTTGCGCGACCTGAATGGCAAGGAGCATTCCCTTTCTCAATACCGGGGAAAAGTGGTGCTGCTGAACGTGTGGGCCACTTGGTGCTATCCCTGTATCGCGGAATTGCCTTCTCTGGAGTCCCTCAGTAAAAAATTGAAGGGAGACAAGTTTTCAGTGCTGGCGGTGAGCATCGACCAGATGAACCCGAAGGCCGTGAAGCAATTCGCTGAAAAGAACAATATCTCATTCTCCGTTCTACTGTCCCCGGACGGTTTTTTCCAGAACCTCTATCTGACCAATTCCATTCCAACAACCTTCATCATCGACAAGTCAGGAGCTATTGTTTCCCGTGTGCCGGGCGCGCGCGAGTGGGACTCTCCCGAAGCTGTGGAGGCCCTGAAGGAATTGACAAAGCAATAAGCCAAGCTGACTTTGCCACGCCGCAACCCTAAGCAAGGGATGCGCGATATTGCTCACAGGGAGGACCAGCCTCGCATGAGCAGCCAGGACAAAAGCGGCCCGCAGCGGGAGGCATAACATCGCGAAGGGGAGCCGCGCGGCGGCGGCGTCAAGCCAGACCGAACTGCGGCTTGTGAATGTCGCCCGCGCCAGCCTGGACGAATTGCTGCTCGACTACGAAGACTTTCTGCGGCAGCGCGGGCTGCCGCAATGGGAAAAAGACGACCCGCAAGCGAGGGAAGTGCGAAGGGTGGGAAAGACCCATCCCGACGAGCAGGCGATAGCCGGGGCCTATTCTAAGTGGCTTGGCCATGCCGATCCCTCGGTTGTCGCAAACGCGGTAATATGTCTTATTCATCAGGCCAACTACCTGCTCGACCGGCAGATTGGCGGACTGGAACGCCAGTTCATTAATGAAGGCGGCTACAGTGAGCGCCTTGCAACAGCAAGGATTGAGGAGCGGCAGCGGCGGCATGAGGCGGGCCGGCCTGATAACACAGATAAGCAAGTCCTCGCCTGCCCGCGCTGCGGCAAGGTAATGGCCTTGCGAACCACCCGCAAGGGAGCGCGCGCCGGTTCCCGGTTTTGGGGATGCAGCGCCTATCCAGAATGCCGCGGCGCACGGCCGCTTGATGGACCCGGCAGATCAGACTGATCAGTCCGATCCGACTGATCAGACAGAGAAAAAGCTTAAACGCCACAAAACAATTTTTTCAGGTGAACTAAAAATGAAAAGCCATACCCTTTCACGCGCTTTTAATTCCGCAATGATACCGCTTCTCTTAATTACTTTCCTTTGGCCTTCCCCGGCCCATTCCTTCGATCTTGAAAAGCGGGTAAAGGAACGCACCTTGGCCAACGGCATGAAGGTCATAGTGATGGAGAGACACACCTCACCCACGGTATCCATCTTCATGCGTTACAAGGTGGGCTCTGTTGACGAAGTAACGGGCAATACCGGCATAGCGCACTTCCTCGAACACCTTCTCTTCAAGGGGACCAAGCGGCTCGGCACAAAGGACTTTGAAAAGGAAAAGCCGCTGCTTGCTATAATCGAGGAATTGGGAGAGGCCCTGGACCAGGAAGAGCTGAAGGGCGCGAAAAAAGACCAGGAAAAGACAGCGCAACTCAACGCAAGGCTCCAGGAGGTCCAGAAGGAACATAAGACCCTGGTGGAGTCGGAAGTGTACTCCAGATATTACCAGAACCAAGGAGGAGTGGGATTCAACGCCGCCACCAGCAACGACGATACCGTATACATGATAAGCCTCCCGTCCAATAAGCTGGAACTCTGGGCCAATCTGGAATCGGACAGAATGGAAAATCCCGTGTTGCGCGAATTTTACGCGGAACGGAATGTGATCCTTGAGGAAAGGCGGTTCAGGGTGGACAACTCCCCGGAAGGCGAGTTGTACGAGCAGTTCATAGCCACGGCCTTCACTGCCCATCCCTACCAGGTCCCCATTATAGGATGGGCCACTGACATACGGTTCCTTTCCAAGAAGGCGGTGGAAAAATTCCTGAAATCATATTACTCCCCCAACAACGCGGTGGTGGCAATGGTAGGGGACATAGACCCGGAAAAGACCTTCCGGCTGATTGAGAACTACTTCGGCGGGATTCCTTCCCAGCAGCTTCCTCCTCCATCCTCAACGCGGGAGCCTGAGCAAAAGGGTGAGAAAAAGGTGGAAGTGGAACTGGAAGCCGAGCCGCAGGTCCTTATTGGATACCACAGACCAACGTTGCCCCACAAGGACGACTATGTATTCGACGTCATACATGGAGTTCTTTCCGCTGGCCGCACCTCCAGGCTCTTCAAGGCCCTGGTCCAGGAAAAAGAGGTGGCGGTTTCAGCGGACACCTCCGACGCCCCTGGCGCGCGCTTCGAGAATTTGTTCGTATTCGGAGGGACTCCAAGGTATCCGCATACTGTGAAGGAGGTGGAGGACGCCTTTTATGAAGAGATCGAAAAATTAAAAAATGAGCCTGTATCAGGTCAGGAGCTTCAAAAGGTTGTGAACCAGATGGAAGCGGAATTCATCCGAGGGTTGGGCTCAAATTCAGGGATGGCCCATCGCCTCTCTTATTTTGAAACCGTGGCAGGGGACTGGCGATACCTCCTGAACCATACCCAGGAAATCCGGAAGGTGACGCCGGAGGACATCATGCGCGTGGCGCGGAAGTATCTGGTGAAATCAAACCGCACTGTGGGTGTGCTGGTGAAGAAAAACAGCAATCAAGGTGCGCCTGTGGAAAAAAACGCGGACTTATAACGCCGCTCTCGCCCTTCTGGCGAAGTCATTAGTCACTGGCCATATCACCACGTAACCTGCGGCTCGTACCAGTGGAGCATCATCCACTTCCTGTTCTCGTTAAGCGGATTTCTTGTCCTGTCCTTGAAGGTGACAGGCGGGATGCCCATCCTCTCCCCCATTGACACGTTGTGGCAGCAGTTGCAGCCCGCCCAGGGCGAGTCGTGGCTCCCATATATTGTGCCGAGGAAAAGGAATAGTATCACCACCGTGGCGGGTCCGTAGAAGAGGAGTTTCGCCAAGGAAAATTTAGGGACCCTTGGAAAATTCTTCCTGCGCAGGAAAGGGAGGGCGATCAATAGCGCCGCCAAGGCCAGGGGAATGTAGAATGTGAAGATTGGGACCGTGTTTTTGTGGAACTTCCAGAATGGTATAAGAAATGTCACGAAGAACCATTCCGGGGCAGGGATAAAGCGGCCGTCCAGGGGCATTGGTAGGATATCCGGATCTTGCGTCGGGATTGGGTAAAGCATAACCAGGGCCAAGGCTATTGCAAGTATAGGCAGGGTGATTAGGAAGTGGCTGAGGATGTATTGCGTGATTCCCCTTCTCTTTTTGATCCTGCCCAGGCAGTGGTACTCCAGCAGGATTAGCGTTGTGATGGGAAAAAAGATGTCGTGCACGATAAAGTTCCTCATGGGCGTGTAGGTGTCCATGAGGAAGTAGCGCAGCTTTAATCCAATGAGGGGGAAGGTCTGGGTGAAGTTGATGAACATCTCCATGATCCAGTATCCCTTCCACTCCCAGGGCAGGATGGCCCCGGTGACCGTGAACGCCAGCACCATGAGGAAGAGGACCACCCCGGTGATCCAGTGGGTCTTCCTTCCAATGTAATCGGCGCGGTAGAAGCCTCGCGCCATGTGGAAGAAGGCGGTAAAGACCATGAGAAACGCCACGTAGCGGTGAGTGTTCCGCAGGAAGGAGCCAAGCAGGGTCTCGTTGGCGAGGTATTGGATGGATTTATAGGTGTCCTTAAGCCCCGGCTCGTAATAGAACATCATGTAGAGTCCGGTCAGGAGTTGGATCAGGAAAAATACAAGTGTGGCCCCCCCGAAGTAGTGTCTCCAGTTGAGTTTTTCAGGTTTGATTTTTTCCAGAAAAGATTTTTTAATTTTCTTCATTCCCATAGCGCTCTATAAAATCCATAAAAATATTATAATAGAAGCATGTTCTGAATAGAGTCAAGGGCAAACGTCTGAAAATTCCCCGCTGAATAAAAATTTTCTTGACAAGAAAAATAAAAAGGAGTAGCATTGATTCCGTTTTGCATCCTAGGGGGAATCAATGATCTTTTTGCCTGCTGGCGTATGCGGCCTTTCTCGTTTTTTTGAACCCTCCTTCCTCGTCTCATCCCCTACCTACCTACCTACTGTTTCCTCCTTCTCCGCCTGAATTTTCCAGGCTGTTTAAAAAGAATTTCGATATTCCAAAGTCCGCCCGGAACGCCTTTATGGCGTGAAGGGCGGACTTTTTTTTGCCCGCCGGATCAGCTTTTCAAAAACCAGCGGAGGTTATTATTAACCCTGAACCGTAAACCGTGAACGGCCCCGTAATCTCGAAAGGAATGTATATGAATATGAAAAGGCTGATAACAATTTTTTTCGCTCTCATAACAGTATTTTCCTTCTTTCCCGGCTTGTCCCAGGCTGGGCATAAGATCACCGGGAGGGTCTATAAAGCAAAAACGGCAACGCTGACCGTTGCTACCCAGGACCACAAGGGAAAGATGATTCCGAACGTCCCGTTCTCTGTGGACGGGGAAAAGAAGCAGACTGGAAAGGATGGCCAGGCATCTGTGGAGGTCGCGCCGGATAAAAAAATCACGGTACGGTTCGACGCGGTAAAGGGCTACAGGATTCAAAAGCCGAAAAATGGAATCTCCCTTATAAAAATCAAGGCCGGAGAAAAAAAGACGGTCCAGGCGGTTTATAAAAAAACAGGGAAAATGCTGGTTTCCTC
>JACRGO010000127.1 GCA_016212295.1 Nitrospinota bacterium | reverse complement strand
CTTGGCGTGGGCATTTAGGGCCATATCGATATCGCGGAGACTCTTTTCCTGGCGAATATGGGAAAACATCATACAAGCCAATTGGTGCCAACATTTAAACCTTCTAACATGGCAGTCTCCGCTGTATGAATCAACGATTCGCTGGAATTCAAACCGAGGCAAGAGCCCCAAAAATTGAGAAAATACATATGCATTTCTTGGCATGGTGAACCTCCCGATTGTTTAACTGTGTTTAAAGAGTTAAACTTTATCGGAATTCCACCATGCAATCATGCTGTCCGGTTAAATTATGGTTAAAAGTGGACGAAATCCCTGTATTTTCAACAATTAAAATTTAAATCAACATGTAGATTAAAACCATAATTTGCTTTGTTTTTCAATAACTTACATGCAGAAACGAAAATTTAACCGGACAGCAATGTATTAGTTAAAACTAAAGAGAAAACAACCCCTTGGTTTCCAGGCGGACTTATTGTGGATTTAGAGGAAATACTTGGACGCAAAGTAGAAGTAGTTACCGAAGAAGGACTTAATGATTTAATTCGTGACCAAGTTTTAAAAGAGGCAATTCCATTATGAAGGATGATGCGTTTTACCTAAAATATATTCTTGAGTGCATCAAGAAAATAGAAGAAGATATTTCATGTGGCCGAGAAATATTCATGAGTTCTCATTTATACCAAGATGCAGTCCTTCGCAATCTTCACACTATATCTGAATCGACTCAGCGTATGTCAGAAAATATTAAGGCCACCGGATTCCACGGAAGGGGATGAGTTGCAGGAATCGCGTGAAGAGAACGCCCGCCTGAAGGCCATGCTCACCGCACACGGCATTCAGTGGGAGGAGGAACCAGCCCCAAAGGCAACGCCGATCCCGGAAACCCCGGTAGTAACCAGCCCTCGACTTTCTATTTCGAAAAAAATCGCTCTATTCCGCCGACTGTTTCGGGGCCGTGCGGATGTTTATCCTCTTCGGTGGGAGTCGGCCAAGGGCAAGTCAGGGTATTCGCCGGCATGCGGCAACGAGTGGGACCCGGGGTCTGCGACAAACCTCGAATTAAATGCGGCGACTGCGGCCAACGCCTGCTGCTACCTGTCACCGATCAGGACACCCTGCCCAAAGGCGGTTTCGGAAACCTGATAGCGCTCCCTTTGCAGAAACAGCCTCGTGAACAGGGTTGCAGCGTCTTCGTCGGTGAGAACTACCTTCCCTATCCGGATCAGTGGGCCTTCCTGGCGTCGATTCGATCCATAACCAGGATCGAATTAGAAAACGCCATCTTGCTGGCAACTGGCGGCAAGAAGAAACCAACCGGCAAGATCGACATTGCGGTCATGCAATCACTGTCACGGCGTGGGGACCCTGCGGAATTGCTCGATAAGTATGACCATATTATTGTCGACGAGTGCCATCACATCCCGGCCTTTTCCTTCGAGGCCATTCTCAAACAGGCCGAGGTACGGCAACAACACCGGCCCTCGCCTGAGATTCCCCCTGAATCACGCATCCAGGATGTGTTCCGCATCCTCGCCAACGATGCCGGCCGCAACCGGCGTGTAGCGAAGGACATCCTTTCCGCGTACAAGGAGGGACAGGGTCCTGGTATTAACCGAACGTACCGAGCATTTGACGGTTGTTGCGCGAGGCCCTTGGCGATGGAGTCGAGCGCTGCTTTGTGCTGCATGGCCGGTTGCCGAAAAAACAGCGTACAAACATCCTCGCCGAGCTAGCTGAACTTGATGATTCGTCTCCACTGGTACTCCTGACCACAGGACGCCTGATCGGTGAGGGTTTCGACCATCCACCCCTTGATACATTAGTATTGGCTATGCCGATTTCATGGAAGGGAACCATGCAGCAGTATGCTGGCCGCCTGCACCGGGAGCATGTTGACAAGCAGGACGCGCGCATCTACGATTACGTCTAACACGACCAGCCTCAGCTCGCCAGGATGCGGGAAAAACGCCAGCGTGGCTATCGGGCCATGGGGTATAAGGTCTGTTCACGGGCATGAGTATCTATTTTGGACACGGGCGGCATGGTAACCGGCCTGCACGATTCAAGCTATTTATTTCTTCCCATCAACCCTTTCTCCTTATTATGGGCCTCCATGTCCAAGCGCGCGTCCGATGCTAAAGACTCAATACGGTTCGCTTAAGGGCGTTGGGCCGTTGCCAAGCCATATTTGCCGTGTTGACAACGCGGGCGAATTCTAAGAATTTGCTTTAAATGAACCGTATTGGCTTAAGCCTTATGGATTCTTACGCGCCTATAATATTTACAGTTGAGCCTCTTGCAAAACTCCAAAATGTCATTACTGAAATGTTTAATCGGAAATCCAGTTCTTGTAAAATAATAAATTTTGGATAACCGACAAATACATTCGGGCATGAAAAGTTTTTAAAAAGGCACTTTTGCAAGAGGCTCAGTTTTAATATTTTTTTCCCCACGTCTGCGCTGTCTCAGCGGTGAAAAAACTTTTAAAGCTCAGCGGTATAAAATATAATGAAATTTTTCCATAAAAGCGCGAAGCTCAATAAATGATCCCCGCCGCTTGCGGCGGGGTATTTGTTGAAAATTTTTTATAACATCCCCCTTTGTTAAGGGGGAATCATTAAAAACCCGTGGCAAGCCAAGGGGAATTATCTGATCAAACACTTTAAAGGATGGACTAATGGCCGGTCTTAATGAAATAGCAAAGGAAAGAATAATAGTGCTTGACGGAGGCATGGGCACCATGCTGCAGCAATACCACCTCACTGCGAAGGACTACGGCGGGGCGGAATACGAGGGATGCCCGGAAATGCTGAACATCCACCGTCCCGATGTGGTGCGCGAGATCCACGAGGCGTATTTCAATGCCGGGGCGGACATGGTGGAGTCCAACACCTTCGGCGGTTCCAGTATTCCCCTTTCGGAATATAATCTTCAGGACCGCGCGCGGGAGATAAACATCGCGGGTATAAAAATAGCCAGGGAGGCGGCGGAAAAGTTTTCCACCCCGGACCGGCCAAGGTTCGTGGCCGCCTCAATAGGGCCCGGCACCAAGTCACTTTCAGTCACTGGCGGGACCACCTTTGACGAAGTAGTGGACGCCTATTACGAACAGGGCCTGGCCCTGATAGAGGCCGGGGCGGACGCCTTTCTCCTGGAGACCTGTCAGGACACCCTGAACGTGAAGGCTGCTGCCATAGGACTCCTCAAGGCCCGCGAGGAGCTTAAGTCCACGACGCCGCTCATGGTAAGCCTCACGGTGGAGCGCACAGGGTCCATGCTGGCCGGGCAGGGAGTGGAGGCGGCATATTCGTCCCTCCGGCATTTGGGGCTTTTCTCCATAGGACTGAACTGCGCCACCGGGCCTGAATTCATGACTGACAAGATCCGCGCCCTGTCGGAATTGGCTGAATGTTATGTCTCCGTGTATCCCAACGCCGGGCTCCCGAACGAAGAGGGCAAGTACAAGGAGTCCCCTCAATCCCTCGCCGGAAAACTTGAGCGTTTCGTGGACGAGGGCTGGGTGAACGTAATCGGCGGATGCTGCGGCACGACCCCGGCCCACATCCAGGCCATAGCTGAAATGGTCCGCGGAAAAAAAACCAGGGTCCCTTCCAGTAAAAAAGTCCCGGCGGTATCGGGCATCGACTACCTGGAAATCGAGGACCAGGGCCGGCCATACATCATTGGCGAGCGGACCAACGTCATAGGCTCCAGGATTTTCAAGGACCTTATCACGCAAGGGAAATACGAGGAGGGATCGGAGATAGCCCGCCGCCAGGCAAAGGGCGGGGCGTCCATCATTGACGTTTGCCTGGCCAATCCGGACAGGAACGAATACGAGGACATGGAGAAATTCCTCCCCTTCGTGGTGAAAAAGGTGAAGTCCGCGATAATGATAGACTCCACCGATTCCAACGTCATGGAGATGGCCCTCAAGCGCACACAAGGGAAGTCCATTATCAACTCAATAAATCTTGAGGACGGGGAGGAGCGTTTCCAAAGGGTCTGCCCCATCATCAGGAAATATGGCGCGGCGGTGGTGGTTGGCTGCATTGACGATGATCCTCAACACGGCATGGCTGTCACCGCGCAGCGGAAGCTTGAAGTGGCGCGGCGCTCCCACGAACTCCTCACCGGAAAATACGGCGTCCCGGAGGAGGACATCTTTTTCGATCCACTGGTTTTCCCGGTTGGGACAGGGGACGCAAACTATATCGGCTCGGCCAGGGAGACCATCGAGGGAGTGAGATTGATCTCAATGGAATTTCCCCGCTGCCACACAACCCTGGGCATAAGCAACGTTTCCTTCGGGCTCCCCCAGGCAGGAAGAGAGGTCCTGAACGCTGTGTTCCTCTACCACTGCGTGAAGGCCGGACTTACCTCCGCCATAGTGAATTCCGAGAAGTTGCATCGTTACGCCTCCCTTTCCGAGGAGGAGAAGGAGTTATCAGAGGACCTCATCTTCTGGCGGCTTACCGAAAAAAACAATCGCGACCCGGTGGCGGCCTTCGCGGCCCATTTCCGCGACAAGAAACCAGCGGCCAAGGCCCCAAAGGACACCATTCCCCTGGAGGCGCGGCTCGCTGATTATATTATAGAGGGAAGCAAGGACGGCCTGGCCGAGGACCTGGACGAGGCCATGAAGAAGATGAAGCCCTTGGACATCATCAACGGTCCACTCATGGCCGGCATGGACGAGGTGGGCCGTCTCTTCAACGACAATAAATTGATAGTGGCGGAAGTCCTTCAGTCAGCCGAGAGCATGAAGGCCGCTGTGACACGCCTTGAGTCCTTCATGGAAAAAGGGGCCGCTGAAAAAAAGGGGAAGGTGATTCTCGCCACTGTGAAGGGGGACGTGCATGACATCGGCAAGAACCTTGTGGAGATCATCCTTGGGAACAACGGCTTTGAGATCATGAACCTTGGAATCAAGATCGACTCCAACACCCTCATCGAAGCCCAGCGCAAGCATAAGGCGGACATCATCGGCCTCTCCGGCCTGCTGGTGAAGTCGGCCCTGCAGATGGCCGCCACTGCGTCCGATTTCAAAAACGCCGGGATAGACGTCCCGGTCATAGTTGGCGGCGCTGCCCTGTCATCAAAATTCACCTATTCAAAAATCGCCCCTGCCTACGGGCATCCGGTTTTTTATGCGAGGGACGCTATGGACGGTTTGTCGCTTGCGAACAAGCTGTCAGGGGAAGGGAGAGAGGCGTTGCTCCTGGAAGGGAAGGAAATGGTAAAGCGCGCAATGGACGGCACGGCCGCGCCTGATAAAAAAGAGGAAACTCCGGCGGCGGCCCTGCCCAGGCGTTCCGGCCTCGCCTCAACCAATCCTGTCCTGCCCCCGCCGGATTACGAGACGCATGTGTTGAAAGAGATCGATCTGCGCGCGGTCTTTTCCTTTATCAATCCCCTCATGCTGTACGGGAGGCATCTGGGGCTGAAGGGGAGTTTGGAAAAACTTCTCAAGAAAGGAGACCCCAAGGCCAGGGAGCTTCAAAAGATAGTCACTGCCCTGCAGGAAGAGGTTATAGCGAAAAAACTCCTTCGCGCGGAAGCGGTGTACCGTTATTTTCCGGCGATGGGGGACGGGGACGATCTTATAATCTACGATCCGGCTGACCAGGCAAGAGAGATTGAGCGCTTCAAGTTCGAGCGTATGAAGAAGGAACCCTATCTTTGCATTTCTGATTTCGCGCGGCCCTTGGGGTCGGGCGAAAAGGACAATATCGCTATCTTCGTCACCACGGCGGGAAAAGGGGTGCGGGAGCTTGCGGAAAAATACAAGGCCGATGGCGAGTACCTGAAATCCCACGCCCTCCAGGCCCTTGCCCTGGAGTCAGCCGAGGCCGCGGCCGAGTGGCTGCACAAGGAGTTGAGGCTTAAGTGGGGGATAGTGGACGACCCGGCGCTCAGCATGAATGACGTTTTCCAGGCTAAGTACCAGGGGATAAGGGTCTCCTTCGGCTATCCCGCATGTCCCAACTTAGCGGACCAGGAAAAACTTTGGCGGCTCCTGGACCCGGAGAGGCAAATCGGGGTCAAGCTCACCGAGGGGATGATGATGGACCCTGAGGCGTCGGTGAGCGCCCTGGCCTTTCACCACCCTGAAGGGCAGTATTTCAGCGTGTGATATTATATTATTCAAAAATTTGCGTTTTCCGCGCCATGAATAGTGTGTATATTTATACGCAGTTGTTTTTTTTCATAAATTCGCTTTTGATATTTTCCTGATTGGCCATGATTCCCGCCCATGAATATCATGAAATCAATCACTTATAAGTGATTGTGTTTTTAAAGGTTCATGGCACGCCCCATGCTTTCCATAAAGCAGAAATTAAAAACATTTAATAGGGAGGATGGAAAATGAACGGGCAATTATGTGAAAGAAAACCGATTCAAGCGGAGTTTATCAATACAAACCGTTTACGGTCAGGCATTAAGGCCGGGGCATTTTGGATCATTGGTTTTATTTGCGCCGGGTATATGTCCACGGAGGACGCCCAGTTGAATCTTTACGGCAAGACTTATTCGGTGTACGCTGATTTTGAATCGGTTGATGGACTGCGCGCCGGGTCTCCAATTGAAATATCCGGTGTCAGGA
The DNA here is from genome assembly GCA_016212295.1 of Nitrospinota bacterium. GTDB lineage: Bacteria > Nitrospinota > Nitrospinia > JACRGO01 > JACRGO01 > JACRGO01. Next base: position 14,543 of record JACRGO010000127.1, on the reverse strand, counting down.
TCGGCACAATCGAGCAAATTTCCCTCACGGACAATGACATGGCGAGAGTGACAATGAGAATCAAGGAAAAAATTTCCCTGCCCAAGGACAGCATGGTCTCTATCAAATCGCGTGGACTGCTTGGAAATAAAATCCTTTGTGTTTCCAGGGGTGGCTCGAATGCCGTGATATCACCGGGCGAAGTGGTGAAGGAAACAGTTCCAGGAATTGATTTTGAAAAATTGATAGGAAAATTCATATTCGGGCATGTATAGCCGCAGCGCTGCTTGCGGATTAGAGTGGAATTTCATGGCAACATGAAATTCTTTTACCGCTATCCATAAGGAAATTAGCATTATAGTCAACGCTTTTTAAAAAATGCCGCCATTTTTTTGTATTATCCCGCCTTATGGCAACCGCTTCCCCCGCTGAACTATTACCTTATAGCGGCTTGCCACAGCCAATAAAAAGGCTATTTAAAAATCCTGCGCCTATTCATTCCCCCTTGGAAAAGGGGGCCAGGGGGATGTGAAAATCCCGGAAGCCCTTTAACTACAAAAGTTCACTACTAATGAACCAAAAATATAAAAACGCTGAATAGTTACTAAAAATTTTACATCGGTGGTTGAAAATTATAATATTAAGATGGTTTCGCCGTGTTAAAAATATAAGGAGAATTTAAAATGAGAAGCGACAGAATAAAAAAAGGATTGGAGCGCGCGCCTCACAGGTCCCTCTTGTACGCAACCGGAATAACCACCTCTGAAATGGACAAACCCTTTATCGGGCTCATTTCCAGCTTCACGGACATTGTCCCTGGCCACATCGGCTTCCGCGACCTGGAAAGGGCCATTGAAAAGGGCATCCACAGCGGTGGCGGGTACTGCTTCATGTCGTCACTCCCAGGACTCTGCGACGGGATAGCCATGGGGCACAAGGGGATGCACTACTCCCTGCCCTCCAGGGAGTTGATCGCGGACATGGTGGAGACCCTGGCGGAAGCCAATGCCTTTGACGGGTTAGTCATGTTGACCAATTGCGACAAATTCACTCCAGGCATGTTGATGGGCGCGGCCAGGGTGGACGTCCCGGCCATAGTGGTCACGGCGGGTCCCATGATATCCGGTCGGTTGAGGATGCAGCGGCTTTCGCTCGTGCGCGACACCTTCGAGGCGGTTGGAAGGTGCCAGCAGGGGTTGATAACTGAAGAGGAAGTGGCTGATCTGGAAAAAGAGGCATGCCCCGGACCCGGCGCCTGCCAGGGGCTTTACACGGCAAACACCATGGCCTGCCTCACGGAATCGCTGGGGATGTCCTTGCCAGGATGCGGTACAGGGCTTGCTGTCTCCTCCAAGAAGAGGCGAATCGGATTTGAATCCGGCGTGAAGATAGTGGAGTTGGTCCAAAAGGGGACCTCCCCAAGAACTATCCTGACCAGGGAGGCGTTTGAAAACGCCATCCGCATCGACTTGGCCCTGGGAGGCTCCAGCAATTCCGTGCTCCATCTCTGCGCCATCGCCCATGACGCAGGACTGACGCTCGACCTGAAGACCTTCGATGAATTGAGCCGCTCAACGCCTCAACTGACCAGCATACGGCCCGGCGGTGAATATTTCATGGAGGACCTTGAATTCGCGGGCGGGGTCCCTGGCGTCCTGAATAGATTGGGAGACCTCGTGAACGACTCGCCCACCGTGAGCGGAAAGGGCCTGCGCGAGATCGCCAGAAAGGCCCTGGTGTCGGACGAGGACATAATACGCTCCATGGCCAATCCTTACCGCAAGGAGGGCAGCCTGGCGATATTGTGGGGAAACCTGGCCCCGGCCGGATGTGTGGTCAAGCAATCCGCTGTCAGCGAAAAGATGATGGACTTCACCGGAAGGGCAAGGGTGTTCAACTCCGAGGAGGAGGGCATGAAGGCGATCATGGAAAAAAAGATAAAGGCGGGCGATGTGGTGGTCATACGCTACGAAGGACCCAAGGGAGGGCCTGGCATGAGGGAGATGCTCTCCCCGACCGCGGCCATTTCCGGCATGGGACTTAACGACTCAGTGGCCCTGATCACGGACGGCCGTTTTTCAGGCGGCACGCGCGGCCCATGCATAGGGCATGTCTCGCCGGAGGCAATGGAGGGCGGGCTTATAGCCTTGGTGGAGGAAGGCGACCAGATAAGGATCGATATTCCGAAGAGAAGGATCGACCTCCTGGTGGAAGAAGCGGAATTGGCAAGGAGGAGGTCCGGCTGGAAACCGCCCAGGCCGAAGATTGAAAAGGGTTATCTGTCACGCTACGCCAGGATGGTGACATCAGCCAACACCGGGGCGGTTGTAAAGTAAGGATTCAGAGGACAAAGGGCAAGAATAGAGAGGACAAGGTGAAGGACGAGGTACGAAAGACTTTTTTTTTCTTTGGGTTCCGGGATAAATTGGCCTTTCCGGTCCAAAAGATTTAAAAGCCTTAACCACGAAGTTCACGAAGCGCACGAATGTGAGGGACGAATTCTCAGAATGAACGTGTAAGTATCTAAAATATTTTTTTCACACCTGCTTCCTCGAAGGTAAGGACGTGCTTTAGGATTCTCGAAGCTGCCTCCAAAACATGCATGGCCAATGCGCCGCCGGTCCCCTCGCCCAGGCGAAGCCCCAAGTCCAGGATAGGCTCCAGCCCCATGTGGGAGAGCATGCGGCGGTGTCCCCGCTCCACTGAGGCGTGGCCTGCGAAAATATATTCCCTTACCAAGGGGTTCAGTTGATAGGCGATCAAGGCCCCGGCGGTTGAAATGAGCCCGTCGATCACAACAGGTCTTTTATGGTAAGCGGCGGCCAGGACAAGCCCGGCTATTCCCCCTATTTCATAGCCTCCCAACTTAGCCAGCACGTCGATTCCATCCCCTGGATCTGGTTTATTGATCCCGATTGCCTTTCGGATGATATCGCATTTCACCTGGAAGGAGCGGTCGTCTATGCCGGTCCCTCTGCCTGAGACCTCCTCCGGGTCTTTTCCCAGAATCGCCGAGGCAATGGCGGACGATGGAGTTGTGTTGCCGATGCCCATGTCCCCGGTTCCTATCAAGCGCGCCCCCTCCTTTATGGCCTGGGAGCAGATATCGAATCCGGTAAGCAGCGCCTTTTCCGCCTCTTCCCTGGACATGGCGGGTCCCTCGGCGATATTGCGCGTCCCCTTCCCTATTTTCCGGACCAGGAGATTCCCGGCTTCCGGGAACTCAGGCACGATCCCCATATCCACCACTGTAACCGAGGCGGGAAGCTGCGCCGCAAGGACGTTGATGGACGCGCCGCCGCTCATGAAGTTTCCGACCATTTCTCCAGTCACGGACTGGGGGAATGCGCTCACGCCTTCCCTGGCCACCCCGTGGTCCCCGGCCATCACGAATATCCGCTTGTCTGATAGATCAGGCGCCAGGCTGGAAAAAATTCCGCAAAGCCTTTCCCCTAAATCATGCAATTTGCCCAAGGCCCGGAGGGGAATGGCCAGGCTGGCTGTCCGCTCCCTTGCCTTGGACACGAACTCCTGGTCTATCCCGGTGATATTTTCTATGATGGAGCGTATGGTGGTCGACATAGTCATTCTGAGGAGCAAAGCGACAGGAGCAAAGCGACGAAGAATCTCAATCCTTGGCATTCAAAATATGAGATTCTTCGCTCCCTTCGGTCACTCAGAATGACATCAAAGGGCATGTGTCGGAGTAGTATTGATAGTTACATTTTTTTCAAATATTTGGGTATGCCGGCTGTAACGAAGACGACCTCGCCGGCAAAGGCCGCGAGTTTCTGGTTGATCATGCCCGCAGCGTCCCTGAACCGCCTGGCCAAGGCGTTCTCCGGCACAATCCCTTGCCCCACTTCATTGCTGACCAATATGGCGGTCCCCTTGAAATGGCGCAAGGAGGCCAACAGGGAATCCGTTTCCGTCAAGGGGTCCCGTTTTTCCATAAGCAGGTTGGAGATCCACAGCGTCACGCAGTCCAGCAGCAAGACGTCTGCCTTGCATGAGTGAAAGACCGCCTGTATTTCCAATGGCTCTTCCACCAGACCCCATTCCTTCCCCCTTTCTTCAATATGCCTGCGGACCCGCTCCTTCATTTCTTCATCCTGGGGATCGCAGGTGGCCAGATATGTCTTGTTCTTGTAATCCTTCGCCATGGATAAGGCCGCGGAACTTTTTCCGCTCTTGCATCCGCCCAGTATTAATATGGTTTTGCCCATGGGATCAATCCTGATTGTATCGGAATTTCAAAATTTAGCTTCATAAAAGTGTTATGAAACTCCAAATCTCAATTGTCAAATAACAAATAAATCACAATAACCAAAATTACAAATGACAAACAAGGAAATGTAGTTGTTTTGGACATCCGGTAATTGTAATTTGTAGTTTATTTGTAATTTGCTATTTGTCATTTGGGATTTTGTTTTTCCTTTGGTTGCGGCGAAGCCTCGCTATGTTTTTTTCTCTTGCGTCATGAACCCGTGCGCGAAATTCTGGTCATACAAACTGGACTTTTTCCCGTGGGCGCCAAGGGCTTTGCCTATGAAAATAAGGGCCGTGCGGTCAACTTTATTTTTCCTGGCCGTCTTTGCCAAATCCTTCAGGCTCCCCCAAAAAATCTTTTGGTCTTTCCAACTGGCCTTATACACAATGGCAATGGGGGTTTCCGGGGGATAGGAGGCCAATAATTCCTTCTGGACTTTCCCCGCCATTCCAGCGCTGAGAAAAAGAACCATGGTTGCCTGATGCCCGGCCAGGGAGGGCAGGCTTTCCCGCGCCGGGGTTTTGGTCCTGCCGCCCCTTCTGGTGAGGACAACGGTCTGGCAGACGCCAGGGACCGTTAATTCCCTTTGCAAGGCCGCGGCCGCAGCCAGGAAGGAGCTGACTCCCGGGACCACCTCGTATTCGACGCCCTCCCTGTCCAGTATTTCCATTTGCTCATTGATGGCCCCGTATATGGCCGGGTCCCCTGTGTGGACCCTGGCGACCACCTTCCCTTCCTTATGGGCCTGAATCATGGCTGCGGTGATTTCCTCCAAATCCATTTCCGCGCTGTTATGGAGGACCGATTTTTTTTTTCGTCCGCGCAGCACATCGGGGTTCACCAGTGAACCGGCGAAAATAATAAGGTCCGCCCTCTCAATGATGGATTTGCCTTTGACCGTGATTAGTTCCGGATCGCCCGGCCCGGCGCCGATAAAATAAATTTTGGATTTTTTCAATGGCAACCTTCAATGATAATATTAAACGCGAAAAAAAACCCCATGCCCCTCACTATTAAGAAGGAAAGGGCATGGGGCATGAAATTTATTCAAAACAACAATGGAATTACAGGCTGCTTTTGAAGGCCGCCGAGGGTTTAAAACCCACTGTTTTATTGGCCTTGATTTTTATCTCCTCTCCAGTCCTTGGGTTTCTCCCTGTCCTGGCTTTCCGTTTCCTCAGGGTAAAAATTCCGAAACCCGGATAAATGAATTTCTCGCCTTTCTTAACGGCTTTCTTCATGGTATCAAAGGCAGCATCGAGAATCTCCCCCAATTCTTTTTTGCTGGCGTCCGACTTGCTCTCCTTTGCTACAGCGTCGATAAACTCTTTTTTAGTCATTGACATGCTTTTCTCACCTCCTGTCCCAAAAAAAATATGGCATTGTTAATAATGCATGGTTCTCTGTGCTACAAATCTATAAAACTTTGTTTTTTTAGCAAAGTTTTTCATGCAACTCATTGAAAAGTAAATTTGAAATCCAAATAACGAAATCCTAAACAATATCAAAATTCAAAGGCTCAAATTTCAAAACTCAGGCCAGCGTGGTTTGGTATATTGAAATTTGGTTATTCGGATTTTGGTTGCGGCCACGTCGCGCTATGTCTTGATATTTTCCTACATATTGTTTATAAAGAAAAGGAAACAGGTCACACTTTTTATGTGATCCACGGCACACTTTTTCAGATCACTTCCCTTTTAAGGACCGCCTCATCCAAGACCAGGATATTTCTCCCCTCCACTTTCAGGCACCCCCTGATCTGGAACTCGTGAAGTATACGGGTAAAGGTCTCACTGGAAACGCCCGCCATGTTGGCCAATTCCTGCCTGGAAAAGGAAAGGGCCAAGACATGGGCCAATGACGGCTCTTCCTCGCGTTTTTTCTCGATAAGGTCCAGCAATACCTGCGCGACCCTGCCGTAGGAATCCGAAAACGTAAGGCTTGCGATTTTTTCGTCAGCCTTTCGCAGGCGGCGGCTTACGGTGATGAGCATGTTGAAGGCCATTGAAGGATATTCCTTTATCAGACGGATAAAATCCTCCCGCTTGATCCTTAATGCCTTGCATGTCTCCAAAGCCGTGATGGTGGCGGAGCGGAAATGGCCGTCCAGCAGGGACATCTCCCCGAAAAAATCATTTTCGTAAAGCATTTTCAGGATGGCCTCATTGTTATCCTGGTCAAACAGGGATATCTTAACCACCCCGGATTTCAGTATGAACAATACAGAGCCAGGATCGCCCTGATGAAAAATAACCTCGTTCTTCTTGTATAACTTCTCGGTTGTTATGGAAGCTACTTCCTGAAGCAGGACTTCATCCAGGGCGGAAAAGAGAGTAACTTTTTTAAGTGTGGAAATTGAATTCGCGGACATTTTTTATGTATGGTCATTAGTCAATAGTCATTTGTCATTGATAAGCAGGAAGAGACCCCAATGACCAATGGCGAATGACTTCGCCCAAGGCGTTGCGAGGTATAACTATAGCCCTATTTCTTAATGGACACAAGGCCCAAAATCTCGTTCATGCTTCCGGTACGGTATCCTTCCAGGTCCAAGGCGACATACGAAAACCCGATATTTTTAAGCTCTCCCACTATCGACTCCCGCGGACCGCATGCCAAGGCCCGCTCCAATTCCTCCTTCGGTAGTTCCACGCGCGCTATTTGTCCATGATGCCGGACCCTTACTTGGCGGAAGCCCAGCTTTTTCAAAAAATCTTCCGACCTTTCCACCATCTTCAATTTATCGGCGTCGATCCTGTCTCCATAAGGGAACCGGGAGGCCAGGCAGGCGTAAGCCGGCTTGTCCCATGTGGGGATTCCCCTTTCCCTGGAAAGGAAGCGTATCTCGTTTTTTGTCAATCCGCATTCCTTCAAGGGACTCGCGACCTTCTTCTCGCGCGCGGCCCGCATGCCGGGACGGTAGTCGCCGGCATCGTCAGAATTTGACCCGTCCACCACGCAGGCAAGGGACTCAGCCTCCGCCGCCTCCCACAGCTTGGAAAAAAGCTCCCCCTTGCAGTAGTAACAGCGGTCCGGGGGATTGTCCTTGAATCCCTTGATATCAAGCTCCTCGGAGGTAATGACCCTGTGCCTGACTCCCGCTCCCAAGGCCAGTGCCTTGGCCTCTTCGAGTTCGCTCATAGGATACGTGCTTGATGTCGCGGTCACAGCCAGCATGTTCCCGGCTCCTACTGCCTCCTTGGAAACATGGACCAGATAAGTGGAATCCACTCCGCCGGAAAAGGCCACAAGCAGGCTTCCCATGTCCCGGAGCTTTTTTATAAGATCATTTTCTTTTTTCCTGGCCAGTTCTTCGTTCATGTACTTTTCCGCCTCTTTTCCGGTATAAAAAATTCAATAATAATCAGAGCCAAGCCCGCGAAAACGAAAATCTGGAACCGCTCTTCCCACTTTTTTTGTTTCGCGCTCTTCAATTCCGCTTTTTCCATTTTATCGCGAATGCTCTCCTTGTAAATTTTTATGAGGTCCACGTCGCCGGTTACGGACCGGATATAAAGTCCCCCGGTCTCAAGCGCGATCTTCTGAAGCGCGGCCTCGTCAAGTTTGCTTATGATCAGATTACCTTCCTTGTCCTTCTTGAATCCACCCCCGCTTTCCCTGTTCGGGATTGGAGCGCCGCCTTCCTTTCCCACGCCGATGGCGAATATCTTAACGCCCGCCTTCCTGGCCAGGCTTGCCGCTCCCAAGGGATCGCCCTCCAGGTCTTCTCCATCTGTGATGAGTACCAGCGCTCTGCTTTTCCCGCCGAATTTCCCGAAAGCGTCCACGGATGTCTTGACCGCGTCCCCAATGGCCGTTCCTTGCACCGGGATCAGGTCAACGTCCAGGTAATCCAGGAACATTTTCACCGCGCCGTAATCCATGGTGAGGGGACACTCAAGAAAACTCACGCCAGCGAAGGCCACAAGGCCCACGCGGTCCCCTTCCAGCATGTTCAAAAGGTCCGATATTTTCCTCTTCGCCCTCTCAAGCCTGTTAGGTTCCACGTCTTCCGCTAACATGCTCTCCGAGAGGTCGAGGGCGATGATGATATCAACCCCCTGGCGAGTTATTTCTTCCCAGTGAAAGCCCCACTTGGGCCGCGCCAGGGCGAAGACGAGAAAAAATAATGCGGTAATGGCAAAAAACGCCTTGAGCCGCCGCCTTTTCCTGCTGAAAAGAGGCGCCAGCTTGTCGATCAAGCCCGGACCGCAAAATACCTCGATGGCCCGGTCTTTTTTCCTGAAGGACCATGCGTGAAAAAAGATCAACGCCGGGACCAACCACAAAAGCGGCAGGTATTGAAGGTCAGCTATTTGCATAAAGGTCTTCGGGATGTCTAAATTTAAGGCAGGAAGATTTTTCTTGGCGAATCCTACATCGAAATTTATTTTGATTGCGGCCATGCCGCGCTATGTCAATCCGGCGTTTCGAGGTCCAGGTCCACTTGGGAAGGGTCGAATCTGGAGCCCCGGCAGCGCTCCGCTATGATTATGGAGCGGACCTGGTCAGCAGCCTCTTCCAGGTCCTCGTTTACCAGCACATAATCATACGCCTTGTAATGGAATATCTCTTTCCTGGCCCTCGCCAGCCTTTTTTCTATTTCCTCAGGCGTATTGACCTTTCTATTATTAAGACGGTTTTTCAGTTCATGAAGGGAGGGGGGTAGGAGAAAGATGTAAATTCCGGGATGCTTGAGCTTTCTGAGAGTTTCGGCGCCCTGCACGTCGATGACAAACAGGAGGTCGCAGTTTTCCTTTTCCGCCCACTGGACGTTTTCAACAGAAGTGCCATAGAGGTTTCCGAAAACGTCAGCCCATTCCAGAAAATCTCCCTTGTCGATTTTTCCCTGGAATTCCTCCCTGGAGATGAAAAAGTAATCCTGGCCGTTAATTTCATTCGGCCTGGGGGGCCTTGTGGTGTGGGAGATGGAGTGTTTCAGGTTCCGGACAAGGCCGGTGATTTTATTGGATATGCTTGTCTTGCCTGCGCCTGAAGGGGCGGACAGCACAAAGGTGAGGCTTTTTTTCTTCATTGAATGTCCTTTATTCAATATTCTGGATCTGCTCCCTCATTTTTTCCAGCTCACATTTTATCTCGATAGCCTCATTGGAACAAGAGTAGTCAGGGACCTTGGATAACAGCGTGTTGGCCTCCCGGTTCATTTCCTGCAAAATAAAATCCAGCTTCCTGCCGATGGTCCCGCCCTGGGCCAAGTGATTTTTCACCTGGTCGATGTGGCATTCCAGGCGGGTGATCTCCTCGGTTATGTCGGCCCGTTCCGCGAAAATGGCCGCTTCCTGGGCGATCCTTCCAGGGTCCACGTTCGCCTCCTCCGCAAGCAGTTTTATACGCTCCGCCAGCCGGTCCCTGTAGTCCTGAATTATCCTGGCTTGCTGGCTTTTAATATTTTCAGCCCTTTTTCTTATGCCTTCCAGCCGGGCCGCGATGTCCAGGGAGATGGCTTCCCCCTCGGCGGCACGCATTTCCTTGAGCGCGTGGACCGCTTGGCCGAGGGTTTCCTCAAGGATTCCCTTGCAGGCTTCCACGTCCTCTTCCACCCTTTCACAAAAAAGTATGTCCTTCAGGGAGAGCAGGGAGTCCAGGGTCACTCCGCCTTCCAGGTTCAACTCTCTTTTGAGCGTTTCCACGGAATGCAGATACTGTTTCGCCAATTCAATATTCGGCTTGAGGTATGGCTCGCTGCCGTTTTCCCCGCCGTTGAAGGAGACGGACACATCGAACGACCCTCTTGAAAAACTTTTTTTAAGCCCTTTTTTCACCGTATCGGAAAAACAGTTGAACCGTTTGGGAAGCCTCGCGGAGACGTCCATGAAGCGATTATTCACCGAGCGGATTTCAACCACGCAACTGATCTCTCCACCCTGGCATTCGGCCCTGCCGTAACCGGTCATGCTGTATATCAAATTATTTCTCCTTATCTCTTATATAGTATAGGAATTTCCATTTTTTTAGCTTATAAATCAACGAGATGCTAAATGCAGGAGAGGAAAAAACTGAACATCGAACGTCCAACATCGAAGTAAGAAAAATTCATTTTACGTTTTAAATCCTTTCTTCCTTTTTCGACGTTCGACGTTGGGGCACGATGCATCGTGCCCTTACTTGTTCGATGTTCAATTCTTTAAAGTCCGCCAGAAGGGCGATAAGTGCAAATCGGCGGCTGGAAACTGGAGAGGGGTTACAGCAACTTGACCAACGCGGCCACCATGGCGATGGAGGCAGCCATCATGCCGCCCAGTCGGAGGGTAAGATCATGTTTCAGGCGCAGTTCCAGTTCCTTCATGTCGTGCTTAAGGCCGGTTTCCAGTTCCTTCATGTCGCGCTTAAGGTTGGTTTCCAACTCCTTCATGTCTTGTTTGAGGCCGGTTTCCAGTTCCTTCATGTCGCGCTTAAGGCTGGTTTCCAACTCCTTCATGTCTTGTTTGAGGGCGGCTTCCGACTCTTTTAAATCGCGTTTAAGGGCGGCTTCCGACTCTTTTAAATCGCGTTTAAGGGCGGCCTCTGTCTCTTTTAAATCGCGTTTAAGGGCGGCCTCTGTCTCTTTTAAATCATGCTTGGTGGTCAAGCGTTCGTCTATCAGGTCTGCTTGGGTGGAAGCCAGAACCTCGGCCTGCTCTTCCGTGAAACCGGCGGCCTTGAGTTTTTTCACATAGACGTGAGTATCAAATGTGATGGCGTTTCCCATGAAAACAATGTAGCACGAAGGCAATTAAAGTTCAATGGAAGGAATTATGATTGACGAATTACGAATTACGATTCACGAATGCCGATTGAACCGGCGGCTGGGAACAGGTGATCCTTCGACAGGATGACAGTTTTGCCATGGTGAGCGCTGTCGAACCATCCGCGTCTCCGCGCCTCGGCGGTTCATTTTTCTTTTTTTGGATTTTGAGCTTTATTTGAAATTTGTCATTTGGGCTTTGTCGTTTATATTATTTTTCATCTCTAAGATCCCTTCCAACAGTTTCATGAATCCGTTTTTCAGCTTATTGGCCTTCAAGGCCCGGAAGCGGGCTATCAATGTTTCCTCTTCCCGCGATATATAATCCAGGTCTGAAATGTACGGTGTCCCTTCCTCCTTGACAAAAACCTTCATCTCATCCGGGCGCGCCCTTACCTTTTCCCAATCTTCCTTGCTTATATGCCCTGCAAGGTAAAGAAGGTAATGATGGGTGGCTTTCAAATGGGGGGCCAGCCGGGCAAGGGCCTCCGGTCCTGGTCTTCGTTTTCCGGTCTCATACCTGCTGAGCACCGAGGCGCTGAGCCCTGTCAACATGCTTAGTTTTCCTATGGTCATTTTGGGAATAGATTTCCGTCTCTCCATTAAAAATTCGCCTATTTCCTTTTTCATAATAACAAACTAAAAGGAAAATCCCCTCCAGTCAACAAATGGTCAATTTTTGCCTTGACTTTTGGCAAAAACTGGAGTAATGTGCCTTTTGGCAATAAAAGGAAAATCCACATTTTTTTAATAGAACACGGATGACACGGATTATTCTGATTTTCACGGATTAGCAGAGGGCATTGACATTCATATGTCAGAATTAAAGGAAAAATTTTGCGGCATGCATAGCAATAAGCTCTTGATCCCTGAAATATACTAACGATGATGTGTTAATGGGCTTGCCAGGTACCGCAGGCGGGACGCCTGCGGTACGTTAATTCAATTCGCAGAGAGGGAGAAGGCGCGTATGTCGGATTCAATGCGCAGCGCAATTGTGGCAGCGGTTATTTCTGGTATTTTGGGTATCCTGACCGTTTTTGTGGCGCACTATTTGAACCAAAAAAATGAAGTAAAGATCAAGGCGCTCGAAAAGGAAGTATTCCGGCCAGAAATTATGATTGAAAGCCCAGTAAAGGACAGTGTCGCCGACCACATTATTCAAGAAGTAAGCGGTGTTGTCAGGGGCCATTTCCCGGATGGATATCAGGTCGTGGCCGGACACAGGGAGACGTCTGAGCAGTCCATAAAAATCCACATTGACAGACGCGGCGAGGTATTGTCCGATAAGACCTTTAAAATATCGGATATATATTTGGGATCACCCGACAAAGGCCGCGGGGGAACGTTTGAAATTTTTGTGCTCCTCATGAAGCAGGCGGATGTGGATGCGTTAGGGCTTAAAGATGGTGATAACCCGTTCCCATATATCCCGCAGCATATTGCAAAAGCGGTGACCATTGTCAGGAGGAGGAACTAAACGATGAAGGAAATTAAAAAATATTTTGTCTCACGCAAAAACATAATAAACATAATAAAGAGGGCTGACAGTATGAAGAATCTCAAATTTTTATTTCTCGCCATCGCCGCGTTTATTGCTGTTTTCGCTGGGGCCATATCTGCCCATGCCGGAACCATCGAGCTTCCCAAAACCGGCCAGACTGCCTGTTATGGATCCTCGGGTTACAACAATTTCATCCCCTGTTCCGGCACGGGGCAAGATGGGGAGATAGGAGCGGGCGTGGCTTGGCCTTCTCCCCGGTTCACGGACAATGGCAACGGGACCGTGGTGGATAATCTTACCGGATTAGTCTGGCTGAAGAAAGCCAATTGCGCGAATGCTACCAGGGATTGGACAACTGCACTCACAGATGTGACGTCACTGAACAGCGCCGGAACGATGAATGGAAATAATTGCGGCGATACCAGTAACGCGGGCAGCCATCAAACCGATTGGCGTCTGCCCAACATTAGTGAACTGGAGAGTCTGGCAAATATGGCTCAAAACACTGCCGACTGGCTCAATATACAGGGTTTTACCGGTGTTCGGTTGTACTACTACTGGTCCGGGTCGTCCTCTGCCTCCAGTACGAACTTTGCGTGGGTCGTCGATATGATCGCCGGGGGCGTGGGCATAGGGGGTAAGATATACGCCTTCTACGTATGGCCCGTTCGCGCCGGACAGTAGGTTGTTGGGGATTTGATCATTTTGAGTTGCGGGTTACGAGTTGCGGGTAGGCACTAAATAATAGGCAGCAAGCAGTTTGAATGGTTTGAACGATTCACGAATGACGAAATGCGGATTATGAATTACGAATGAACCGGAAACCGGCAAGGACGCTAATGAAGAACACTATACCCCATTCGCAGTTCAATGTCCAGGAGTCGATGGTTCTCTCTTATATATCAGTGAGATAGGGAAAAGAACAAATTCACCCTGAATTTAATTTGAATCGGAAAATTTCAAAGTATCAAGGGGGCTGGAATCAGGAACTGAGGGGGACGGTTGAAACCTTGAACCTTGAACCTTGAACCCTGAACCCATAACTGGAGACTTTGCCATGAAGAAATTTACTTTTCTCGTTGTCGCGCTCTTTTTTGCCGCAGCCGCAACTACTGCCCACGCCGGTTCCGTGCAGCTTCCCGAAACCGGCCAGACAACCAGTTACGCAACTGGTGATGATGGCAATTTGCTGCGAGGCGTGGCTTGGCCCTCTCCCAGGTTCACGGACAAAGGGGACGGGACTGTCATAGATAACCTCACCGGCTTGGTGTGGCTGAAGGACGCCAATTGCATCATGACCAACTACACCACCTACGATACGGATGGAGCGGTCACGTGGCAAAAGGCCCTGGATTTCGTGAATGGTATCAACTCCGGGACTTACTCCAATTGCGGGGCGGGGAAGACGGACTGGCGGCTGCCCAACCGGAAGGAACTTCGAAGCATAGTGGACTATTCCAAACCTACTTTAGCTACTTTTCCCGCCCTGCCCACAGGCCACCCCTTCATCCACGTCCTGATCTTCTCCTTCTGGTCCGGAACGTCTTACTACTTCTCTGCGGACAACGCGTGGTACGTCGATATGGGATTCGGAGACACGAGCTATCAAAGTAAGTCCCTTCAATCCTACGTCTGGCCCGTTCGTTATCCGGACATTTCCGCTCCGTCAGGCGCATCCATATCTATTAACGGCGGGGCGGCTTCTACGTCTTCAACGAGCGTTACGTTGTCGCTTTCGGCAACGGACAACATGGGCGTGACTGGATATTACGTGTCCGAGACCTCCACCGTGCCCTTAGCCTCGGCCACAGGCTGGGTTGCGTTAAATTCCGTCACCAGTTGTTCGGGGAGCGTCTCTTTTACCATGAGCGGTGGGGATGGAACCAAGACGGTTTACGCATGGTTCAAGGACGCAGATGGGAATGTGAGCGCGTCCGCGTCTGATACGATAACGCTTGACACCACCGCTCCATCAGGCGCGGCCATATCCATTAACAGCGGGGCTGCTTCTACGTCTTCAACGAGCGTTACGTTGTCGCTTTCGG
>JACRGO010000013.1 GCA_016212295.1 Nitrospinota bacterium | reverse complement strand
TATGGGACTGCTTCAAAATTGACAAGTTTATATTTACTGGTTTTCAATTTACCCATAGACCCTAAAATCCTAACTCATTGATTTTGTTGGGTTTTTTAAAATTGATTTGTTGTTTTTTAATTTATGCGTAGGCTCTATACCTAAAACTTTAAGAGAGACACTTGGCGACCATGCCTCTGAAGACCTCTGCGATTTAATAAAAGAGATAGACCTCGACGCCCGGAAAGACGCTTTAGCCCTTGCCGAAGAGCGCCTGGAAAAAAAATTGGCCATCGAAATAGGCAAGGTCGGCGAAAAAATCTCATCCCTCGAAAGCCGGTTCAGCGAAAAAATCTCCTCTTTTGAAGTCGGATTCAACGGGAAAATCTCCTCTTTAAGAGAAGATATAATTTTCCTCAAGGGTGAAACAAAACTGATTAAGGCCGAGCTCCGGTTCCTGATTATTCTTACCATAATCGCTATTACCCTCATGAACCCCGTCGCCGCTGAAATCATCAAAAGACTCCTCAAGCTTTAGATACTTACCCGCCTATTCTGAAAATTTCAAATATCCTTGGTTAATCCTTCAATTTAAGCATAAAAGTTGCGCTTAAAGGATTTTTATGTGATAATTTATTATTCTTAAGTTGGGGGGAGAGAAAGTGGGCTTTTTCTAAGCCCACTTTTTTTTTCAGAAAAAATGTTAAAGGATTTTATATTCTTATGAGCGTGGAACTGGTCCAAATAATTGATTCCATCAGCCATGAAAAAGGGATCGATCGCAAAATTCTGATCGAGGCCATTGAGGCCGCCCTTCTATCCGCCGCCAGGAAGCGTTTTCCGGCGGAACTGGAGCTTTCCGTTATTTTTAATGAATCCACCGGAGAAACGGAACTCTTTTTGATGAAAGAGGTTGTTTCAAAGGTCACAAATCCGGCGTTGGAAATCTCGCTTCAAGAGGCCAAGAAGATCGACCCGAACGCCGCGAAAGGCATGAAGGCCAAGGTCCCGGGCCAAGCGGAATCGCTGGGCCGGATCGCGGCCCTGAACGCCAAACAGTTTATTTTGCAGCGGGTCAGGGAAGCGGAATCAGAAACCTTGTACAACAATTTCAAGGACAGAATCAACGAGGTGGTCAGCACTGTGGTCCTGCGCCAGGAACGGCGTGACATAATCGTTGATTTGGGAAAAATAGAGGGAATACTGCCCAGGAGGGAACAGGTCCCATCGGAAAAATTCAAGAGAAACGACCGCATGAGGGCGTATGTTCTGGATATAAAAAAAGGCTCCAAGGGCGTCTATGCCCTTCTGTCACGAACGCATCCCGGACTCCTCTCCAGGCTCTTTGAGGTGGAGGTCCCGGAGATATATGAGGGAATAATTGAGGTCAAAGGCGTGGCAAGGGAACCTGGCGGACGCTCCAAGATCGCGGTTTTTTCCAAGGAGAAGGATGTTGACCCTGTAGGCGCCTGCGTGGGAATGCGCGGGGTGCGCGTCCAATCCATAGTAAATGAATTGCAAGGGGAAAAGATCGATATCGTTGAATGGTCGGAAGACCCAACGGTTTTCGTCACCCATGCCCTGAGCCCGGCCAAGATATCCAGGGTGCATCTGAACCCGCCGGAAAGATCCATGGAAATTATTGTGCCGGATGACCAGTTATCCCTGGCCATCGGGAAGCGGGGGCAAAATGTCCGCCTGGCGTCAAGTCTCACCAAATGGAGAATCGACATAAAGGGTGAAAAGGAACTGCGTCAGGAAATCGAGGAAAAGGAATCCAGGGCGCAAAGGGACAAGGAAAATTTCATTGCCTTGTTGCAGATAACCGAGGGGATACAGGAAGCGGATATCCACGCCCTGCTTACAGGCGGGCTGAACAATTTCCAGAAAGTCGTGGAAAAAGGCAAGGAAGGATTGAGCGCCGCCGGATTGAGCGAGGAAAAGGCCGTGCTGGTTCTCCAACTGTCGGAAGTAAGGCATAAGGAAGATTTGGAAAAGAAGGAAGAAGCGCCGGCCAAAGCGAGAAAAACTCCTGAAAAGGAAGAAAAAAAGCCGGAGGCGCCTTCCAGCGAAGCGCCGCTTGTCCCCTCCGAACCATTGGAGAAGGAAGAGGCGGTTGGTATTATTGAAAACATTGAAGAATTTCCCTTGGGCGAACTGCCCGGTATTCCAGCGGCCCTGCTGGAGCGCTTGAAAGCAGCCGGATACCAAACCATCGCCGAGCTGTCCGGGGCGGAAATAGATGAATTGCTGGAGGAAGGCCTGGGACAGCAAGAAGCCGAGGAAATACACAGGAAGGCCATTGAATTCATTGAACTTCACGAAAAGGTCTGATGTAAATGGGTAATATTCGCGTACATTATTTAGCCAAAGAACTCGACATCAAGAGCGCGGAGCTCATCAAAATCCTCAAGGAGGAAGGGATTCAGGTCAAGAACTACATGAGTTCCGTTGATGGAGAAACCGCTGAACTCATCCGAAGCATGTATGGGGAAAAGAAAAAGGAAAAACCCAGTGAGCCCGCCACGCACCGGGAAGAAAAGCCTTCCGAGGACAAAATCAATAATAAAATCAGTAATAAAGACATGCCTATACCCATAGAGGAATCCAATTCTGTCAAGGACCTTGCGGACAGAATGGGGATTGCCGGGACGGAAATCATAAAGCAGTTGCTGAAACGCGGGATACTGGCGACCATAAATCAGGCCATCGACCAGAAAGCCGCCAAGATGATATGCGCGGACCTTGGGTTCAGGACATCGGAGGTTTCCTCGGAGGGCGAAGTTGAGCAGGCGGAAGAGGAATCCGGGGCGGATTATGTCCTCCGGCCCCCGGTGGTTACGATCATGGGGCATGTTGACCATGGGAAAACCACCTTATTGGACGCCATCCGGAAAACCAAGGTCACGGCAACAGAGGCGGGCGGCATCACACAGCATATCGGGGCTTACTCGGTCCAGATAAACCGCGGCACTGTCACCTTTTTGGACACGCCGGGCCATGAGGCATTCACGGCCATGAGGGCAAGAGGCGCCCAGGCTACCGACATAGTCGTTCTGGTTGTGGCGGCCGATGACGGGATCATGCCGCAGACCGAGGAAGCCATAGACCATGCCTTCGCCGCTAAAGTCCCGGTCATCGTCGCGGTCAACAAAATCGACAAACCCAACGCTAACCCGGACAGGGTGAAAAAGGAACTCGCGGACATGAATTTGGCCCCGGAGGAATGGGGAGGCGCCACCATTTTCGCGAATGTCTCCGCCCTGAAAAACCAGGGTATAGAAAATCTGCTGGAGATGATACTTCTCCAAGCTGAAGTAATGGAACTGAAGGGAAATCCCAAGCCTTTGGCCAGGGGGGTCGTCATTGAGGCGAAACTGCACAAGGGAAAAGGCCCGGTGGCCACGGTGCTGGTCCAGAAAGGGACCCTGAAAGTCGGGGATGTTTTCGTGGTAGGGGCCAGCTACGGCCGTGTGAGGGCGCTTTTCAACGATTGCGGGAAAAAGGTGAAGTCAGCTTCCTTGTCCATGCCCGTTGAGGTTTTGGGCATGAACGACGTCCCAAAGGCAGGCGACAGCTTTGTCGTGGTCCAGGACGAAAAGAAAGCCAGGCAAATAAGCGGCGCCAGGACACAAAAACAGAGGGAAGATTTCCTGAAGGCCGGAACAAGGATCACGCTTGACGACCTTTATCAGCAAATCAGCAAAGGGGTAGTGAAGACCCTCAATCTGGTTATAAAGGCGGACACCCAGGGGTCGGTCCAGGCCATCAAGGAGTCCCTGTTGAAATTAAGCACCAAGGAGGTCCAGATCAACGTGATCCATGGCGGCGTGGGAGGCATCACGGAGTCGGACGTCCTTCTTGCCTCAGCTTCCAACGCCATTATCATCGGATTCAGCGTCCGGCCCACTGACAACGCCCAACCGCTGGCGGAACGGGAAAAAATTGATCTTAGGCTCTACACGGTGATCTACGACGCCATTAACGACGTCAAGGCCGCCATGGAGGGCCTCCTTGAGCCCACCCTGGTTGAGAAGGTGACTGGAAAGGCGGAGGTCCGGCAGGTTTTCGTTATTCCAAAGATAGGAAAGATCGCGGGTACCTATGTAACGGAGGGGGTCATCACCAGGAATTCGGAAGGACGCCTGATTCGCGACAGCGTTGTAATTTACCAGGGGAAAATTTCCTCTCTCAGGCGCTTCAAGGAAGACGCCAGGGAGGTCGCCGCCGGGTATGAATGCGGCATAGGCTTTGACGGTTTCAATGACTTAAAGGAAGGGGACATAATAGAACCCTTCTTTTTTGAAAAGGTCGCCAAGAAGATTTAACCAAAAATATTTTAAAGTTTAATGGAACGCGGATGACACGGATGAGACGGATAAGAAATTTTAAATCCGCGTAGATCCGTCTCATCCGCGTTATCCGCGTTCTATATCTTTTTTAAAATTGAGCGAGATAAATTCTCAAAATAGGCGAGTAAGTATCTAAAATGTTTGTAGGTGGATGCACCCTTACTTTATATCTTCACGGCAATAATTCCCTTAAGGGAAAACGCCAGGCCGTCAGCAGCATTAAGGGGCGGGTAAAAAACAAATTCAACATCGCCATCGCCGAAGTAGGGGAGCAGGACAACCACAGGAAAATCATCCTCGGAATAGCGACCGTAAGCGGCGATAAAAACAGGGTCCGGGAGACCCTGGATATCGCTGTCAACTTTATTGACGAAATGCACGTAGCCGAGCTTTTGGAAAGCCGGATAGAACTTTATTGATTCTTTACCGCCCTTTGCCGGCCTGAGCAATCCTTCACCGTGAACCCCTCTTTCCCCCGGTTTTTTATTTTTAAATCTTTTTGAACGTATATGCGATATAAACGGTCACAACGCGTGGGCGAACTGATCCATGAGGAAATCTCCAATCTTCTGCTCATGGAGATCAAGGACCCCAGGATCGGGTTTGTCACCATTACCCGCGTGGAATTATCTGACGACCTAAAAAACGCCAGGATATTCGTGAGCGTCATGGCCGACGAAAAGGGAAAAGAAAAAGCCTTGCAAGGGCTTACAAGCGCGTCTGGATTCATGAGGAAGGAATTGGGAAGAAAGCTGCGTTTGAAGCTCGTGCCTGAGCTTATTTTCAAGATCGACAACTCCTTGGATTATAGCCTTAAGATACAGAAGGCGCTTCTGGAAATATCGGAAACGGACAAAGAGTGATGGACGGAATTATTAACATAAACAAGCCGATTGGGATTACTTCCTTCAAAACGGTTTCCATTGTCCGGAAAATACTCAACGCGAAAAAAGGGGGGCATACCGGCACACTGGACCCCCTGGCCTCCGGCGTTCTTCCTATCTGCCTCGGAAAGGCGACCCGCGTTGTCCAATACCTGTTGACCTCCAACAAGGTGTATTGCGGAAGAATGAAGCTTGGAATAAGGACGGACACCCAGGACGCGGAGGGAGCGGTCATTGAAAAATGCGAGGACTTTTCCGTGGATGAATCGCGGATCCTGGAAATCTTTTTAAAATATACCGGAGAAATCCAACAAGTCCCTCCCATGTTTTCAGCGAAAAAGATTCACGGGGAAAAACTGTATACATTGGCTAGAAAGGGGATTGTCCTGGAACGGACCCCCAAAACGGTCCGCATCGCTTCCCTGTCTCTTCTTGGGATTGAAGGCGACGAAGTTCTTTTCAGGACGGAAACCTCCTCCGGGACTTATGTCCGGACATTGTGCGATTCCATCGGCCAGGATTTGGGATGCGGGGCCCACTTGAAATCCCTTGTGCGGGAAAGGGTTGGAAACATGGACATCAAGGACTCCGTAACCTTGGAGCGCTTGCGGGAGTTGAAAGGGGAAGGCAGGCAAAACGAGGTCCTTTACAGCATCAGCGACGCGCTCTCTTTTTATCCCCTGGCGCATGTGGATAAAAAAACGGAGGCGGAATTATTAAAGGGCAATATGATTTCCAAGAGGGGAATTACCGGCATTCAAGGCTCATTCGCCGCCAGGGATATTTTGCGTGTCGTCGGCCCCGGCGAAAGGTTTTTGGCCCTTGTGGAATCATTGGTAGGCATGGAAGATTACGAAAGACTCGGCATGGACGTACCGGCAATGAAATCGAAAAGGGTTTTTGCCGATTGAACTTTTTTGTTTATTTATGCTAAGATCAATCTACATAACTTATATTATCAGGTTCCGGAATTTGCGTTTTCCACGCAAGTTTTTCAGCCAGTCATATTAACGCATAGAAAATTTTTTTGGCTGCGGCCATGTCGCGCTATAAATTTTAAGTTAAAATTTTTGGGAGGAGAGGGGATATGGCATTAACCAAAGAGGTAAAAACCACGTTAATCAAGGACTATAAAAAGCACGAGGAGGACACCGGGTCTCCCGAAATCCAGATAGCCCTTCTAAGCGAGAGAATCCGTTATTTGACGGAGCATTTCAAGGTCCACAAAAAAGACAACCATTCCAGGAGAGGGCTTTTGAAAATAGTTGGAAAGAGGCGGCGGCTGCTGGATTACCTGAAGGACAACGACGTTGACCGCTATAAGGACATCATCGGCAAGCTTGGGATCAGGAAATAAAGGGCCAGGAAAGAGGTTATTAATAGGGAATTGGTTTTCAGCAATGAACTGGTGTGAAAATGTTTTAAGTTTTTGTTGCTAATGTAACCAGAACACTTCCCCCCGCGCAAAAAAATACCTAACCCAAAGTAGTTGAAATTTTTATTTGCCATGTATTTTCCATAAGGAAGGCAGGAAAATTTCCATGTTTTTTCCATCTTTCCGGTTTTTTCTGGTTTCCTGTATTCCTTAGCTAAAAATTTTTTATTTAGAATGCGTTGAATGCTTCAAGAGAAATTTATTTCGGTTGAGGACATGCGCGCTCCAATAAGCGGTTGAAAATTTGCGCGGAAAACGCGAATTTCCGAACGTAATAATTACCTTTACCTTGGAGAGTCAGAGAATGGTGAAATCATTGAATATGAATATCGGCGGAAAGACCCTGACAATAGAATCAGGCGAAATCGCCAAACAGGCCAACGGGGCGGTCATTGTGCGTTACGAGGACACGGTCGTCTTCGTTTCCGTCGTTTCTTCTCCTAACACCAAGGAAGGGGACTTCCTTCCTCTCATGGTGGATTACAGGGAAAAGACCTACGCCGCTGGAAAAATCCCAGGCGGTTTTTTCAAGAGAGAGGCAAGGCCAAGCGAGAAGGAAATCCTGACCAGCCGCTTGATCGACAGGCCGATACGCCCCCTTTTCCCGGAAGGATATTTCAGGGAAGTCCAGGTAATTTGTTATACCATTTCAGCGGACCAGCGCCACGACCCGGATATTTTGGCCATGATAGGCGCCTCAGCGGCCCTGGTGGTTTCAGACATTCCATTCTTGGCCCCTGTGGGGGCGGTAAGAGTGGCAAGGGTCGACGGGGCCTTTATCGCCAATCCCACATATGAGGAATTGGCGAAAAGCGACCTTAACCTTGCCGTGGCCGGGACCCAAAACGCCCTACTCATGGTGGAAGGCGGGGCCGCCGAACTCCCTGAGAACGTGCTTGTGGATGCCCTGGAATTCGCTCAAAACATCATTAAGCAGGTGGTCGCCCTTCAATTGGAGTTGCGGGAGGGATTCGGCAAGGAGAAGGCCCAGGCCCCGCAAATCGAAAAAGACGCGGACCTTGAGGCGAAAATCGCGGGACTTGCGTCCGGCAAAATAAAGGAAGCCTTCAGAATCGCGGGGAAAAGCGATCGTGAGACCCGGCTGGGGGCGATTAAGGATGAGGTAATCGCGCAATTGAACCCTGAAGGGGACGAGGGCCTCAAGAAAAAAATCAAATCGGCCTTCAGCGACCTTGAATCAAAAACCATACGCAAGATGATCAGCGACGATAACATACGCGCCGACGGCAGGGGTTTAAGAGACATTCGCCCTATTTCAGGACGGGTCGGCTTTCTCCCCAGGACCCACGGCTCAGCCCTGTTCACCAGGGGAGAGACCCAGGCGCTGGTGGTCTCTACCCTTGGCACCGGCTCGGACGAGCAAAGGCTGGACAACCTCGAAGGCAAATCCACAAAGAAATTCATGCTGCATTATAATTTCCCTCCCTTTTCAGTTGGAGAGACCAAGTTCAACCTCTCCCCGGGAAGAAGAGAGATCGGACACGGCGCCTTGGCGGAGCGGGCCATATCCTACGTCCTTCCAAAGCACCCTGAACAATTCCCATATACAATTAGGATCGTCTCGGAAATAATGGAATCAAACGGCTCCAGTTCCATGGCCTCGGTGTGCGGCGCAGCACTTTCCCTGATGGACGCCGGTGTGCCGATCTCCTCCCCAGTGGCCGGAATCGCCATGGGACTTATCAAGGAGGACGGGAAATATACCGTGCTATCCGACATCCTGGGCCTTGAAGACCACATAGGTGACATGGATTTCAAGGTGGCGGGCACGAAAAAGGGCGTCACGGCCTTGCAGATGGACATCAAGATCGACGGCGTGGACAGGAACTTGCTTGAAAGCGCCTTGTCCCAGGCAAAGGAAGGAAGAATGCACATCCTTGGAAAAATGGAGGAGGTCCTATCCGGCCCAAGGGAAAATCTCTCCACCTATGCCCCAAGAATTTTCGTCATGATGGTCAAGCCGGACAGGGTCGGAGACATCATAGGACCTGGCGGCAAGATCATCCGCGGAATAATCGAAAAGACAGGAGTCACAATCGACATAGAGGACAACTGCCGCGTCGTGATCGCCTCGCCTGACGAAGCCTCCCTTAAAAAGGCCATTCAGATGGTGGAAAACATTATCCAGGAGGCGGAGGTCGGCAAGATTTATAACGGCACCGTGTCCAAGATCATGGACTTCGGCGCCTTCATACAGATCTTCCCCGGGACGGACGGTTTGTGCCATATTTCCCAACTTGCGCCGTATCGAGTTAAAAACGTCACTGACGTCCTCAAGGAAGGACAGGAAGTGCTGGTGAAGGTCCTGGAGATTGATCACCAGGGCAAGATCAGGTTAAGCAGGGTGGAGGCGATGGACGAGCAAACAAGAAAAGAAGAGGCGATGAAAGCCGGCGTTAAGGGTTAAAAGGTATTTTGAAAAACAATGCAAAGCGATAACTCAGGCTATTGGGTTTGAGTTCCTTGTTCCGTTGAATCCTGTAAACACGAATATTCAGCTTATTCGCATGGACTGCTTAGATGTCTTCCTGCGGCAGGGCGAGTATCTCGGAGTAAGTGAACACAGGGCCGTCCTTGCAGACATACACGTTGCCGACGTTGCATCGGCCGCATTTTCCCACGCCGCATTTCATCTTGTTCTCAAGCGACGTGTAAATCCTGCCTGGATCGAACCCGAGTTTGCCAAGGACCTGCATGGATATTTTTATCATTATCGGCGGGCCTATCAGGACCACGTATGTGTTTTCCCTGCTTGGATTCATTTTTTCCAGGATTGCCGGGACAAACCCCACCTCCCCTTTCCAGTCCGGCGTCTCGCCGCCGGGGTCCACGGTTGTGACGAGTTTCACGTCCGGCCTGCTTCCCCAATCCTTGAGCATATACTTATATACAAGGTCGTCCACGGTCCTCGCGCCGTATAGGATCGTCAGACCGGCGTAGTCGCTCCGCTTCGCCAGGCAGTAATCGATGACGCACCGGACCGGCGGCAAGGCGATCCCGCCGGAGATAAAGAGCATATTGCTCCCCTTGTACTTGTCCACTGGAAAACTGCCGCCATAGGGTCCGCGAAAACCCAGAGTTTCCCCGGGCTCTACCTTGCTCAGGGCCTTGGTGACCTTGCCCACCACGCGGCAGCAGAATTCGTTGTATTCCTTCTGGGTCGGCGAGTTGCATATGTCAAAGGTCGATTCCCCTTCGCCGAAAACTGTAAACTCGCCGAATTGACCCACCTTGAAATCAAAGGCTTCGTTTTCCTTTTCGTCCACGAACCGCCACTTGAAGGTGAAGACGTCAGGGGTCTCCTGGATCTTGTCGATTACGCGGATAAGCTTTGGCTGGTATATGTTTTGGTTTCCGTTGCTGTTCATAGTTCAAGAACCAGAAGCGGCCTTTGCCGCGATGTTTTCAAGGACTTCCGCGATGTCCAGCGTCACCGGACACTGCCTCGAACAGCGTCCGCAGCCTGTGCAAAGCGTTTTGCCGAACTTGTCGATATAATACTTGAACTTATGCATGATCCTTTGCCTGTACCGTTTGTGCTGAATATTGCGCGGGTTGTGTCCAGAGGCGTGCAACGTGAAGTTGTCTATGCAGCATGAATCCCAGTTCTTGCAGCGGACGCCCCCTTCCGGCGTTGCCTCGTCCTGGAAATCGAAACAATGGCATGTGGGGCACTCAAAGGCGCAGGCGCCGCAGCCGATGCATTTCGCGCTAAGCCGCTCCCACAATTCGTCCGTGAAATGGCTGCCCAGCCATTGCTTGACGTTGGACAGATCAAGTTTTCTCGTGATAAGCCCCTTGGCCTTTTCGCCCGCGGACCCGCGCGCGGCCGCGTCGGAATCCGTCGCGGGTTTGAATAGCGACGGAAATTCTGAAACCAGTTTCTTGCCTTTTCCGGTCGGCGCCTCAACGAAATATCTTTGCCCGTCATCGAGGAGCGTAAGATGCAGGTCCGCGCCGGTGTCGGCCGCGTCCGGGGAGAGTCCAACCGACGAGCAAAAACATGCGTGGTCCGCCTGGGCGCAGGTCATCGAAACGAAAGCCGTCTGCTCCCGCCGGTTGAACCAGAATTTGTCCTCATAATCCCACGCGAACAGGGCGTCCAATATCCCCGGGCCTGCCGCGTCGCAAGGCCGAAGGCCGAAAACAACCGTCCTGGGAAAAGCCATGTCCACCGGATGGATTTTTACCGAGTCCTTTTGCCTGGTGTATGAGAATATGGGCTCGGTCTGGGGGAAGAGAAACTCCTTGGGCGACCTCCGGGCGAGAAAATAGTCGAAGACCGCTTCAGCGGGTGAACGCACTTCCTGGAAAAGATGCATCTGGCCGACCTTGACCGGCGCGACAGTCCGCGCACCGGCGGAGATCAACCCGTCGATGAGTTTAGCCAGGTCCTGTTTGTTTATAATTTTTGTTTCCATATCGGGAAGCAAAACTCCAAATGACAAATCCGAAATAACAAATAAATTACAAATCACAATTACTGAATGTCCAAAACAATTTTATTTCTTTGTTTGTTATTTGTAATTTTGATTATTGTGATTTATTTGTTATTTGACTATTGAGATTTGAAATTTCATTTGTGGTAAGGCAGCTTACCTGACAAACTCATCATCATCCTCTTCGCGGAACACAGCGAGCGGGATGGGATCATGCGGATTATACCCTGACCGGTATCCGAACAGTTCCTCCGACTCGCGCTCCAGTTTCTTGTTTAAAAGCATCAGGGGGATGTCCATCGGGCAGGAGCGTTCGCACTCGCCGCAGCCGGTGCACCTGCCGGCCAAGTGCTGGGCGCGGATTATGTTCCAAGCTAAATTCCCGCGCGCATGCGAGCTGGGGTCGATCCACCTTGGCATGGTCTTGTCAACAATGCACCGGTTGCAGTAACACAGCGGACATACCTTTGAGCACGCGTAGCACTTGATGCACCGCTTGAAATGCTCTTCCCAGAATTTCCAGCGTTCCCGCGGCGAAAGCTTTTCTATTCTGTTGATCTCCTCGAATTCCTTTTCCTTGGACTGCGGGCTGCTTTCGATTTTCTCTCCAATCAGGTAATCGTAGTCCCTGGGAGTGTTTACATCGCAGTACCGGCACTTCTCGTCCAAGTCCTCCGGCTTAGGTTCTGTCTTGCCGTCACAGCGCCCGTATTTTCCCACGACCCCCTTGCACACGACGCCTATGACCTTTATCTTCTCGCGCCTGATCTGGTTTTCGCGTTGAAGAGCGACTATGTTTTTAACGTCGCATCCCTTGGCTACGATGGCGATCCTGTCTTTCGCGCTGATCTCCGGCTTGGCCTTGGTCAGATACAGCGGCAGGCCGCTCACGCAAAGCGGATTGAAAACGAATTCCCGCGCGTCCTCCGGCTTATACGCGAACGCGGGCTGGGTCCGTCCAGGCAAGGCTGTGGGCTTGTACCCTATCACGACGTCGACTTCCCCCCGGGCGAGAAGTTTTGCCGCAAGTTCGCGTATTTCGTTTGAGATATTATCGTATTCGCTCATTCCGGCATGACCTTGTCTTTTGGCGGCTCAAGGGCCATTGATTGATACTCCTTGCACGGTCCCAGCGCGCGGATTGCGTCAGTCACTTCATTGATGATTGTAACAAACTTTTTGCCCTCGGCCGCTGATACCCATGAGAATTGCAGCCGCCGGAGGTCTATTCCTATGAACTCGATAAGCTTGCGGAACGCGGCGAACCTCCGCCTTGCGTGGTAGTTTCCGGCGTTATAATGGCAATCTCCTGGATGGCAGCCGGAGACAAGTATTCCGTCCGCGCCGCGCTCGAAGGCCCGCATGAGAAAGAGCGGGTCAATCCTTCCGGTGCACGGGACCTTTATGATCCGCACGTTTGCCTGGTATTTCATCCTGCCGGTGCCTGCCATGTCCGCGCCGACGTACGTGCACCAGTTGCAAACGAAGGCGATGATCTTCGGCTCCCACTCGCCGTTGGATTCGTTTTTTTTGTTTTCAGATTGTTCAGACATATTTTTTAACCAAAGATATGGAACGCGGATGACGCGGAAAACACTGATCTGCACGGATTTAAAAAAATATTTCTTCATCCGCGCAAATCCGTGCTATCCGTGCTATCCGCGCCATCCACGCCATCCACGTTCCATTTGAATTTCAAATCGCGTTGATCTCCGCGAACATCTGCTCGTCCGTGTAACCTTGCAGTTCGATGGTGTTGGACGGGCAGATCGCCTCGCAAACGCCGCACCCGGCGCAAAGTCCCTCGTTCACGTGGGCTATGACCCTGACCACATTCCCCTGCCTGTCCCTGATCTCCTTTTCCGATATCGCGGCGTATGGACACGCGGTCCGGCAGAAGTAACAGGCCACGCAGGTCGGTTCGTTGACCTTCGCCACTATCGGCTCCCGTTCGAGCAGTTCGTTCGCGAATATCTGTGCCACCTTGCTGGCCACCGCGCTGCCCTGCGCCACGGTTTCGGGTATGTCCTTCGGTCCCTGGCACGCGCCCGCAAGAAACACGCCCGCGGTTGTCGTCTCAACCGGCCCCAGTTTCGGATGGGCCTCCTTGAAGAAGCCATACCTGTCATAGCTGATGCCCGCCATTTGGGCCATCTTCTCCGAATCCGATCGCGGCAGGATGGCGGTTGCGGCCACCACGAGGTCCGCCTCGATCTCGACCTGCCTGCCGGTGATGGTATCGGCCCCCTTGACCACGACCTTGCCGTTTCTCTCGTAAAGCCTCGATACCCTGCCGCAGATATAAATGGCGCCGTCCTGCTCGATCCCGCGCCTTACGAATTCCTCGTAATCCTTGCCCCCGGCGCGGATGTCCATGTAAAAAACATAGGCCTGGCCGTGATGGACCTTGTGCTTGTACAGCATGGCGTGCTTGGCGGTGTACATGCAGCATATCTTGGAGCAATACTCGATCCCCTTTTCAGGGTCGCGCGACCCTACGCACTCGATGAACACAACCGTCTCCGGCGTCTTTCCGTCCGAGGGGCGGCGCACCTCGCCGCTGGTGGGGCCTGAAGCCGAGCACAACCGCTCGAACTGCAAGCCGTCAACCACGTCCTTGAACCTGCCGTGGCCGTACTCTCCATAACCCTTGTACCGGCTGTTATCCGGCTTTTTGTCGATTGTATAAAGCTCGAAGCCGGTTGCCAGGACAATCGCGCCGAACTGCTCTTCAATTATTTCGTCCTTCATGTCGAAGTCGATGCACTTGGGTCCGCAGACCTTGGCGCAGATGCCGCACTTCCCTGCCCCCTTGGTGAACCACGGGCATTTGCTGGTGTCTATCACCGGCACTGCGGGCACTGCCTGCGGGAACGGGATGTATATGGCGGTCCGGTTGCCTAGGCGCTGGTCGAACTCGCTTGATATTTTCCTTTGCGGACATTTTTCCCAGCACAGGCCGCATGAGGTGCAGTCCGCCTCGCGGGCGTACCGCGCTTTTTTCCGTATGCTCACCTTGAAATTGCCGATGTATCCGTCCACCGACTCCACCTCGGAATAGGTAAGAAGCCGGATATTCGGATGCGCGGCCGCTTCCACCATGCGCGGGGTGAGGATGCACGAAGAGCAGTCGAGCGTCGGGAAGGTTTCCGACAGACGCGACATATTCCCGCCGATGGACGGCTCGCGCTCAACGAGAGTGACCTTGTGGCCGGACCTCGCGATATCAAGCGCGGCCTGTATGCCAGCGATCCCGCCGCCGATAACCAGCGCGTGTTTCGTCACCGGGATTTTGATCGGATAAAGCGGCAGGTTCTTCTTGACCTTCTCGACCATGAATCTGGCGATATCGATTGCCTTGGCCGTAGCCTCGTCGATATTGTCATGCACCCATGAGCAGTGCTCGCGCACGTTCGCGATCTCGCAAAGAAACGGGTTGAGTCCGGCCTTGGCCACCGCGTTGCGGAATGTCCGCTCGTGCATGTGCGGACTGCATGCGACAATGACCACGCCGTCCAGCTTGTGGTCCTTGACCGCGTTCTTGAGGAGCGACTGGCCGGGGTCCGCGCACATATACTTATAATCAACCGAGTACCTGACACCCGGAATTTTGGGCATGGCCGCGGCGACCTCGCCCACACGCACGTGCGCGGCGATGTTCTCTCCACAGTGGCACACGAAAACCCCTATTTTCGCCATAGTCTCGGCTCCGGTTTATAGAGCCTACGCATAAATTAAAAAACAACAAATCAATTTTAAAAAACCCAACAAAATCAATGAGTTAGGATTTTAGGGTCTATGGGTAAATTGAAAACCAGTAAATATAAACTTGTCAATTTTGAAGCAGTCCCAT
>JACRGO010000124.1 GCA_016212295.1 Nitrospinota bacterium | reverse complement strand
TCTTCCTTGCCGGCTTTCAGGCATTGCCCGGAACTCTTTTTTGCTATAGACTTCTTCATGGCCGTTTCTCCTCCGCTAAAGGGTTAAGGTTATCAACCGCTATTTTAACCCGGAGGAAGACTGCCTACATATTAACTGATCCAGTGGCCGGGCGCCGCGACAAAATAAACCTCATACTGCGGGACGCGTTATCGGCGATAGACGAATTCAGGGAGATTTCCATCCTGGATTTAAATGGAAAGATAGTAGCCTCCACGGAACAGGCCCATATAGGGCAAGATCATTCCAACAAAAATTTTTTCCTTGCCGGCAATAAGGGAAATTTTGTTGACTCTTTTTCCTTTCATGGCGGCGAGGCGGAAAAAATTTATTTTGCCGGCCCTGTTCTCAAGGAAAAGGACATCCTGGGTGTGGCAATAATAGTGGTCGATCTTCATAGCATTACTTCCGTCATCATGGATTATTCCGGACTAGGGAAGACCGGGGAAACGCTTCTCGCTAAAAGGGACCCCAATGGGGACGCCCTGTTTCTCATGCCGTTAAGATTTGATAAGGACGCGACGCTGAAAAGGACAGTCCCTAAAACGAAAAAAGACGTTCCTATCACCCAGGCGCTGCTTAAAAATGAAAATCTTTTCACGGATTTTGTGGACTACCGCGGAGCTGCGGTGCTTGCCGCAACCAGGTATATTGAAGGCGTTGACTGGGGCCTCGTGGTTAAAATCGACAAGGCGGAGGCTTATGCCCCAATCAACCACCTCAAAAATCTGTTGGGCATTGCCATGATTTTTATCTCATTCGCGCCAATGGCTGTTTCCATTTATATTTCCAGGAGCATTTCCGGTCCAATAACAAGCCTGACCGAAATGGCGGGAAGGATCAGCCAGGGAGACCTGCGCCAGCAAATCGGCGTTAAATCAAGCGATGAGGTCGGAATGCTGTCGGAAGCCTTCAATAAAATGGCCAAAAATTTACAGGAGAGCGTTTTTTCAAGGGATTATGTCGAAGGCATCTTCGCGTCCATGATGGACGCCTTGCTGGTCATTGATCTTTCAAATAATGATTGCCAGACATGCGATAAAGCCATTATTGCCAAGGCAAACAACGCAGCCAGCCGGCTGTTCGGCTATACAATGGACGAGCTTATTGGCATGCCGTGCAAGGCCGTCTGCCGGGGAGGAAAAGACCACGAAGATAATTGGATAAAGGAATTGGTTCAAAAGGAAAACATAACCGGCGAGGAAAAATACATTGTAAAAAAGGACGGCTCTAAAATCCCGGTCCTTTTATCTGCTTGTCTGACGCGGGACGGGGAAGGCAAAATCGAAAACATGACCTGTGTTATGCATGACATCACTAAGCGAAAGGAATCGGAGGAGACGCTGAAAAACATAGCCGCTGGAGTGGCGGGATTCACAGGAAAGGATTTTTTCAGTTCCCTTGTCCAATACCTCTCCAAGACGCTGGATATGGAATACGTCCACATCGCGGAGATAACTTCACGCAAGGAAGTAAAGGCGCGAACCATCGCGGCTTGCCACAACGGAAAAATAATCGAAAACTTTGAATATCATTTGGACGGCACGCCGTGCGAAAGGGTCTGGAACAGCGGCTTATGCTTCTATCCCGGCGCAATCGCCAAGCTTTTTCCAAAAGACGCCATGCTGAAGGAAATGGGCGCGGAATGCTACCTGGGGACCCCTCTTTTAAAATCGGACGGCTCCGCGCTGGGGCTGATGGCGATAATAGGCCGCAAGCGCCTGGGATCGCCTAATATCCCCGTGTCAATGCTTGAAATATTCGCGGTCCGCGCGGCCGCTGAACTGGAGCGGTTGCAGGTGGAAGGCGACCTGGTCAGGGCCAAGGAAGAGGCCGAGGAAGCCACGAAGATAAAGGACAAATTCGTCGCCCTTGTCGCGCATGATTTGAAGTCGCCCTTTGCCTCAATCCTTGGGTTCATGAAATTAATGCATGATGACGCGCAAGACCCTCTGGCGCCTAAACACAAGGAAATGGTTTCCAGGGCGATAAACGCCGGGAACAATCTTGTCCACATGGTTGATGAACTGCTTAAAATCGCAAGGCTGCAAACCGGAAAAATAATTCTTAACAAAAAATTCTTTGACGTGTCCTTAACCGCTCTTTCAGCCATGGGAGATTATAGCTACATGGCCAGGGAAAAAGGCGTGGTCCTGGAAAACAAGATACCTCCAGCCACCATGGTTTACGGAGACATGGACCTTATAGGCGAGGTGGTCCACAATCTTGTTTCAAATGCCATAAAGTTCTGCAACGAGGGAAACCGCGCCACTATTTTCAGTCCCCCAGGCAAACCAAGCGTGATCGCGGTAAGGGACAACGGAATTGGAATGGACCCCAGGATTGTCCCGGACCTTTTCAGGGCGGACGTCAAGACAACCACGAAGGGGACTAGAGGGGAAAAAGGGACCGGCCTGGGGCTTCCACTTTGCAGTGATATAGTAAAGGCCCTTGGCGGCTCTCTTACAGTGGAATTATCCAAGGACGAGGGGACGACCTTCTATATAAACCTGCCTGATGTGAGGCCGAAGGTCCTGATCGTGGACGATGACGCCTTTTCGCGTCTGATAGCGATTAAGTTTCTCTCGGAAACCGGCATCGATTTCCTGGAAGCCGAAAACGGTGAAAAAGCCGCCCGCATTCTTGAGGAACAAACGCCCCACTTGATAATTTCAGACACCATAATGCCGGAGATGGACGGGTTCCAGCTTTTGGATTTCGCTAAAAGCAGCCAGAAATTAAAATCAATCCCGTTTATCATGATGACCAGCGACAGTAAAATAGAGACCCGCAAGCTGGCCTTTCAGAAGGGGGCGAATGATTTCGTGGTCAAGCCCTTCATGGCGGAGGACTTCATTCCAAGGGTCAGGAGGTTTATTTGATTGACCACAAGGAACACGGCGCGGCTTCGCCGCAACCAAAATCAAGAACACGAATGTCACGAATACCCTCGTAAAGCCGTTCAGTGGCTGGTGAGCTGGCATCAAAACGCCATGGAGACCCTGGGGACGAGAGGCAAATTAGCATGAACACCCAACAGAAGCTTATAGCGGCGTCCAAAATTGTTTTTGGCGGTCTGGCCGATATTCAATCGGAAGAGCAAAATTTCCAGAAGGAATGGAAGCACGCGGATTCCAGGGCCTTGGATCTGATGAAGTCCATGCCCCCGGATAAACTTGCCGAGGCCATTAAAAACATGGAGCAGGCCCTTAATCAGAAAAGAAATATCCTGAAAAGCGGGAACCAAAGCCCCAAGGCGATGAAAAAAATTCTCCTGGGCGCGGTTGATGACCGGTTGCTGCTTTACCAAATCCACTCCAAACTAAAAACCCTGGTCAAACATATTTCAGCGAAAAAAATATCGAAATTGGATTTGTGGATAGCGCATAAATTATTTTTTAACCGGTATTCGGTCCGGAGATGTCCCAGGCTAGGCATAGCCAAATTGATATGGCGGATAATTAAAAACAAGGGCGCTGTCGCCAATCTGCTTCAAGAGCATGGAATCTATTGCGTCTACACCAGGGAGTTTATTTCAGGGCTTGTCCGGCTCTTAAAGCCATACGGCAGGATTCTGGAAGTGGCCGCAGGAGATGGGGCTCTGAGCAGTGAACTGGGCATGGCGGGCGTTAAGGTCCATGCCACAGACAATAAAAACTGGGACAAGAATATCAGATATCCTGACCGGGTGGAAGACCTCGACGCCTCTGCCGCGCTGAAAGTTGACGGGCCGCAAGCAGTTCTATGCTCCTGGCCGCCCTCCGGCAATGCCTTTGAAAAAGATATTTTTGAAACGCCGTCCGTTGAACTATATATTGCTATCGTAAGCCGGCATGAATACGCGGCGGGCTATTTTGCCGCCTATAAGGAACAGTCAACATTTTCAATGGAAGAGGACGCTGATTTAAGCGGGGTCCTTTTCCCCCCTGAGCCTCAACACCGCGTGTTGATTTTCAGGAGGATTTCCTAGCGCTTGAATACATCGAAATTTATTTTGTTTGCCGCCATGCCGCGCCATGATGTGTACGGCAGTCCAGAATTCAAAGTATTTCATTCACATGGATGTCCATGTCCTGATACGTCATCTTGCCTATGATGGAACTCGCCACCTTGCCGTCCCTGTAAATAAAATAACTCATGGGAAGGCCGAAAATTTTATAAAGCGCGCCCACCTCTCCTTTTTTGTCCAAGAGGACCGGGACATGAATCCCGGCGCCTTCCAGGAATTTTCTGGCGGCGGCGGCTTCCTCTTTTGAATTCACGGCGAACACCTTAAGCCCCTTCTTTTCGTAAATCCTGTGGATTTGTTCCACGTCCGGCATTTCCTCGCGGCAAGGCATGCACCAACTGGCCCAGAAGTTGAGAAAAACCGGACTCCCCTTCAGGCCGCTCATGGAAACCGTTCCGCCATCCAGCCCTTCGAGATTGAAATCCGGCGCGACCTCAACAAGGGGCTTGGGCTTCTCCCCGGCCTGCTCCATCTTTTCGCAAGCAAGGAAAGCAAAGGGAAAAGCCGCGGCCAGCGCGGCCAGCAACAGAAGAGTTCTTGTCTTATCGCATAGAAATTTCAAAATTTCTCCTTACAAAACAAAGTATTAGGAACCACGGATTTCACTGATAGCATGGCGCGGCCTTTGGCTGCAACCAAAATTTTTTTAACCACAGATTACGCAGATTGCACAGATTAATAGTATAGGAATTTCCATTTTTAATCTTTTAAAATCAAATAGATATATGGAGCACACCCCCCCTTGATCCCCCCTTGCCAGGGGGGAATTTTTGAGATATTCCCCCTTAAAAAAGGGGGCCAGGGGGATGTCAATTCTTTAAAGTCCGACCGAAGGGCAATAAGTTCATCTGCGCAATCTGTGGTTAAGAAAGTTTTGTTTGCAGCGAAGCCATGCCATGCTCTTATTGCTCCGGCGCATTTTCATATTCCCTTGGATACCGTATGGGAAGGTCCCATTGGTAGACGCGCTCCTTGTCTGTCTCCAGGTTTTTCAATACAAGCTCCATGCTTTTTGTCCCAGGCCCCGCTATGTTCTTTCCGGAAAGGTCCTTTTTGGGAAAACGCAAAACACCCTCCAGGTGATGCCCGTCAGCGGTGTCAAACCTGAGCCTCCAGCCATCCAGGGGCGGATATTCCTTTCCGTTTATCCTCAGGAAGGCCAGTTTTTCCATTGGATAAGATTTGACCCTTCCCTCATGCACAGTGAGGCTGACGATAAACACGAGGCTTTCCTTGGCCCCATACTCCTCCGCCATGCCCCCGGCATTCATGGCGTCAAAATAAACCGGGGTCCCGAAAATAACATCAACGTACAAGTCGCCGTACCCGACATCGTTCCTCCACAGGCTTCTGTTGATTTCCATGCGCACGGAATACGGAACATTCGAGCGCTGCGACGGGTATTTGAGTTCGAGATACCGGATGATGGCGTCTGCCTCCCGGCCTGAGATGTCCACTCCCTGCTGGACGCGCATCCTTTCCACTATCTGCATCCACCCGGCGGGGGGCAGGACAACTGTAATCATGGCCGCCTCGCCATGGCAACGTCTGTAGCATTTCTGCTGGTAAAGGCGGAATATTTCATCCTGGTCCAGGGACTCAACGAATCCTCGCCGGAAGAGAAACAGTTTTGCGTATTCCCGCGCCCTTCCAAGGTCTTCTCCGCCCGCCCGCGTCCTGGAATAGGCGAACATGATTCCGCCTAGAACGGATGCGCAGGAAAAAGCCAGGATAATGGACCATAGGAGAAACCTTTTCATAGGAATGGAACAAAAAAAGAGTTCAGGTATCAGGGCTCAGGCGCCAGGATATTAAGGCATGTGGGATGTGAAAAATTTTTCCTGTATCCTGTCACCTGATACCTG
Source organism: Nitrospinota bacterium (assembly GCA_016212295.1). Classification (GTDB taxonomy): domain Bacteria; phylum Nitrospinota; class Nitrospinia; order JACRGO01; family JACRGO01; genus JACRGO01. The sequence goes on along the minus strand of JACRGO010000124.1, from coordinate 6,840 downwards.
AACCCTATTCTATTAATCTACAGGATAGTTAATTGGCAAGTCAATTTGAAGTATAATAGCAACATGGAAAGCAAAACCAAAAGGGCCGTAAGGGTCCGCGGGATTATAAAAACGTTGAAAAGGGCCTGTCCCGGCGCTGGAACCGCCCTTCATTTTAAGGGTCCGCTTGAATTGCTGGTGGCCACCATCCTTTCCGCCCAATGCACGGATAAAAGGGTGAACCTGGTCACAGTGTCCTTGTTCAAGAAATATAAAAAACCAGAGGACTATGCCGATGCTCCCCTTGAAGAGCTGGAAAAGGACATCCGGTCCACGGGATTTTTTAAAAACAAGGCGAAAAACATCAGGAATTGCTGCCGGGACCTGATAAAAAATCATGGCGGCATGGTCCCATCCACAATGGAAGAGTTGATTCAGCTCCCGGGGGTGGGAAGGAAGACCGCTAATTGCGTGCTTGGAAGCGCCTTCGGCAAGCCGTCCATCGTGGTGGACACCCATGTTAAGCGCCTGGCCGGGCGGCTGGGAATTTCGGATAAGAGAGGCCCTGATAAAATAGAATTTGATTTAATGGAACTTGCGCCACAAAAGGAGTGGCGCCTGCTTTCCTTCCTTCTAATAGCGCATGGCCGGGTGCTTTGCGCGGCGCGAAATCCTGAATGCGAAAAATGCCCTGTTCTCTCATTGTGCCCACATGGAAAAAGACTTAAAAAATTATAATCTTTATATGGTCCTAGGCATGGAAAACGGCAGTTCCATCGAAGCGGTAAAGAAGGGATACCGGCGCATTGCCCTCAAGTTTCACCCTGACAGGCGGCCGGAGGACCCCAGGGCCGTTGAATTGTTTGAACTCGCCACCAAGGCGTACCGTTTTCTTTTGGACCCTGTTAAGAAGCGGGAATACGACCTCGAATTGGAGAGGAGAAAGAAGAAGGAATATAACCTCAAGCACGCAGCGGTGAGGAAATTGAGAAAGGTCCAGCGCAGGGGAATCTATTCAAAAAAAACCATCAACGATGCTGATTTCAATGCCTTTATACAAGAATGCCAGGATAATTTCATGGAATTTTTTTCAAAGGTTGAGAAGTTATAGTCAACGTTTTTTAAAAAGCGCCTTAATTTTTAGGGCAAAGAAGCGGATAGTAAACGCAAAAAATAAGTAGACATGCTGAAACGCCCCAATTTTATAGAAAAAATTAAAGGCGCTTCTTTAAAAAGCGTTGACTATCCGTCGGATGCCATAGCGGCCCATGCCTACTTATTTTTTGCGTTTACTATAAAATAAAAACAGGAGCGTAAAATGCCGGCGGAAGAAACCCCTAAAATTCTTTTGATAGATGATTCATCAACCATTCGGGCCATCACCAAGGATGTCCTGAGAAAAGGAGGCCATGCGCTTGATCTCGCGGAAAACGGAGAGCAAGGCCTGGCCATGTGCGCAAAAAACGATTACGACCTGGTGTTGCTGGACATCAAAATGCCCGGAATCGACGGTTTCGAGGTCTTCAGGCGATTGAGGGGCAGGGAGGAAACCAGGCTGTTGCCGGAAATTATATTTTACAGCGATTTTGAAAAAATGGAGGTAGAGGGGCTAAAGCTGGGGGCCTGCGACTTTATAAACAAGTCCAACGTGGCGGAGCACTCCAAGGAATTCGTGGCCCGTGTCGAGGCCCATTTGAAAATAGCCCAACTCACGCGCAGATGCATCGACCTGGAGAGGTTGAGGATTTTAAGGGCCACCATGATGTCAGTGGACCACGAGGTGCGCAATCCCCTGGTCTCCATAGGCATGATTCTGGAAAAAATGAAAACCTGCCCCAAGTGCGGCGTCTGGTTTGAAAAGGGCAAGGAAAGCGCGCAGAGGATTTCCAAGGCATTGGACAGATTGTCCAGCGCCGAGTCCATCACCACCACGAAATTTCACGGGAGGGAGGAAATAGATACATCGGAGGGGAAGAAGTCGTAGGAAAGAGGAAGAGGGGCACAAAGGGGCAAAGGCACAAAGTTAGAAAATTAAAAGAAAGTTATTGCCGGGTTTTTAAAACCTCTATGCCTCTGCGCCTTTGTGCCTCTGCCACTTTCTTACATCCTCCGCCTATTTCAACTGCTCCAAGAGGTCCTCGCGGTCAATGAAAATAAATTCTGGATCGACCGGGACCCGGAAGCTGCTTGGGGAAAGTTCCTTGTGTATATCCACGCTCTTGAAAAAAAATTCCACGGAAATATCTTCCTTTTTTACTTGAAGGATGGAATGGCGTGGAAACTGGACGCCATCGCCGGTTGGTTCGTAATCGGAGTAGACAATGGATATGCGCCTTCCGCCTTTTTTTAAAAAGTCCGCCTGTTTTGGCAGGAGCGCGGAATCGAGTTTGACCTCGCAAGGTTCTCCGTCATCCGGGGACGTGACGGAGAGCAGAAATCCATCGCCGCCCGCCGTCCCTTTCAGCGTGGCTTCGCCTCTGGTCCTTTGGCTCAGCAAGGAGCCGGAAACAAGCTCAATTAAACTATAGCCTGTGGAGGGGAAGTCCAGTAGATGGAACAATCCCTCGGTTTCCACATAGTCCAAATAGACCGCGCCGGATGAGGGGAAATGGACCAATAAATTGTTCCTTATGTAAACCAAATTAAAGACAGGGGCGCCGAAGGGGGACAGGCCGTCGATCCTGGCGTTTTCCCCGCCTTGCAAAAGTATGGCTGCCTTGAAGCTTTTTTTGATTTTCGGCGAATGGATTTTAATGTCGGCAAAACCGGAAAGGGAACCAAGGGAACTGGAGCGTTGCAGGATGCTATCTATTTTTTCCGCGCCGGAGGGAGTGCGCGGACTTTGGTTAGGCGGCGGGTTTTCGGAAGCGGACGCCGGGGAAGCTCTACCGGCAAGGGGGCAGAGCAGATGGGCGCAAAGAAAAAAGAGGACAAGGGCTGGAAAAACTCCGGATTTCAGGGCGCGTTTCGAGGGCATTTATTATCATGGCCTTTGAGTCGCCTTTAAAGCCTCAGCCGCTTTTTGAATTTTTTCCTTAAGGTCAGCGGTATCAATATCCTCGCTGGGCGATTCTTCATGCAAAGAGAGGGCTTTTTGCCAGGACTCCAAGGCGGCGCCGTATTTCTTCATACCAAATTGAATAACTCCCCTATGGTGGAAAATCACCGGGTCCGGCTCTGAAATCTCGGCTGCCTTGTCTATTTCCCTGAGGGCGTCCTCCAGCTTGCCCATGCGGTAGTAAATCCAGGCCAGGCTGTCCAGGTAGTATCCATTTTCCGGTTCTACTTCCAATGCCTTCTTGACGTGGGCCAGGGCCTGGTCAAGGTTCTTGTTTTGTTCCGCCCACATATAACCTATGAAATTATTGGCCGCGGGATTATCGGGGTCCATGGAGAGGACTTTTTGCATGGACGCAACCGCCTCGTCGAATTTTTTCAATCTTTCATAGACCCCGCCGAGATTGTAGTGATGCTGCGGCTTATTGGGTTTAAGGTCCGCTGCCTTCTTTAAAAAGGTCTCGGCCTTTTCGTATTCCTTGGCCTTGGATTTTAAAAGTCCAAGATAAAAATAATAGAGGTCGTTTTCCGGCTCCAGGCGGACCCCCTCTTCCAATATTTCCTGCGCCTTTTGTCCGAGGTCCATTTTTTCGTACATACGGGCCGCTGTCCAGCGATAATCCGGATTTTGGGGCTCTTTTTCCACGATGAACAGGAATTTCTGAAGCGCCTCCTCTTTTTTACCCATGGCCTCGTAAATCGCCCCTATATAGTAATGAGCTTTAAGGTTTTCAGGCTCGCTGGCAAGAAAGAGCATGAGTTCATCAAGGGCTTTTTGGTACTCCTTCATCTCCAGATGAATAAGCCCTATCTTCAGGTGGACATTGACGTTTTCGGGTTCGAATTCACTGAACTTTTTATATTGCTCCAATGCGTCCGGCAGGGCGTTTTTCATTATATAGAGGCGCCCGAGAATATCGCGCAGACGCGAATCCTCCCCTTCGTATTCCATTATTTTCTTATATATTTCTATGGACTCATCATATCTGCCCTGGCCCTGGAGGGTGATGGCAAGGCCCTCAAGTCCCCTTACATACGTGGGCCGCAGGGACACCAGCTTCCTGAAGTACACCTCCGCTTCAGAAAAAAGGCCCGCTCGAAAATAGGCGGTCCCAAGCGACACAAGGCCAAGGGCCGATTCCGGTTCTATTTTCAGGAGTTCCTTGAAGATTTTAATGGCCTCCTCCGGTTTGCCGGTTTCCGTGAAAATAGTTCCAAGATACAGATAGGTCTGGTCTTCCTTTGGATCGATTTCAATGATTTTTCTGTATAAACCAATGGCCTTCTGGTAGTCGCGGGCGCCTGCGTACAATCCAGCCAGCATCATCAGAATCGGGACGTTTTTAGAGTCTATTTTATGGGCGTCTTCGCAGGTCCTGATCGCATTCTGGAAATCCCCCAACCTCAAATAAAGAGTGGCCAGTTTTTGAAGCAAAACAGGCGCCTTAGGATCGTTTTGGATGGCGTTCTTGTAGGCGTCAACTGCTTCATTCCAGCTATTTTCCTTTTCGTGAATTTCTCCATCCAAAAAGTAATAATAGGCCCTGGCCTGGCTGTCATTCTCAAAGGGGGGCGCATCCGTCACGGCCGGCTTGGATGGAAGCGAAGGCGAGGTTTTTCCCGTAGGGCCGCCTGCTTTGGTGGAAGTGGTGACGCAGCCCCATGTAGAGAGGAGAAGGGCAATGAGAATAAACCGGCTATGGAAAATTTTGAATTGAGTCATGATTTTAATTCAATCGCGCGCTTGGAAGGGATTAAGGTAGGCGGGCCGATGCTAAAAATTTCAAAAATCCAAGAGTCAAGGTTAAAAGTTCATTTGAAAGGATATACAAACTCACCCTTGGCATCTTATCAAAATTGGAACTTGGTATCAAGGAAACCACTAATGGGAGAGGTGTTTACATCATTTTTTGCCAGTATTATCCAAGGGGGTATATGAACTTATCGCCCTTCGGGCGGGCTTTAAAGAGTCATTGGTCACTGGCCATTAGGGTGTCTTCCTGTTTATCAATGACAAATGACTATTGACCAATGACTATCGCCTGATGCCGCTAATATGCAGCTGTTTGATTTATAAACGAAAAAAATGGAAATTCTATACTATTGAATTACAGAGCTGTCCGTGACGAAACCGAAAGGAATTAATCTATTTTAATCGTCTATTACATGGGAAATTTTCCTTGCCAATTCCTTCCTGTTCGTTGTGCCGGTCTTTTTGCACAGGCTCTCGATATGCCTTTTTACTGTCTTTTCACCGACGCCAAGGAAGATGGCGATTTCCGCTTCCGACAATCCTTCTTGAACCAACTTGCCGACCTTCGACTGCTGCTCCGTCAATTTATTTCCAATTTTCATTTTTACTTATGCCAAAGCCCAGTCAATTATCCCGAACAGGAGCCAAATAATAAATACGCAGAGGATTGACGAGACCGTAAGAAACCTTATCAGTCTGGTTTTTTCCTGGTCCATAAACATTCCCGCTCCCTCTCTTTTTATTTTTGTAGGGGACACTTTACAACGTTTTTCTCCAATTGTAAATACGTAGAACTACGTATTTTGAGTAAGTATAACTACTTATTTTTTTGCCCGGAAGGGCCTTTGCGTTTTGCGCGGAAAACACAAATTTCTGAACGTAATAATATAAGTTTCCATGCAGTGGCCGAGGGAGGCAAACGAGCGGCGTTACTCCAGGATGATCCCGACGGGACAGTGGTCAGAGCCCGTGACCTCGGAGCGGATGAAGGCGTCCTTCAGGCGGGGCCGTAAGGAAGCGGAGAGGCAGAAGTAGTCGATGCGCCACCCGATGTTCCTGGCGCGGGCGTTGAAGCGGTAGCTCCACCAGGTGTAGTGGCCGGGACCTTCATGAAACTCGCGGAAGGCGTCCAGGAACCCGGCCTTGATGTAATTGGAAAACCCCTCCCGCTCCTCGTCCGTGAACCCGGCGTTGCCGCGATTGGCCTGCGGATTCTTGAGATCGATCTCCTTATGGGCGACGTTCAGGTCGCCGCAAAAAACCACCGGCTTTTTCGTTTCCAGCTTCTTTAAATATTTCAAGAAATCCCGGTCCCACTCCATCCGGTAATCGAGGCGCGTCAACTCGTTTTGCGCGTTGGGGGTATAGACGTTCACCAGGAAAAAATCGGAAAATTCCAGCGCCAGGACCCGTCCCTCCCCCGCATGCTCTTCTATTCCTATTTCGCGGGTGAGAGCCAGAGGCTCCTTTTTGCTGAAGACCGCAGTGCCGGAATATCCTTTTTTATCGGCGCTGTTCCAGTAGTGGTGGGGAAATTGCTCCAGGGCCAGGTCGACTTGATCGGGGTGGGCGCGGGTCTCCTGCAGGCACAGGACATCGGGGTCTTCCCGGTTTACATAGTCAAGAAACCCCTTGCCCAGGACAGCGCGTATGCCGTTGACGTTCCAGGAGATGAGTTTCATGTTGGAATCCTTAAGCTGAAACCAAAGGGATAACAAAATCCCAAATGACAAATAGCAAATTACAAATAAACTACAAATTACAATTACCGAATGTCCAAAACAATTACATTTCCTTGTTTGTTCTTTGTAATTTGGGTTATTGAGATTTATTTGTTATTTGGCATTTGTATTTTGAGCTTTGAAATTTAAGTTTTGTTACATGGCCGTGTCCTTGAATTCCTCGTTTATCTGCATGAAGCCCTTCCAGCAGTCACGGAAGGCCCGCACCACGTCGGGGTCCAGGTGTTTCCCCTCTTCCTTCAGAATAATGTCGCGGGCCAGGTCCTGGTCAAAGGCCTTCTTATAGACCCGCCGGGAGGTCAGGGCGTC
>JACRGO010000125.1 GCA_016212295.1 Nitrospinota bacterium | reverse complement strand
CGTTCAAAACCCTCGGCGATGTTATTGGACACGGAAAGGGCGGCCCTTTCCAATTGGTCCCGCAGGCTGTAACTCTTTTTGAAAGGCGCGGTCTCCGTCAGGTTATAGGCCATTTGGGCCAATTCCATGGCCTTTTGCCAGACGGGCAGGTCCTCGAAACGGTTGTAGGTCATGACTCCCTCCTATAAAAAAATTTCAGATTTGAAATTTGAGATTTCAGATTATAAAGCCGGGTTTTCAGATTTGAAATTTCAGATTCCTTGGGCCACGAGGACCTTCAGGAACCCATCTGAAATTTGAAATCTCAAATCTGAAATACGGGATTTCCTTTATGCCCTTTCTTCCCACAGCCATAACTCCACCCGCGCCTCCACCCTCTCCCAGGGGTTCCCGCTCTTTTTCAAGCGGCATATCTCCGCCTTCACGGCGCAGCCTTTGTCCATGAGCTGGGCGAGAATGGGGTTGTCGGACCTGGGGACGTAGCCAAGTTTTTTGTTCATCCAGAAGACCTCAATGGCCTGTGGATCATGAGGGTTTCCAGGTTCCCTTTGCAGGCGCAGGGGGTCATTCTTGCGCAATTTTTTCCAGATCTGTTCCCCCTGGTAGTATTGGAAACCGGCGATGGGGACCTTGACGGAGAGGGGTTGAGGCTTTTTCGGCTCCGGTTCTTTCTTAAAATCAAAAGAAAAAAGAAACGCCGGAAACGCGAACAGGTTTTTCAGCAGGTCCCGTCTTTTCATGATTTGCCCTCCCAGAAAGAAAATTTCAGATTTGAAATTTGAGATTTCAGATTATAAAGCCGGGTTTTCAGATTTGAAATTTCAGGTTCCTTGAACCACTATCGCCTTCAGGAATCCATCTGAAATCTGAAATCTGAAATCCATTTTACTCCGGGCAGTGTGTCAAAAAGCGGTATCGTGAAAAAATTATTTTTCCTTTTCCATTCCCTCCAAGCCCTTTTCCAACCTCTTTCTTAACTCCTCACGCAGGGAGGCGGGAGACAGGACTCGGACGTGGGGAACAAAGCGGAGGATATCCGGGACCAGTTCCCGGAAATCGGAATAGGGAATCGTCAGTTCGTACCCCTTTTCCGTGTGGCGCGATGTTTGATCGGGATGCCACTGGGTGTTTTCCACCCATCGCGCCGCCTCCCCGGTAAAAAGGAGACGAGCCGTTCCCCTGGGCTTTCCCGCGAAGATGCCATAGGACCCGGCGAAATGGGCATCCAATCGGGCGTCGGGTATTTCCTTTGCCTTCTTCCCTGAAATTACGGCGCGGACGATCCGGTCCACGGAGAAGCTCCTCAAGTCCTTTCGCAGGTGGCACCAGGCGTCCAGATACCAGTTGTCCCGGTAATGAACGAGACGCTGGGGGGAAATTTCCCGCTCCGTGGGGACGTCTCTTTCCCTGCCGCGGTAAGCAATGTTCATCCTTTTGCGGTTCAGGACGGCCTGGGCCGCGGTTTGAAAGGAGTCCGGAGCGGACGTTCGTTTCCCCATGCTGAGAATCCGGATGCGCCGCTCCAGTTCTCCGGGATAAAGGCGCCGCGCCGCGAGAATCTCCTCAATACGCTTTCTCAAGGGATCGATATGGGGCGCCAAAAAGCCCGGCTCTATATTCGAGAGCAACTGGCGGCAGACGAGAAGGGCGTAGAGTTCGGAGAGGTTGAACCATAATCCAGGAAGCTCATAGGGGTTTCCCTCTTGTTGGCCGTAATGCCACCCGTTCCTTTCCCGGTCGAATTCCAGCGGGGCGTGAAGATAATCGCGCATCTCGTCCACCATCCGGTTGAACGTGGAGCGGGAACATTGCAGCCTTTCCTGGATGGCCCCGCGAGGAACCGGATGGCGGGAATTTTTCAGGATTTCGTGAAAGAGATGGATTTTATCCAGTCTGTTCATCGGGGCCTCACGGTACAGGATTTCAGATTTGAGATTTGAAATTTGAGATTTGAGATTTCAAGTTTCAAGTTTCAGATTTGAGATTCTATTTGTGTTTTCGGCGCAAATTTTTCATCCGCGAACCGCAGGCAGGAAAATGGAAAAGGTCGTTCCTCTGGAAGGGCCGCTCTCTATCGCGATAAGCCCGTTATGCTTTTCTATCACCCTATAGACGGTCGCAAGGCCAAGGCCCGTCCCCTTTTCCTTGGTGGAAAAAAACGGCTCGAAGATTTTTAGCTTGTCTTTATTGCTTATTCCTATGCCCTCGTCCTTTATGTCGATTTTCAACATCGCGGCGGACCACTCGCGCGGCAATCCGCCCTCCCTCAACTTCCCGTCGGAAAAAAACAGGAATGAGCCGCCTGGGGAAGAAGCGTTCCACTCCCCGATCGTTATTTTCAACCTGCCGCCTTCAGGCATTGCCTGAATTCCATTCAGGCATACGTTCCAGAGGACTTGTTTGATCTGTCTTGGATCAACGCGGCAGAGGGCGCCTTCATTTTTCAGTTCCAGCTCTATTTCCACTCCAGGGGGGAATTCCCTGCTGTTTTTGAGGAGGTCGACTGTGTCCCTGGCAAGGGAAGCTATTTCCGCGTCCGCTAATTCAGGCGGTTTAGGATTAGCATAGTCAAGGAATTGGGAAATGAACTGGTTCAATCTCTCCGTCTCCTCCACGATAATGTCCATGAGCCTGGCGTTTGGCCCGCTCAGCGTCAATTCCCCTCTCAGGACCTGGACGGAGCCGCTAAGCGAGGCCAGGGGATTTCTGACCTCGTGCGCGATCGAGGCGGACATTTGGCCGACGGCGGCCAGCCTTTCGGTCTGAACCAGTTTCCGCTCCATGTCCTTCAGGTAGGTAAGGTCCTGAAACACCGCTATGCACCCCTTGGCCTGGTCCCTTTGGTCAAAGAGCACGGAAAGGTTGATCCCGACATCAACCTCTTCCCCGTCTTTCCGGGTGATTTTCCCCTCCTCCCTCAGCGGGGCAGTAAAGCCGCCAAGAAAGTCCAAGGGTATTCTGTTTTTCAAAAACGGGAAAAAATCCGGCAGTAAACTCCCCCTTGCCTCCTCCTTCCGGAATGCGGTTATCCTTTCAGCCGCGTAATTAAAGGAGCTGATTTTCCAGTCGGCGCCGGTTGTAAGAAGGCCGTCTCCCATGTGGCGGACGACATTCTCGTGGTATGCCTGAAGCTCTTCCAGGCTGTCGCTCTTTTCGATCAATTCCTCATGGGCGGTCCTGAGCTTGCCCGCCAAAAATCCGCTCAGAAAGGCGATGATGAAAAAGGCGCAAAAATTCAGATAGATCACGCTGAACACATACCCTCCTATCTCGGACATGGGGGAAGGGGGGTATACATGGATGGGGTGCAGCAATTGGTAATATTCGAGGTCCAGCAGGGCGCCGAAAATAATCGCGGACAGGGAAGCGATGATATAGCCTCCCTTCTTGGAGATAGTGATGCTTGAGGAGATGATGGAAAAATTAAAAAGGATGGAAAAGGGGCTGTCGATGCCGCCGGTGATGTAAATCACGCCCCCCTCTATGAACACGTCCGCCGCTATTTGAAAATAGCAGAACAGGGTGAGGTTGCGGACCCACTTCAGGGCAATGGCGTAGAAGAGGGTGAGGAGGTAGGTGGCGGCGATCAGTGTGCTTACCGGGACGATATTCGGAAGCTCAAGGTCCTTTTGGAAGGCAAGTATTGCGCCAAGGAACCCGGTCACCACCAGGACACGCAGAAACATCAGGGCCTTTACTCTATTCAGTAATTCCTGCTGCCCCGTCTGGGTGAACGCGGATTCCATGGGAATTTTACGCCCTTTGGGCGGACTTTAAAGAATTGAACATCGAACATCCAACACTGAACATCGAATGTCGAAATGAGTAATGCGCCATGAGTCATGAACCAATGTATAACTCACCACGCATGACTCATGCCACGCTCCTTGCTTCAATGTTGGACGTTCGATGTTCAGTGTTCGACGTTCTGTTTTCCCTCTTCGATATTCAGCTTAAAGAATCAGATGACCTCGCCCATCTTGAAGATCGGCAGGTACATGGCGACAACAATGGTCCCGATGGTTATGCCGAGGAACACCATCAGCATGGGTTCCAGAAGGGAGGTCATGGCCTCCACAGCGGTGTCCACTTCCTCATCGTAGAAATCGGCTATCTTGTTCAGCATCGTGTCCAATGCCCCGGACGCCTCGCCTATGTCGATCATCGACACCACCATAGGCGGGAAAACCTTTTCACGGCTCAGGGGGGCGGTCATTGTCTGCCCTTCCTTTATGCAGCCGATAATCCCGAATATGGCGTTCTCCACGATCTTGTTTCCAGCGGTCCTGGCCGTGATATCCAGCGCCTCTATTATTGGGACCCCGCTGGCCAAAAGCGTGCCGAGCGTTCTGGTGAATTTCGCCACGGACACTTTCTGGATCAAGGACCCTGCAACGGGCAATTTCAGGAAAAGCGCGTCCATGTTCAACCTTCCATTCTCTGTCTTATAGTATCTCTTGATTAGATGAATCACCAGAAAGCCTATTCCCAGAAGATAGTGGACGTAATTTTGAAATATTTCACTTAGCTTCATTACGAAAAGAGTGAGGGCCGGGACCTCCTTTCCCATGTCCTCGAACATGCTTACGAAAACCGGGATTACAAAAACCAGAAGGCCGGCGACTATCACAAAGGCAATGACCAGGATTACGATAGGGTATGTAAGGGCGGATTTTATCTTCTTCTTCAAGGCCAGGGATTTTTCAATATAATTGGCGAGCCTGTTCAAAATCGTGTCAAGGATCCCTCCGACCTCTCCGGCCTCGATCATGTTGGTGAAGAGGTTGTCAAAAACATCGGGATGCTTCCTCAGCGCGTCGGAGAAGGTGTCCCCGCCTTCAACGCTTGTCTTTATTTCCCCGATTTTTTTTCCGAACGCCTTATTTTCCGTTTGCGTGGAAAGTATCCCCAGGCACTGCACAAGGGGCAAACCGGCGTCAATCATGGTCGAGAACTGTCTGGTGAAAATAACAACGTCTTTTTCGGATATCTTGGGCTTTCCGAAATGAATCTCCATCGGCGCCTTCTTAAGCTTGACGACCTCCGCGAATTGTTTTTGGAGTATGGCCTGGGCCTCTTCCTTTGTCTTCGCTTCAATAACGCCGTCTGTAAGCACGCCGCCCCTGGTTTTGGCTGAATATATGAATTCAGGCATGGAAATTCTCCCTTTTTACATAGTCGAAATTAACACGGTAAAATATATGATAATCGATTTTCACGGCCTATGCTAACAATTTCCTGTTTTATTGGCAAGACAAAAACGATTGACAACCGTTGAAAAGTAAGACATTATAATTATATTTTTGTCGTTTTCATGCCATGGCGCGGCCATGCCGCGCCGCAAAAAACGATTTAAAAATCCGCGCGGAAAATTTAATTTTCTGAACTTAGCAATTAAATAGAGAGGGAGATCATGTTTAAAAAAAAGAAAAAGGAAGCAGAGGAAACCGAATCCTCGGAATACTCAGACGAGGCAATGGACCAGATAATGGACGAGGCGGAAGCCGGGGAATCGGAAGAGGGAGGCAGTAAAACCCGCTCAAAAAACACAAAAATCGCCCTTATATCTGTCATCGGCCTGGTCCTGATCTCCGGCATTTACTTCGGTTCTAAATATTATGACGCGCTGTTGGTCCAAAAGGACAAACTCATGGTATTGGTTGGATTGAAAAAGGAAGAGCCTAAAATTTCCGAGGCGGAAAAAAAGGTTTCGGAAGAGGAAAAGGCCAAGCTCGCGGAAATGGAGAGGATAAAAAAAGAAGAGAGGATCGCCAAAAGGAAAAAGGAAGCTGAAGAAGGCGGAGCAAAGGAAGAAAACGTGGCAAAGGAAGTCCAGCCTGAAGGCGCTCAAACGGCAAAAGCGCCTCCTCCAGCGGCCAAGGCAGTGGAGCATATAGAAAATCAAGGGAAACAGAAACAGCAAGAAGCCCCAAAAGAGCATCTCGCTAAAAAAGAGGAAAAAGAGATACCCAAAAATAAGGAAAGCGGTAAACCCGCAATGCCGGAACCGATGAAAACAACGGACAATTCCACTAAGGCCGAAAAACAGGCCCCAGCCCCTGCCTCTCCAGCCCAAGCGCCACATACCTCGACATCCGGGGGATACGCTATACAGGTCGGCACCTTCGCGGTTAAGGAAAACGCCGTAAGCCTCATTCAAAAGCTCTCGGAAAAGGGATTTGAGTCTTTCGGCGTTCCAGTTTACGGCTCGGCGGGGTCCAACGCCGTCTACGCCGGCCCTTTTTACAGCAGGGCGGAAGCGGAGGACGCGGCAAGGGAAATAAAAAGAGCGGGAGTGCATGGAGCAAGGGTCATTTATGACAAGGCAGAGGCGATCTATAAAGTCGACGCGGGAAAATACTCCTCGGCGAGCAAGGCGGATGACACGGAAGAGAAAATTTCCAGCCTGGGTTTTGAAGCAATAAGCGAAACGGAAAAAAACTCCGGCAACCTGACAGCCGTGTATATCGGCAACTTCGCGACAGAGGCCCAGGCGGAAGAGGTCAGGAAGGGCCTGCCGAAGGACCTGGTGCCGTCCTCAGCGGTGGTGAAAAGCCCGAAACAAGGATGATTTACAGTATAGTGAACTGAAGCGGGCTGAAGTTTAAAGTGACTGAAGTTTACTGGAATTAATTTTAGATTTATAGCAGTTTTTTAGAAGCTGTCTTGAAAAAACATTACGGTCCGCCTGCTTGCAAACAGCCACGAAAATCCTTAACACACCCCGGCCTTCGGCCACCCCTCTCAAGAGGGGAATTTATAGATGGTGGCGCCCTTTCAATAGGGGGTTAAGGAATAAGGCGCCGCGCAAGCAGCGGCAAGCCATGAAGGTTCAAGGCCAATATAGGGAAATCATACCGCCGGCGATTTAAAATTTTTTCATCTGAAAAATTCCCCTCTTGAGAGGGGTGGCCGAAGGCCGGGGTGTGTCAGCGGGCTTCTTATTGCAACCGTATGTTTGCTTTTCAGGGTAAACGTTTTTTCAAGACAGCTTTTTATATTCTTCCAATCTGAAATTTAAAATATCTTCATACCCTGCTTGATCTCGCGAATATCCTCCCCCAGAACAGCCCTATGCCCAAGGCCAGGCAGACGGAGAGCGCCCCGTATGCCAATGGGCGCCCCTCAATAAATCTCATTGCCTCCCGTAAAATTTCCGGATATTCCCTCAATTGATGGACCGCCCCCGCCTTCCTATAAACGTGGCCCCACAAGAGTCTCCATGAGCCGGCGACGGCCATGAGCCCGAAAATAAATTTGATCGCCCTTGGGCTTGATTTTTTTGACAGGTACGCCCCCATCTGCGCCCCTGCCCCTGATCCAATCATAAGGAAAAAAGCCAGGACCATATCAAGGTTTTTATTTTGATAGGAATGAAATATGCTCACGCCCGCAGTGGTGAACAGGATGTGCATCAGGCTCGTGCCGACGGCCATGCGCGTCTCGAAGCCAAGAAAATAAATCAGGAAGGGAACAATAAACACCCCACCGGCTATCCCAAGGATGGAAGAGGCCAAACCCGCCGCCATCCCCACAAGCACAATCATCGCGATTGTGGATTTGGTCCATTGAAGCTTGCCGCCATCCCCTTGCCGGCTTCCTTTCCCGGTACGGAATACATCCCACAGCATGAAAAGGCCGACTGTCCCGGTGATCGCCGCGAAGCATGTCCTTATGACCCCGTCCGCCATGCCGGACCTCAGTAATTCGTTGACAAGGGGGACCCCGGCCATCCCGCCCAGCATGGAGCCGCAGACCAGGCAGGCGCCGGTCTTCACGTTGACATTGCGCCCGGCCATGTAGGCGTACAGGCCGGATGAGGACGTGGATACCATGAAGCAATTGGCCGTGGCCGCGGCGACGTTTGGCGCCACGCCGTACAGGATCATGGCCGGGACCAGGATAAGTCCTCCCCCAAGCCCCACCATGCCGGCCATCAAACCCGCGAACAAGCCCAATCCAATCACAATCAAGGGATTAAAATAAAATCCGGCTATGGGGTCGAATATTTCCATAATCAAGCGTCATGCGTTGTGAGTCATGCGTTGTGCGCCCTGGCACATGACTCATTCCTGTCTTACCCTGGCAACTGTCCCCTGTATTACAAATTTAGAATCAAAGCAGGGGTTTCTTCTTATGGAAATCCGTGGTTGTCTCAAAGGCGTAAGCGGCGCGGAGGATGGTCTCTTCGTCAAAGCGCCTTCCTATGAGCTGCATCCCCATGGGAAGGCCGGATGAGTTGAATCCGCACGGAACGGATAGGGCCGGAAGTCCGGCAAGGTTGACGGGCATTGTATATATATCCGACAGGTACATAGTAAGGGGATCTTCCATCTTCTCCCCCAGCTTGAAGGCCGGGGCCGGAACCACGGGCGAGATTATAACGTCGCACTTTTTAAAGGCGTCATCAAAGTCCCCCCGGATGAGGGTCCTGACCTTTTGGGCCTTAATGTAATAGGCGTCATAGTATCCGGAGGAAAGAACATAGGTCCCAAGCATGATCCGCCTTTTCACCTCCGGGCCGAACCCTTCCTTTCTGGTCCTTTCATACATTTTCCTCAAGCCTTCCTCCTCGCCCGAACGGTAGCCGTACTTCACCCCGTCATAGCGGGCCAGATTTGAACTCGCCTCGGCTGAGGAAAGAATGTAATACACCGGCAGCGCGTAGGAGGTGTGTGGAAGGGAGATATCCGTGATTTCCGCGCCCAGCGCTTTCAGTCTTTCCATCCCGTCCTTTACCGCCTTTTCCACTTCCGGGTCCAAGCCTTCCGCGAAATATTCAATTGGCGCCCCGATTCTAAGTCCGCGGACGTCTCCGGCCAGGGACTTAGTAAAATCCGGAGCCTGGACGTCCGCTGAGGTGGAATCCATGGGGTCCTTCCCGGAAATGCAGTTCAGCATGATAGCCGCGTCCTTAACATCCTTGGCCATGGGGCCTATCTGGTCCAGGGACGAGGCGAAGGCCACAAGGCCGAAGCGGGAGACCCTTCCATAGGTGGGCTTTAGTCCAACCACCCCGCAAAAGGAGGCGGGCTGCCTGATGGAGCCGCCGGTGTCGGTGCCAAGCGAACCTATGCATTCGTCAGCCGCCACCGCGGCGGCGGAGCCGCCGCTGGACCCCCCGGTCACGCGGCCAAGGTCCCAGGGATTTTTAGCTGGGCCGAAGCAGGAATTTTCGTTGGAGGACCCCATTGCGAATTCATCCAGATTGGTTTTTCCGATGAAGACCGTCCCGGCCTCCCTCAAGCGGCGGACCGCCGTGGAGTCAAATGGAGAAATGTAATTTCGCAGGATATTCGAGGCGCAGGTGTTTTTTTCCCCTTTCAGGGAGATCAGGTCCTTTATGGCGATTGGGATGCCTGCCAGGATGTGGGGATTTTTCTCTCTTTTGAAAACCTGGTCAGCGGCCTCCGCCTGCCGCAACGCTTCATCGTGGAAGACGGAGAGATAAGAATTGGTTTTTCCCTCCACCGCCTCGATTCTCTGGAGAACGGACTCCACTATTTGAGTGGAGGTGCACTCTCCGCTCCTCAAGAGACCGGCCAGTTGATGGATGGTTAGCTGATGTAAATTTAGATGTGCCATGCGTGTCGCGGCATGGCCGCAAACAAATAAAATTGACTAAAGTGACTAAAGTTTAAAGTGAGCTAAAGTTAAGGCGAAAAAGCCGTCTTTGATTTTTAACTTTAGTCACTTTAGTTCACTTTAGTCACTTAAAACTGGAACTAAGACCCAAGAATCTTGGGGACCTGGTAATGCCCCTTGTCCTTTTTAGGGGCACTGGCCATGAGGTCAGCCCCCGCGAAATGGCGGGCCACCCCGTCCTCACGGAATACGTTTTGGATGGGCAGGACATGGGAGGTCGGCTCCGTGCCCTCGGTATCCAGTTCATTCAACTTGGCCATGTAATCCAGAATTTTCCCGAGTTGCTCCGCCATCCTCGGTTTTTCTTCCGGCTCCAGTTCAAGCCTCGACAGACGAGCTATATGCTCTACTTCCTTTTCGGAAATTTTCATTCTTCGGGTTTGGATTCCTTATTCCTGGGTTTTTTCCGAGGAGTTAGGCTTATCGCCCTTTTCGTCCTCCTTGGGCTTTGTCTTGGCTTTAGGGGCTGCCTGGGCGCCCTTTTTCCTTGATTTGTCCTCGCCCTCTGTTTTTACTTCCTCCTCGCCCTTGGCGCTGTCCTTTTTATCTTTTTCGCCCTGCTTGGGCTTCCTATCTTTTTCAGAAGCCTTGGCTTTTTCCTTTTCTTCCCTTTTCTTTCTCTTTTCTTCTTCCCTGGCCTTTCTTTCCTCCTCCAGCCTCTTTTGCTCTTCAAGCCGTTTCGCCGCGGCTTCGGCCCTCAGTTTCTTTATTTCTTCCTTCTTTTTTTCCTCGGCGCTCCGCCGCTCATTGCTTTTTGTCTCCTTCTCGGCTTTTTTGGCCTCGTTTTCGGCCTTCTTTTTCAATTGCTCTTCTTCCTTGGCCGCGATAATTTTCTTGACCACTAATTTTCGGGACAGGCGTTTTATCTTTTTACGAATGGATCGAGTTCCTTCCTTGCCGCTTGCGGCGTCGGCGGTGGCTTTCTTTTCCTTTAATTCCTTTTTCGCTGAATCAATCCCTTTTTTTACTGCTTCAATCGACGGCATAAACTCTCCTATTTAAGTGAAGTATCTAAAATGTAAAAGCGCGGATACGCGCTTATTAAGGCGTTGCAAAGTCTAAAATTTTATTTAATTTGAACAAAAATAGCAAGGCGGGGGAAGATAAATTGATTTTTAATGGTGATTTGAATTAGAATTACACTTTCGGTTCGGCATGGGCTTGCGCGGCACAAGCCGGTTAAATGATCCGAAAATAAAAACTAAAAAAATTTTTGTTTATTGAATGGGGCCGAGGTAGCTCAGTCGGTAGAGCAGAGGACTGAAAATCCTCGTGTCGGGGGTTCAATTCCCTCCCTCGGCACCATAAAATCAAGGGGCTAGCCCAATGTGGCCGGCCCCTTTTTTATTTCCGTGTCCAAATTGTGGTCAAAATTCGCCGGATTTTCCAAAATATCCACGCCGCCCCGCAAACTTTCAGGGGAATGGTGGCTGTACCTTTGTCCACTAGGCAACGAGCACCCGCGGTGAACGCCGCCGCACTGGCCCAATCAGGCAGTGCGGGCCGCTCTCACACTCCCGGTATTAAGCTGGATAATGAGCGTATTAACTGAACAGCATTACTACAACCTTAAAAAAGAGATATTTTCCATCCCCAAGCCATTAAATTTTAAGGCCGCGTAAGCATTATCTTAAAGATTTTTTAAGATAGCCCAGCATAGGCGGGACAAAGGATTGTGCCTCATTAACAATACCATAAATTTTTCTTTTCCTTTCAACTGATTCCATGCTATTTTATATTCATTATCCACGAATTTTTTTTAAAGGAGAAATGCCATGTTTGTCGGTGAAATAATGTCCAGGGAACTCATTACCCTATTCCCCAATGACAAGATCAGCATCGCTCTTAAATTAATGGTAAAGCATGATGTCCGGCAACTGCCGGTGGTGGACAAGACGGACAAATCAAAACTCCTCGGCATCGTCACATCCCGGGACGTAAAGCTAAACGTCAATCAGGGAAAAAATGACGTCCACGAGTTGAAACCGGTATCCGTTGAAGCCGTGATGCAACGGGAACTGGCCACGGTCACCTCAAAGACCTTCGTGCAGGACGCGGCAAGGCTGCTCTACATGAAGAAGATCGGAGGGCTTCCAGTCGTGGACAAGGGGAAGCTGGTTGGAATCATCACCTACCAGGATATCCTCGGGGTCTTCATTGAGCTTATGGACGGGCTCCAGAAATCGGCTAGAATCGACGTGCAGGTAAAAAGCCTCGATGACGTGGAAGAGATAAAGCGCCTTTTGGAGTCCGAGGACTGTAAAATGATAGGAATCGGCCAAGTTTCCGAAAAGCACGGTGAAGAGGTTTACTCATTCAGGATCAAGCACCGGGAAACCCTGCCCTTATGCAATCTTTTGTCCGGCGCCGGTTACAAGGTGGTGGAGCATTTCTGTTGAATTAGCCGCTATTCATGCATGGCGCGGCTTCGCCGCAACAAAAATAAATACGGTTGAAAAATTTGAGCGGAAGCGCAAATTTCTGGACGTATTATAAGACCTTGTTTTTTTAGTTATGGACAAAATATCTTTCCCGTACGGTAAACAGGCATTCGCTTTAGATCCTTCCCATCTTGGCGGTTGCCAAATTTTCTCTCTATGAAATTTTGAGCCGGATGAAACGGAGGAAGAAATCATTAAAAGGGGTAACAGTTTAGCCCAAATTTTTTAGAGCGCATCACGGCTTCAGCTTGAGTTTTGGTATAGTGCGGCTTGGGCCTTGGCCGTATCCTCGCTTAGGAGAATTTGCAAGAAATCTCTTGGATGAACGCCCTGTCTTCTTGCG